>JAFGBI010000227.1 GCA_016933275.1 Polyangiaceae bacterium | reverse complement strand
CTCGGCCTCGAACTCGACGGTGACCGGGCCCTGGATCTTCGGGAGCGCCAGCGGGTGCTCGAACCGGGCGCGCCCCTGGGCGTCGAGGCGGCGCTGCGCCCCCACGGTTTCGTCGCGGGAGCCGTCGTCGTCGCGCCCAAACGAGTAGCCGGCGAAGCCATCGGGTCGGAAGGCGGTCGGGTAGGCGGACACCTCGATCCGCAGGGGCACGTCGCGCATCGCCGCCCCGTGGAAGTACCGGCCGAGGACGCTCAGGCGCGCGGTGTCACCGCGGAAGTACGTCGCTTGGTCGAGCCGCGCCCTCACCTCGAAGTCGAGCACCCGGTAGCGGCTGATCACGAAGCTGGCCCAGCGATCCCGCTGCCAACCGGGCGGAGCGCCTCGCCACCGGATCTCCACTGAGGCGAAGCCGAGGGCGGCCGTCTCGGGCAGCGTCCCCTCGACGGCGAAGGAGCCGTAGTCGTCGGTCCGCGTCCTCTGCTCGAACAGGACTCGATCGAGGCCGTCGCGGACGATGACATCGAGCTTCTGCCCCACGGGCGTCTCCAGGCCGCTCGGTGCGGGCCGGCGCAGGTAGCCCTTCACGTGGAGGGGCTCGCCCGGCTGGTAGATCCCGCGCTCGACGAAGACGAAGGGGAGCAGCGTGAGGTCCTCCCGATCGAGCCGCTGCGCGGCGACGCGGGCGTGATCCTCGCCGTGCGTGACGGTAATGACGGGACCGGGAGCACCCGGACGGCCGAGCGCGCGCTCCACCGCGCGCGCCGGGAGCACCGCGAGCCCGTCGCGGTCGGTCCGGGTCGAGAACGGCCTGGAGGGCGGGCGGTCTGCGGTGGGCGCGGCGTGGAGGGTGACCTCCGCGCCGGCGACGGGGAGGGCGTCGGACAGGCGCGTCACCCAGACGATCGTCCCGTGCGGGCTCCAGCGCGCGAGCACCCCGAGGTCGGTCACGGTGACGAGCCGCGGCGGCTCCGCGGGGGCGCCCTCGCCGCGGGTTGCGACCAGCAGGCTCCCGGTGCGGTGGGGCGCGAGCAGGTCGACGGGGAGGGGCAGGTCGACGTGGGCATACTCGTTGGGGGCGACGGTGAGCGGCAGGCGCAGCGTTCGGGCGCCCGCAAGCGCGGCGACGGCGGTGTAGTCCCGCCCACTAGCGCCGAGCCCGGTGATGGCGTCTTCGGTGGGAAGCGGGGCGAGGGCAGCCTCCAGCTCAGGGACATTGAGCCCCCAGAGGCGCAGGAAGGGCGCGGGGCGATCGCGATCGATCACCACCTCGGGCCGCGCGGTCCACTCGACGCTCGGCGTCTCGTCGGCCATCGCAAGCTCGAAGCGGTGGCCGCGGGTGATCCGTTCGCCGTCGTCGGTGACCAGGCCTGGCAGGACCTCGACGCGATAGCGCTTGCCGGGCGCCGGCTCGAAGAGGGAGCCGAGGGGGATCGAGTCGGTGCTCCCCCGATACTCGTAGCGTTCCTTGGGGACCTCGGGCCAGAAGCGCAGGTGCTGGTACAGCGCCAGGCTGGGGACGGGTTTGGAAAGCGTGAGGGTGGGGTACGAGTCGGCCGCGCAGCGCCCGTCGGGCGCGCGCTCGCACTCGAGCGTGAACCGGAGCGGTTCCAGCATCGGGAGCGGGAAGCGCGCGGGCTCGAGGGACACCCGCGTGCCCTCGGCGCCGCGGAGCCCCGCCGCGGCCTCGACCACCACGTCGCCGACCCCAGGCGGGATTCGGGGCAGGAGCAGGCGCTGATCCGTCTCCACCCAGTCGTCACCGAGCCCTGTCTGCTCCACCGTGACCGGGATCGGCACCCGGCGCCCAGCCCGCGTCCCGGTGACCGAGAGCACGCGGAGGGCCTCGCCCCGGGACACCGGCTGGTTGAAATCGAGGCGCAGCGGGTAGCCGTGGCCCGCCACGAACCCCGCTGGAAGGCTCGCCTCGACCAGCACCGGGCGCGGCGTCGCGAAGGCGAAGGCTCGCTCGGCGCCGAGCATCGCGCCGTCGAGCGCGCGCGTCGTGGCCGGCACCACCACCTCGATCTCACTGGCCCAGGGCGCGCGCTCCCCGAACTCGAACGAGGCCGTCCTCGTCCCGTACCAGATCCAGCGCCCCACGATCTCGACCCCGCCCTGCGCCGTGACGCGCGCCACCGGCGCGGGGCTCTCCAGTGAGCCCTCGATCGGCTGCACCGGGCGGGAGAAGACGAGCGTGATCGCCGGTGGCAGCGCCGCGAGCTCGCCCTCGGGGGTCGCCGCGAGGAGCTCGAACGGTGCCTGCTCCGAGCGATCCGGGGCCGAGAGGGCCAGGCTCGGCGCGAGCTCGGCCGGCGGCGGCGGGGCCGCGGCCACCGGCGGCGGGGCCGGCGCCGCGGCGCAGGCGCAGAGCAGCAGCCACCCCGCGAGCGATGCGGAACGAAGGCGTTCGGACAACAAGGGGGTTGGAGTCTAGCGGGGACCCCAAGGTTCCCCAACGAGCCCCCGCCGAGGTGATACCCTTCGGGCGATGACCCGCGGCTGGCAGCGCCCGCTGATGGCGGGGGGCGCGGCGCTGCTCTGGGCGGGGTGCGGGAAGGTCACGCGCGACGGTCCATCCGAGGCGCAGAACCTCGACGTAGTCGTCCATGGCGGTGCGCCGATAGAGCGCGATCGGCGTGAAGTACTCGAGCAGGGGCGTCGCGCTCCACTTGGCCCCCGCGGGTCGCAGCCACTCGACCGAGCTCGTGGCAAAGCTCAGGATTTCGTCGACGGCGCCGGGGCGCGGGCGCACGCGGGCCGAAAGCTCCGGTACGGCCACTGCGCCCTCGGTCACGATCGTCCCGGGCTCGAGGTGGCTCACGCCCACGCGGGCGACGGGGAACACCGTATCGCGGTCCTCACCATGGTACGCGACGAACAGGCGCTCCTCGGCAGCGTCGAAGTAGTGCGCCTTCGTGTCCCCGAGGTACGCCGCCGAGAGATCCGTGCCGAGAATGAGGTACGCGAGCTCGGATGCGAACGGGTCGGTGAAAAGCCCAAGCTTGACGATCGAGGGGATGCCAGGCTCGAAATTGGCGACCGCGCCGATGTTCAGGATCCCCTCCAAGGTGGGTAGGATGACGCTGTGGCCCCCGGGAAGCGTGCGGTCCTGCGACGCCTGTCGAGGGAAGGCAGGATTCGTGAGGTCGACCACGCGCAGCATCGACTGGTCGTGACCGGCTGAGTAGCCAGAATCGCTCAGGTAGAGCCGGTCGTCGGTGAAGAGCGAGGTCTGCAAGCGATCCTCCACCACGGCGAGCGAGGCGGTGCGCACGAGCGAGCTCTCTCCCATCGCGTAGACTTGGAGGATCCCGTCGGAGATGACGTAGAGAAACCCATTCTGGAAGTAGAGCGTCTGTACGATCCCCGGAACGGCGAGGTCGTAGGCCTCCGGGGAGGTGGTGAGCGTCGACACCACGTCGTCGAGCGTCTGCTCCTCGATCCCGGCGGTGGTGATCTCGCTCACCTGGGTGGCGAGGCGCACGAACCCGGCATCGGTGTACTCGTAGATGAAGAGGCGCGTCGCGTACTCGGTGATCAGTCGGGGATAGGTCGCAGTGCGGTACTCGTGGGCGTCGCACACCCAGTCCTGGTACTCGTGTTCCGTGCACTCGGTGCCGATGGGCACGTCAATGGTGGGACTCGCCACTCGCGCCACCGAGCGCAGACAGTCGGCGAGGGTGACCCCGTTGCAGGCGCGATCCCCGCCGCTGTTGTCGGGCGGGACGTAGGCAGGATTCGGTCGCGTCTCGTAGATCGTGTTGCAGTGGCGATAGGTGCGCGGCACCGTGTGGCCGGCGGTGCAGACCGAATAGCCGTAGGTCTCCCAGCGATCGAGGGAGGTTCGGTCGAGCTGCTCGGTGATCACGAGGTAATGGTCACTCGCCCAGAGGACATTGCCGAACCTGCTCGCCTCGTGGACCAGCGTCCCTGGCGGCGTGTCCGGCGCGATGGGGCCGCTCAGGAGGTACTCGTCGCTCACGCTGGTGTCGATCAACGTCTGGTTGAGCTCCTCGGTCAAGGTGTCGCCGAACCGGAACACCCGCAGGGTGCGGTGCGGGGGGGCGGAATGTAGTAGTACTCGTACGCGCCGGCGTTGGGGTCCGCCAGGTCGTCGCCGAGATCGAGGTCGGTGTACACGACGAGCTTGTCGTTGAACCGGCGCGTGTCGAGGACCCTGCCGCTCCCGAGGTCCACCGCCTCCACGAACCGCAGGTCACCGTCGGTCGCGTCGAAGTGCAAGAGCCGCGAGCCGCGAGCCGCGCTGCCGTACTGCGTGCCGCTCATCACGACCAGGTGCCATTGGTAGAAGTAGAACTTGTCCACTACCCCGGGAAGCTTGGTGGCGCAGTCGAAAACCGGCGCGTCACCGCTCAGGTCGACCAGCAGAAGGCCGTGTTCCTGCGAGAAGAAGAGCGCCGATTCGTCGGAGATCCCGACGATGTCCGACTCCTCGATCTCCACCTCACCGCCGTTCGATGCGGCCATCGCGGTGTCTACCCAGTACTGCGACGGGGACTCGAAGCCGGCGCGGAAGTCCGGCTGGCTCTCGTCCACCAGCACGGTCACGGGGTATCCCCAAGTGACGCCGCCGAGCTCGTCGACCGCGGCGCGGTAGGCGGGGTCGTCGTTCACCGCGCAACGCACGAGGCGACCCGGATCGTAGATCTCTAGCTGCTCGACGATCGCGCTCGCCGACAGGCGGTCGTACGCGCTCGGGACCGGGAGCTCGCCGCGCCGCGACACGGTGCTGTCCGCGAACCATTCCTCGGTGAAGGTCGAGGGGAGCAGCGCACCGGCGGCTCCGCCCAGGGTCCCGCCGCCCGCGCCTCCGATCGGCTCCGCCGCGCCGCTGCCACCGGTGCCCACGATCGGTCCGCTGCCGCCGGTGCCACCGCTTGCGACGACCGCACCCGCGTTGTCGCCGCTGGGCGAGCCGGGATCCTCACCGCCGTCGGTCGCGTCGCTCCCCCCAGCGCCCGGCCGGCTCGGGCCTTCGCCGGCGATCCCGTCGTCGCATGAGAATGACGGTCGGATCCTCCACCCAGACGAACCGGCCGTTTGCTCAAGGCGGCGACTGGCTCGGAGACACGCGCCGGCTGGGCGGGGGCGACGCCCCGCTCGGTCGTTGACTCGTCGCAGCAATCGACCTGATTGAAGCTCTACGGCGGCTTCCGCGATGTCCCTTGTGGCTACGGAAGCCCCCCTTTAGGCTGGTGCTGTGCAGGCCCTCGGTCGCGTCGTCGACGGCAAGTACCGGTTGCTTCACGTGCTCGGGCGGGGTGGCATGGGTACCGTCTGGCTCGCGGAGCACCTCGGTCTACGGTCGCAGGTTGCCATCAAGTTCATCCACGAGGAGGCGGCCGATGACTGGCGCAACCACGAGCGCATCGCCCGGGAGGCTCGCGCATCGGCAGCGCTGCGCGGTCCGCACGTCGTTCAGGTGCTCGACCATGGCTGCTCCGAGGGCCTCCCGTACATCGTGATGGAGTACCTCTCGGGGGAGTCGCTCGCCACGAGGCTTGTTCGCGAGGTGCAGCTGCGGCCTGACGTGGTCGATCGCGTGATCAGCCACGTCGCCCGGGCGATGACCCGTGCCCACGCGGCGGGGCTAGTGCACCGCGATCTGAAGCCCGGCAACGTGTTCCTCGTCGATGACGACGAGGGGTTCGTCGCCAAAGTCCTCGACTTCGGCTTGGTCAAGACGCTCCCCGGTCGCGATCAGGGGGACACCGCGCTCACCGAGCAGGGCGCCGTCATCGGCACCGTCCACTACATGAGCCCCGAGCAGATCGAGGGGTCCCCCACGGGGCCGCAGGTCGATCTCTGGGCAATGGCGATGGTGACGTTCGAGTGCCTCTTCGGGTTTCGACCCTTCCCCGGCACCCGACCGGCGGAGCTGATCCGCGCCATCTGCTCCCGCCCGATCGTGAGGCCCTCGACCCTTGCCGTGGTTCCTCAGGGCTTCGACGAATGGTTCGCGCGTGCAACCCGCCGCAACCCCACCGAACGCTTCCCGACAGCCAAGGACCTGGCGGATGCCCTCACCGACGTGCTCGTCTGGGCGGGGGACGAACCGTTCCACCTCACCCCCGCGGGCCAGGAGCTACGCCCCCAGGCGCCGGTGGTGATCGACGCCTTCTCCTCCTCTTTCGAGCCGCACCTCCGCTCGGCCGAGCGCTTTCCCTCGACCATCCCCGCGGCGCTGAACGGCCAACGCGATCTCGGTCACGTCGCGCTGATCACCAACATCAGCCGTTCCGGGGCGCTCCTCTGGACGCGACGGGAGTGCGCGGTGGGTGAGGGGCTGCAGATCACCATCCACTTCGACGACGAACACGCGGGCGTCACCACGGAAGCGCGGGTCGTGCGCGCTGCGGCTCGACCGAGAGTGGAGCCGCACCTCTGGACCTACGAGGTGGCGGTCCGGTTCCGTTCGCCGCTCATCGGGGTCGAAGGACAACTCGAGCGGCTGCGCGTTGCCGCGCAGGCGCTTCAGCCCTTCGATGAGTAAGGGGAGCGCCTACATTTGCCTACACTGGGTTCATCCGTGCCCCTGCGATAGCCCCCTGAATCATCCTGAGCCAGGTTCCCCTTGCGAGCGCGGGGGATCGGGGGCATCTGCATCGGATGAATCGTGGTCGGGCGGCTTTTGGGCTCGCGGCGGCGACGTCCTTGGTCGCGCTGGGGGGTGGTGGGCCAAGCTTGGGATGCCAAGAGTCGGTGCTCGTCGAGCTGCTCGAGCCGAACACGATCTGCCCGTCGGGCACCGATTGCGGAACCCCCTGCGTCGACGACTCCGCCTGTCCGCTCGGCCTCTACTGCAGCCCCGGCGGAGACTGCACGTTCGACTGTACCCCCGCTGGGTCGCTCTGCGGGACGAACCTGACCTGCACCGACCGCGGACGCTGTGTCCCCACCGACCAGATCGATCCCCCCGACACGCACGTCGGTGGCACGGCGGAGATCTCGGGGGAAGAGCTGGAGGCGCTCCGCCAGAGCAGCTGCAGCCAGTGGGACGATCGGGACCCCCGCCCGTCGGCCACATCCCTGATGTTCGTCGTGGACGTGAGCCGTTCCATGGAGACCGCGGTCGCCGACGGCGGGACCCGGTGGTCGGTAACGCGCGATGCGCTCGTTGAGATGCTCGACTCCCTCCCCGACGATGCCGAGGTCGGATTGCTCTTGTTCCCGAACGGCGAAGGCACGGAGGGCTTCGGCGACCGTTCGGATCCCGTGGAGGCCGCTTGTATCAACATCGAACGGCTCGTGGCGCTCGCCGATCTCGATGACGGACAACGCAATCGACTCCTGAACGCCCTCTGGCGAGCCGACCTCTCCGATGAGGAAAGACCCACGGCCCACGCCTACTCGTTCGCCTACGACGCGATGGACGGCCCCACCGAGAACACCCACATGGTGGTCATCACCGATGGGGAACCGACCTTCCGACTAGAGTGCACGGACTCGGCCACGTCGTCCACCTCCCCGACCGGTGCGCTCATCTCCGCGATCCAAGCCGCCCGTGGCGAGAGCACATCCACCTTCGTCGTCGGCACGCCAGGGAGCGCGGACGTGCGGGCCTGGCTCGCGACCGCGGCGCTGGAGGGTGGGACCAGACGCGGGGAATGCAGCACCTCCGTTCCGCCATACTGCCATTTCGACATGGTGGAGGAGCCGGCCTTCGCTGCCGGACTCGAGCGTGCGCTCGAGACCATTTCCAGCCAAGGCGTCTGCGACTACTGGATGCAGTCGCCACCCTTGGGATCCATCGACTACGACACCACTACGGTGGTGTGGACCAAGTCGGACGGGACCCGCCGGGTCCTCCTGCGCGACGACGCCAACGACTGCGCCGGTGAAGGGTGGCAGTACATCACGGGCCAATCCGAGATACGGCTCTGTCCCGAGAGCTGCGAGGCCGTCCGCGAAGACACCAACGACCGGCTCGACTTCTTCTACGATTGCGTCATCGTGAGTTGAAGAGGGCCTCCTGGCGGAGGAGAAGGCGAGGACACCCCCCCCCGCGCGGTGCCTGGACGGTCACCGCTTCTCGAGGCGCTCGAGCATCGCCCGCGCCTCCGCCGCCAGCGGTGAGTTCGGGTGTCGGGTCAGAAGCTCCCGAAGTGCCGCTTTCGCCATCGACACCTCGCCCCTCCGCTCCGCAGCGAGCGCCCCCCGGAAGAGCCGATTCTGCGCGTCGAGGTCCTCGATCTGGGACGCCGCCCGCGATCCACGACGAGAACCTGGGACCACCTTCCCGATACCGGTGCCTCGAGTGCGCGCCACCGAGGTCACGGGCACCGGAGGCCCTTCTTCGAGTGCCTCCCCCGTCGGCGTCGGATCGCCGCAGCCCCAGCTCCCGCCGGCCGCAAGACGCACGATGCCCGTGCGGTGCCGCACGGTCACCACCCCATCCTCAACCGTGACGCAGGTCCGGGGCGCTGCGTGTGGATCGGGATCGACCTCGACACCGAACACAGTCCCATGAACCACGACCGTCGCGTCCGGGGTGACCACCGAGAATTGCCGTGACGCCCCCAGCGGCGGCACCACGCAGCGGACCGAACCCTCGTGCAGGCGTACACGCTCCACTATCCGGGATCCGAGCTCCTCGAGCCCGACCTCGGTCCGACCGCCAAGCCCGATCTCGACACCGCCCGCGGCCAGGCGAGCTTGCGCATCATCGATGGTGGCAATGACTCCGTTCGGGTCGATCCGCTTGGACCGTCCCGGTTGCAGAGACTCGTCGCCAGCAGCCGTCCGATGCACGACCTGGCCAGAGGTCACGTGCACCTCCAACGGCGCCTGCGCCTCGACGATCGGCTCGACCTTCGGCCGACCCACGCCGACGATGAGCGCAACGCCTGCAGCGGCGGTCATGCCCAGCACCACGGCCCCCACCACCCGAGCGCGCGCGTTCTTGGTTCGACGCTCTGCGGACTGCCGGATGGTCTGCCTCAATGCGGGTAGCAGCCGCGCCCGAATGGCGCTGATATCCGAGCCGCTAGTGGGATCCACCACGTCGTACCGCCACGGCGCCAGCAACTCCTGAGCAGCCTGTACCTCGTGATCCATCATTGGGATCTCCCAGTCTTCACGCCGTGTCGGCGCAATAGCTCCTTCCGGCCACGCACCAGCCGCGATTGGGCGGCCGCGATCGACACCCCGGTGAGCATGGCGATTTCGGCCAGGTCATGACCGAGAACGTCGTGGAGTATGAGCGTGCGCGCCTGTTCGGGTCGCATTCGACCCAGCGTCGCCTGCAACCTCACGATCTCGTCGCGAGCCTCCAGCGTCAGCTCCAGCGGACGTGACGACGGAAAGTCTCCCACCTCGGCATCGCTCGGGGCCACGGGGCGAAACACCTTTCGTTCGCGCACCCTGGTCCGCAGCGCGTCGATGCCCACGTGCGCCGCGATGGCGCTGGCCCAGGTGGTCAGGCTGCAAGCACCCGCGAACCGATCCTCAACGATGGTCATGACGATGCGCTCGAACGTGGCCTGGACGAGATCCTCCACCTCCGTGGCCGGCTGGCGCAGCACCCGCTGTAGGGTGCGGGTCACGATCAGGTGAAGGCGGTCGAAGAGCGCATCGGCGGCACGCTCATCACCACTCCGTACACCCGCGACAATTGCGGCGTCATCGTCCGGACCCATCGGGGGCGCCGACCGCGTCACGATGCGAAGACGGGGACGGGATCGTTCTATGGCACTCGACAAGGACACCACCCTTAGAGTCGGGCTTGCCCACGTTTGGCAGGCAATTGGGAACCCTAACCATCGGCAATGGTAACCCGAAGGCCTACCCAGACGGCAGATCCGACGAAGGAATCCACCGCCATCAGCTCATCTTCGACCTCGATTTGGACCTCTGGACGCAGGATCGAGAGCTCCCCCCCAAAGAGGATCCCCGCGGGGGCGCGGAGCCGGCACCCCACTTCCACCCCAAGACGCCCACCGACCCGCCAGCGGCCCGCTGCTTCACGAGCCCCGTTCTTCGGGTCATTGGCCACCACAATGATCCGTTCGCCAGTCGCCGCGAAGCGAACGTCGGCGGCAAGGCCCGCTGTCCACCCCCCGAACCGGACCACTCCTCCCAGGTCGCCGCCCAACCAAGTTCCACTGGGCAGGCCAGGACGAACGACCGAACGCACCCCAAAGAAGGGAGCCAGGGGCAGGGCGGCAGGTGCCCAGGTGGCGCGCAGGGCCGGGCCTGCCCGGATCGAGTCGTCGTCGAAAGCCGGCCCAGCCACCCCGGCCACGTCAAGGAGCAACCACCCCTCCTTCTCGCGCGGGGGCGGTTCGGGCTCCCCTCCCCCCTCCTTCGGCACCAACTGCGGACTCGCTGGCCTGGGCAATGCCCGTGGCTTCTCGACCCGAGGGGGAGGCGACGCCTCCCCTGATTCCCGCTGAACCACCAGCGCGGCCACCACCAGTCCCGCGGAGGCCCAGCGCTGCCTCTCCCGGTCCGCGGGCGCGAAGGAGATGAGCCGCGTGTCGAGGGTGGTGCCCTCGGCCGTTCCCCTCCAGAGCTCCACCCGTAGGTTGGTGCCGTCCGCGCCGCCCCATCGTACGACCGCCAGGTACCGCGGCGCCGTTTCCTCGTCCGCTACCACGCAGGACCCTTCCCCCAGCGCCGCGCTGCACGTCGCGATGGCAGCTGACACCAGATCCGCCGAGGTCGCTGGGGGAAGGTCGATGGCGACGAGGGCAGGCATCAGGAGCCGGGTCGACGGTACACCGGCGCCATCCGCCTCGACCTGAGATTCTATCAGGGCCCGCTTGAACGACTGGGGATCCCAGGAGCCAGCCCGGCTGAACTTGGGTCTTGTGCGGGGCACGGGTTGTGGTATTCACCGCGTCCCCACCTCCGAGGGGCGGTAGTTAAGTCGGTTATAACGCCGGCCTGTCACGCCGGAGGCCGCGGGTTCGAGTCCCGTCCGCCCCGCACTTCGTAAGGCCACCCGAAAGGGTGGCCTTACTTTCTTTGTCGACCCGCCGCCGCGGCGTGAACGACGCCACCCCGCGCGCAACCGTCGCGCCGGAGGCACCCGCGTTCACGCGATCCTTCGGCGCGATCTGGGGCGCGGGCCGAACACGCTCGAAACGGAGATAAGGCCACGCGCGTGGCATCTAGCGAGGGGCCGCGTGCCCGCGCACCATGGGCGGCGTGACGGAGGCGACGAGAGCGGCCCGGCAGAGGCTCCTGTTCCGACGGCGAGCCCGCCCGGCGCCGCCGGAACAGCTCGAGCTCCCGTTCGACGTCTCCACGGGGACTGCTGGCGCGGGCGGGGCCGGCGGAGTCGCGGACGCCAAGGGCTGTGATGCGAGCGGGCCTCATGCCATCCGTGTGCCTCACCCCGCATGCCCAAGCCCCCTCAGGTTCTTCCGGATCGCCTTCTCCAGCCGCACGCCTCTGGCGAGGCTTTCTGCCACGGCCCGTGTCAGTTTTCGGCGCGCGTCCATGGCGCCGTGATGCCGCCCGGTCATGGTCCTTCACCCCCACCGAACCCGATCCGCCGCTTGGGCTTCGCAGGGGGCGTCATCAGCTCGCGGATGGCGTCGAACACGACCTTGAGCTGGGCGTCGTGCTTCTTCTCCAGGGCGGCGAGCTTGCGGGCGAGATCGACGTTCTGCTGAAACATCTGCCGCAGGCGCACGAAGGCCCGCATGATCTCGATGCTCACCTGCACCGCACGTTGGCTGCGCAGCACGCTCGAGAGCATCGCCACCCCCTGCTCAGTGAAGGCGTAGGGCTGGTAGCGACGGCCACCCCAGGAACTTGAGGTCACGACCGGTGGCTTCAAGATTTCGGCTTCATCCTTGGTGAGTTGGAACATGAAGTCGGCGGAAAAACGCTTCATGTTCCGCTTGACCGCCTGGTTCAGCACCTTGACCTCGACCTCGTAGAGAAGCGCCAGATCGGCGTCGAGAAACACTCTGTGGCCGCGAATGACCAGGATCGCGCGCTCGATGCGCTCCACGGGCACGATGGCGTTCTCGGTCATCCCAAGTTCCTCCCCCCATACCCAAGCCCCCCGTACGTGTTAACCGAGAACTGGGCCGAGTACCCGGAGCTGATGCAGACGCGGCGGCTTTCCGACCTGACTCCACGCCACATCGAGGTGACCGACGAGCACGGCGGGGAGACTGCCCGGAGATTTCGGGCGGAGCCCGGGGAGCTGTGGCTGCTGGATCGAGGCTACGCGAATCCGCGGGGAGTGGCTGCGATCTACGACCGTAGCGCGCACCTCATCGTCCGCGACGAAACGGCGGTTCCAGCTCCTCGCTGAGCACGGACCCAGCCAGCGCGTGGGGCCCGGCCGGTCGGGGCTGGACAGGAACCACTCCGTCCACGAGCTCGGTGATCGAGTGCGGGGGCGCGCGCTGAAGGTCTTCGGCGGTGGCGCGTCGGATGGCGTGACCAGCCATGTCCACGAGTGTGCGGCGCTGCCGGCGCGGGGAAAAGTGCGCAGCGCGGCGGTGCCGGGCGCCCGGGGCTGACGGCGGCAGCTGGAGCGGCACCCGCGGGCGACGGCTCCCTAACCGACCGCCTAGAGCAGCAATCAGGTTGATTGCTGCGTCAAATCAACAACCTAGAGCACCGAACCGGCAGCAGACCTCACCAGAGGCAGCGCTG
>JAFGBI010000226.1 GCA_016933275.1 Polyangiaceae bacterium | reverse complement strand
GCGAGGCGAGGACGCGTTTCCAGCGCTGCCTCTGGAGAGGTCTGCTGCCGGTTCGGTGCTCTAGGTTGTTGATTTGACGCAGCAATCGACCTGGCTACTGCTCTCGGCGAGAAGCTGCGAGAGCCGGCCCCCATCGCGGAAAGGCGCCGCACCCGCGAAGGGAGCCCACGCCCAGCGGGACCCCGATCTCGCCGCGCCGAAGACCGGCTACCGGCCGCTCGGTCGGTTCGCGCCCGAGCGAGAAGAATTGGCGGAGTCCCCGCGGCTCCGCTGATATCCTGGCGCGTCCCGAGAGCGGTAGGTCGACACCGGATGGCGACGCTGAGCGCGGCAATCGTCAAGCAGCAGGTGGCCTCGATGCACGACGTCGAAGAGGCCCTGGCACGACAGGTGCTGTACGGCGGCGACCTCGCGACCAATCTCCTCGAGGCGGCGACCGTCAGCGAACCACGCCTCACCGAGGTCCTGGCCCAGTGCCACGGCCTCGCCCCTGCACCTGCCGGACCGCTCCCTCGCCCCAACCCGAGCACGTTGCGGCTCGTCCCCGCGGATCTGGCGATCCGCCATGGCATCTACCCGATCGACGAGCGCCCCGGCCAGCTCTGGGTCGCGGTGGCCGAACCGATCCCAACCGAGGTGGAGGGCGATCTCACGTTCGCCCTGGGGGTGAGCGTGGTGCAGTGCGGCGCGCTCCAGGTCCGCATCCGCGAGGCGATCGCGCGCGACTACGGGGCTCCGCTCGACCGCCGCCTCGACCGTCTGCTGGCCAAGCTCGAAGGGCGCTCCGAGCCGCCCAACGTCAGCGATCGACCCGAGGCTCGTCGCCCCACCGCGGGCAGGCTCGACCTCCCCCGTCCCGACACCCTGCCACCGCGCGCATACCCGCCGGCCCCGGTCCTGCCCGGTCCGCGCCCGCCCAAGCTGGATGCGGGGTTGCTGCGCTCGACCTCCAGCACCGCGCTGCCAAGACAGACACCCATCGTGCCGGCTCCGGTCGTCAACGTGACGGCGGAGGCACCAACGGGAGGTGAAACCGTCCCCACGACCCTGGTGTCCGGGAAGGGGGCGCCGAGTCCGGCGCCAGCCCGAACGAGCACGGCCGAGAGGTCCGACGGGTCTGCGGTCGTGGACCCGGGCACGAGCGAATCGACCTCCCCCCCGATCCGCAGCGACCCCCCTCCGCCGTTGACACTCCCCGTGCCAGAGGCGATTCCGTTCCTCGGAACCGCCGAGGTCCGAGGGCCCACCCTGGCGCCCGTCGGGGAGCGTCGCGACACCAAGCCCTCACTCGAACGCCCGAGCAGCGCGGGGCTCGAACCATCGCCGCTCGTGGCGCTGACACCCTCCTTGAGTCCGCCGTCCCAACGTTCGCGCAATCGACGAGGACCCTACACGGCCGCGATGGCCGAGCGGGATCTCCAGGAAGCCAACACGCGGGACGAGGTGCTGCGCGCCTTCTTCGACTTCTGCGCTCAGTTCTTCGAGTACTCGGCGCTCTTCGCGGTCCAAGGCGATCTCGCCGAAGGCCGGGACGCGCATGGACCCGGGGCGACTCGCCTCGAGGTCACCCAGATCGGGGTCCCGCTCGACGTCTCCGGCCTGTTCGCCTCCGCCCGTGCCAAGGGCTCGTGGGTGCTCGCCCCGCTCGCGAACGAGGGCATCGACGTGGACCTCGCCCGGAAGCTCCGGCGCCCGATCGCCGCCCCTGTCTTCGTGATGCCGGTCGCGCTCCGCGAGCGCTGCGTGCTCCTGCTCTGGGGTGACCACGGCGACGACGGCGTGGACCTCGGCGCGATCGGTGAAGTGCTAAGCTTCGCGGCGCTGACGGCGGCTGCGCTCGAGCACATCATCCTCGAGCGCAAGCGGACCGCTCGCCGTTCTCTGGCAGTACGCGGGGCGCTCGAATCCTTGCCGCAGTCTGTCGTGCGGCCGAGCCAGCGCGCGGTGACACCGCCCGCCTCGTCGCGAGCGGAGGCGCTCACCAGCGCCCTCGACGCCCGGAGCGCGCCACCCACCGGATCTCTCGACCGGAAGCCAACCGAGGCGCGAGCTGCGGTCGCGTCGCCGATCGCAGTAGCGCAGAACATCCACGACGCGCTGACGCCCGCGGCACCACCGGCGGTCCGCGCGAGCTGGACGGAGCCCACCGTACCGGTCGAGGACCGGACCATCCCGCGCCACGCGCCGGTGCGCGTCGGAACGAGCGTCCCCCCTGCCGGGACCCAGCCCGGGAGCCGCCCGCGGCACCAAACGAGCCCTGGCGTCGCGCCGCCCTCGCCAGGGTCAGCGACAGCACCAGCCGTCGATCGCGACGAGACACCCGAGCTGTCCGTCGTCACAGAGGAGCTGGGTGATGATTGGGCGGTGGATGGTGAGGGCGGTGGTGGAGTGCCCATGGGGGTGGCGTCTCGGTCGGATCGCGCCGAACCGGGTCCGCTGGTCCCCCGCCGGAACCCAGCGGAGCGCGATCTCCCGAGCGTCATCGTGGACGTGGACTCCGATGCACAGCTGCTGGTCGAACGGTTGACTCAAGGTGATGCAGCAGCCCTGGGGCAGCTCCTGCCGATGGGTGAGCCCGCGATCGCGGCGCTGGCGGCAAGCTTCCCGGGGCCGTTGACCCACGAACCCGGGTCGAACGGGCGGGAGAGCCTGCAGCCCTCTCGATGTGGCCCCGTGCTCGATGCTCTCGGTCGGATCGGGAGCGCCGCCGTGCCCTACCTCGTGGTGCGAAGCGCCGACGCGAATGCCAAGGTACGAGGGTGGTCCCTGCGGATGCTCGGAGAGCTCCGCGGTCGCGACGCAGCGCGCGCCATCGCACGCCGGGTCGACGACGAGGACGAGCACGTTCGTCAGGCCGCCATCGCCGGCGCGCGACTCCTGCAGAAGGAACCGGAGGCTCGCGACACCGTGCGCGAATGCCTGCTGGAGACCGCGAGCAATCCACAGAGCCCGATGATGGGCCGCCACGCGGCCATCGAAGCGCTGGGGCGCATCGGTGACCCACTTGCCGTGCCCAAGCTGATAGACCTACTCGCCGATTCGCGCCCTGACGTTTGCATCTCCGTGGGCTGGGCACTGATGTCCCTCTCACTACAGGACTACGGCACGGACGCGGACGCATGGCGACGGTGGTGGACAGACAACGCCCAACGCCATCGCATCGAATGGCTGATCGACGCCCTGACCCATCAGAACCAGGAGATTCGCCATGCGGCGGGGGAGGAGCTGAAGCTTCTCACTCGTGAGTACTTCGGCTACTACGACGATCTGCCGCGGCAGGAGCGAGTCCGGGCTCAGGAACGATATCGCGAATGGTGGGAAGCCCGAGGCCGCGCGATCTTCACCTGAACCGAACGGACGGATGGTGAGCCACGAACGCCCGTGGCTCAGAGCGAAAAACTCCTGCCTCATCGAAGGACAAGGCGAGCGAGGGTGACCATTTCGCCCCTCGACAGGCACGGCCAGGGCGGGGTAGAGATCGCGCGATGCACGATGGCGAACCCGTCCTCGATCCCGCACTCCGCGCGGCCAATCAGGCGCTCTCCGGCACCCGACAGCGCGAAGCGAGTCGTTTCGCGTCCATCGAGCTCAGGTTCACGGATCCACGAACGGGGCCCTGGGAGATCGCGGCGATGGGGGCGGTCGGCCTCGCTTCCACCCTCTTCGTGCTCGGCTTGTGGTTCCTGTAGCAGAGCCGATGCGAGCGGTCCGGTCGGGACGCCAAACGCGCTGACCGCTCGGCAGCCACCGCTCGGCAGCGGACAGGTTCGAACCCACCGAACACCGCACACCGAGCAAACGCAGGAGGGCGGGGTCGAACCCGGTGACCGACGACGTCCGTTACTTCTTCTTTCCCGGTTCTTCTACCTGACCCGAGAGATCGACCTTCCAGGTCACCGGATGGTCTGGTCCCGAGAAGTTGGGGACGATCACCGCCTTCATGGCCCGCAACGCGCAAGCGCCAACGTCCGTGCCCTCGAACGGCGAGCTGATGGTCGCCGACCTCACGTTTCCTGTCGGTGCGAACACGAGCTCGACCGTGGCCTCGCCCTTCGGTTGGGCCGCCCGCTTCTCTTCGGGGATGCTGCCGTGGCAGGTCGCCGCGGAGCGCGCCGCTCGCTTGAGCTCGATCTCCGACTGGCGTTCGTCCCACTTCGCCTTCTCGTCGATCTCGAGCGTCCCGTCGCTGTCGACGACACCCTGGTCGCCGTCCTGCTCGTTCTCGTAGGCGATGCGTTCCTGCTCGTCGAGGATGTCGTCCACCGTCTTCGGCTCGTCTGGCTTCATGCTCGGCATGCAAGCGCTCACCAGTACGACGCAACCCAGGAGAGATACCGTCCGCATGGGCGCATCCTATCTCACCCCTTGGAAGAACGACAAACCCCCAAAATCCGCCCGCGCTCCCGCTCCCGTGCCGGCAGGCACGGTGCACTCTCCGAAGCTCGAGCTCGAAAATTTCCACCCTCAACACACCCGCATCGCTCGAGTGGGGCGAGAGCCGCAGGTCGCGTCCGCCCGCCGAGAGGGGCCGCTCGCAGCACCGCCATGGTGCGGTCTCCATCCGGCCGTCGGAACCGCCGCTCCGCGGGGGCATGGGCGGCAGTCCGGATCCCAGCGTGGGTGGCGGCGCGGCCCGGACTGCCGGTGCCGTGGCCAGCGATAGCACCGAGTTGGGGGCCGCGACGACGGGGGCAAGGGGGGCACGAACGGGGCCTGCGCGGCAATGACGCACCGCCTGCGCGGCAATGACGCACCGACCGCCGTGGCGGCGGGAAGGCCGCAGGGGAAGCTGCGGTCGGTGAGGCAGTCGCGGGAGCGGATACTTCGAGTCGTCACGCTAAGCAGCCCGCCGAAAGGTACCGACCACGGCGGCCTGGCAAGCGACCCCGACCTGTCGTCAAAGATCCGTGATTTGGTAGTCCTTCAGCTTGTAGAGGAGCGCCCGGTGGCTGATCTCGAGGAGCTCGGCGGCCCGCGTGCGGTTGCCTTTGGTCTTGGTGAGGGCCCTTCGAATGAGGATCTCCTCGATGATGCGGCTCGTCTTCTTGACGCTGAGCTCGCCGCTCGCAAGCTGCATCTGCACGGGATCCCGAGCCTCACGCACTCGCTCGGGGAGGTCCACGGCAGTGACCAGATCCCCCTCGGTCAGGACCATCGCCCGCTCGACCGTGTTCTCGAGCTCCCGCACGTTTCCCGGCCACGAGTACTCGTAGAGCAGCCGCCTGGCCTCGGCGTCCAGCCCGCGGATCGCGGTGCCGAGACGCCCGTTGTTTCGGTGCACGAAATGATCGACGAGAAGCGGAATGTCCTCCCGTCGCTCGCGGAGCGGCGGGACGTGGATGGGCAGCACGTTGAGGCGGTAGAAGAGATCCTCTCGGAACCTCCCGGCCTTGGTCTCGTTGGCCAGGTCGCGGTGGGTGGCCGCGATGATGCGAACGTCGACCTGGATGTCGCGCGCGTCGCCGAGACGGCGGATCCGCTCGTCCTCCAGCACGCGAAGGAGCTTGACTTGTAGCCCGAGCGGGAGCTCGCCAATCTCGTCGAGGAAGAGCGACCCCCCCGAGGCCTCCTCGAACAGACCCCGGCGATCCTGAACCGCGTCCGTGAACGCACCCTTTCGATGCCCGAAGAGCTCGCTCTCCAGAAGGTTCTCCGGGATGGCACCGCAGTTGACCGCCACGAAACGCCCACCACCGCGGGCGCTGCGTCGGTGCAACGCTCGTGCCACGAGTTCCTTGCCGACTCCGCTCTCCCCGGTGATGAGCACGGTGGTCTTGTAGTCGGCGACCTTGGCGATGGTGCGGAACACCTCCTGCATCTGGGCGCTCTTGGCCAGGATGTCCTCGAACCGATTCTCCTTGCGGATCTCCTCCCTCAGTGCGCGGTTCTCCCGGCGAAGGCTCTCGCGCTCCTCCGCCTTGCGAAGCGCCAGCACCACCTCATCCGCCTTGAACGGCTTCTGCACGTAGTCGTACGCGCCCGCCTTCATCGCCTCGATCGCCAGATCGAGGTTGCCATAGGCGCTCATGACGATGACGGTGGCGTCGTTGTGCTTGGCACGCAGGGTCGCTAGCAGGTCGAGCCCGCCCATCCTGGGCATTCGCACGTCGGTGAGCACATAGTCGGGACCGAAGGCATCGACGAGCGCGAGCGCTTCCTCGCCGCTCGCGGCGGTTTCCACCTCGTAGCCATGGCGCCGCAGCAGGGTGCGTAGCACCACGCGCAGATTCTCCTCGTCATCCACCACCAAGACGCGTCGCACTGTGCAAGAAGTATACGACACCCAAGGGAAACCCTGCAACCGTTGCAGATATGAGGGCCGCGATGGCTTGACGACGGCCGACCGCGGATCTGCTAGCCAAGGCCCCCATGCTCAGCGGACTCGACCAGTTGTTCAGCAGCCAGTTGGCCCCCCTGAGGCGACGCCTCCGGAACGAACGGGTGGCCGTGCTGACCCATGCCGCGGCGGTGGACCGTCGGGCGCGCACAACCCTCACCGTGCTAGAGGAGCTTGGGGTAAGCCCGGTCACGGTCTTCACGCCCGAACATGGGCTCAACGGCATCGCCCAGGCCCAGGAGCCTGTGCTCGTCGACGTGGACGAGGCCCGCGAGGTCGCGGCTCCCATCGTGAGCCTCTACGGGAAGACCAAGGGCTCGCTGGCGCCCTCGGCCAGCGACCTCTCGAATCTGGATCTGTTCCTCATCGATCTCGCCGACGTCGGGAGCCGCTACTACACATTCGCCTGGACCGCCTTGCTCTCCGCTCGGGCCGCACAGGCGGCCGGGGTTCACACCGTGATCCTCGACCGTCCAAACCCGGTCACGGGCGACCCCAGCTCCGCCGAAGGCAAGCCGCAGCGTGACGGCTACCTCTCGTTCGTGGGACTCGAGCCGGTGCCCATCCGACACGCCCTGACCCTGGGCGAGCTGGTAGCCCATTTCTTCGACCGCGATGGTCTCTCGCTCGGACCCGACGGTGCGTTGTCGGTCGTCCCGGTGCAGGGCTGGGAGCGGTATCGAACCGCAGACGCTTGGGGGCGACCCTTCGTGATGCCTTCGCCCAACATGCCAACCCTGGAGACGGCGCTGGTGTATCCGGGAGGTTGCCTCGTCGAGGGAACGAACCTCTCCGAGGGTCGCGGCACCACGGTCCCCTTCCGCATCGTGGGAGCTCCCTTCATCAACGGGCACCAGCTGGCGGCCTCGATGAACGAGCTCGGCACACCGGGCGCCCAGGTCCGCCCCGTGAGCTATCGACCGTGGTTCGACAAGCACCAGGGGAGCGTCTGCCACGGGGTGATGCTCCACGTGACCAACGCCGCGCTGTTCCGGCCCGTGGCCACCTACCTTCGTCTCCTCACGCTGGCCCACCGCCAGGCGCCGGATTCCTTCGCCTTCTCGGCCACCCCGTACGAGTTCGAGACCGAGATCCCGGCGTTCGACCTGCTCACCGGTTCCCCGGACGTGCGCCAGGCGATCCGCAGTCAGGCAACGCCCGAGGAGGTCGTCGCGCTGGCCGCGCCCGTCCCCGCCGATTGGGGCGAGGTCGTCCGCAGCGCCGAAGCGCGGCTCGAACGGGCCATGCCCTAGAGCAGCAATCAGGTTGATTGCTGCGTCAAATCAACAACCTAGAGCACCGAACCGGCAGCAGACCTCACCAGAGGCAGCGCTG
>JAFGBI010000225.1 GCA_016933275.1 Polyangiaceae bacterium | reverse complement strand
CGGCACGAACGGGATCGACGGCACGAACGGGATCGACGGCACGAACGGGATCGACGGCACGAACGGGATCGACGGCACGAACTGCACCGTCGCGGACAACGGGGATGGCTCGGCGACCATCAGCTGCGAGGACGGGACCTCCGCGACCGTCTACGATGGCGCCGACGGGATCGATGGCACCGACGGGATCGATGGCACCGACGGGCTCGATGGCACCAACGGGCTCGACGGGACCAGCTGCACCGTCGCCGACAACGGGGATGGTTCGGCGACCATCAGCTGCGAGGACGGGACCTCCGCCACCGTCTACGACGGTGCTGACGGGCTCGATGGCACCAACGGGCTCGACGGGACGAGCTGCGCCGTCAGTGACAACGGGGATGGTTCGGCGACCATCAGCTGCGACGACGGCACCTCCGCCACCGTCTACGACGGCGCTGATGGCACCAATGGGCTCGATGGCACGAGCTGCACCGTGAGCGACAACGGCGATGGGACCGCCACCGTCGCCTGCGACGACGGCACCTCGGTCGTCATCACCGAGGGTATCGACGGCACCAACGGGCTCGACGGGACCAGCTGCACCGTGAGCGACAACGGCGATGGGACCGCCACCATCAGCTGTGACGACGGCACCTCGGCCACCGTCTCCGACGGTGCAGATGGCGCCAATTGCACCGTGAGCGACAACGGCGATGGGACCGCCACCGTGAGCTGCGAGGACGGCACCTCGGTCGTCGTCTCGGATGGAGCGGATGGCGTGGACGGCACCAGCTGCTCTGTGAGCGACAACGACGACGGGACCGCCACCATCAGCTGCGAGGACGGCACCTCGGCGACGATCGCTGACGGCGCTGACGGGGCCGACGGGGCCAACGGGACCGACGGCATGGACGGGACCGACGGCATGGACGGGACCGACGGCACCGATGGCACGAGCTGTACCGTCACCGACAACGGCGATGGGACCGCAACGCTGTCTTGCGAGGATGGCACCCGCGTATCGTTGCCGGTCGTTCTGCACGGCGGTGCCGGCGGAGCCGGCGGCGCGGGCGCCGCCGTCGGGACTTCCCCCTGCACGGTCGCGGACAACGACGATGGGACGGCGACCATTTCGTGCACCGATGGTACGAGCGTCACCATCGCCGACGGCGAGGACGGGTCTTCCTGCACGGTCATCGACAACGAAGATGGTACCCAGACCATTTCTTGCGAGGACGGCGCGAGCGCCACGGTACAGGATGGGGAAGACGGGGAAGACGGCAAGGATGGCAAGAAGGGAGGCTGTGGCTGTCGGACCGCTGGTCAGAGGCCATCGTCCGGGGCTGGGTTCCTCGCCCTGGCGGGGCTGGCGTTCGCCGTCGCGCGGCGGCGAGTGACTCGGAGAAAGTAGCGCGGGCGGAAGGCCAGCCGTCGCCACGTGAGCTTCCCTCCTGCTCCACGGCGAGATCCGAGCGGCTGCGAGGGGTTGCCGGTAGTATGGCTCCCCCTCGCGACTCCCGCGGGGAGCCCATCGGGGTTGCACCTACCTAAGCCCGCGGAGCCGGAACCAGACAGGCCAGGCCATCAGCGATCAGCGGTCAGCAGCGAGGCAGCACGCGGAGAAGCTGATGGCTGGCGGCTGGCAGAGGACTGACGGCTGGCTGGCAGATGGCTGAGGGCTGGCCAATGGCTGATGGCTGATGGCTGGCGGCTGGCCGGTGGCTCTTGAACCTAGGTTTCGCGCCGACGACGGAGGACATGCCGGAATCCGACGCAGATTTCGAGCCTTATCCGCGTTCGGCGCGCACAGAGCCGGAGTGGAGCGAGTGCAGCCTGCTGCACGAGTCCACGGAAGACCACGGCCCGAGCCCAGCGAGGGAGCGGCGGAGGCGCAGTGCACTAGAGCAGCAATCAGGTTGATTGCTGCGTCGAACCAACAACCTAGAGCACCGAACCGGCAGCAGACCTCTCCAGAGGCAGCGCTGGAAGAGTGTCCTCGCTTCGCACGGACGCGTTTCCAGCGCTGCCGTTGCTGTTGGCAACCTGATCGGTGCTCTAGCAGCACTCATTCGAGCAGGACGGGCGCGGAGAAGACCGAAAGATGCGAGGAGTGCGGCACGGCGGACTAGAGGGCGCGAAATCCAGGTTGAATGGTCCCGGCTCGCCGCCTTGGGAACGCTAGCGAGGGCCTCTCCCGAGCAGTCCGAGCAGTCCATCGAGGATCGTCATCGGATGCGGCGGGCAACCGGGGACGAATAGATCGATCGGTACCGGGATTGCTGCCGATACGCCACCGCGGACCTCGGCGTGCCCTGCGAACGGACCGCCCGCGATGGCGCAGGCGCCGACGGCGATGACGAGCTTCGGGGCAGGGACGGCAGCGTAGGTCTTCTCGAGGGCAAGCTTCATGTTCTCGGACACCGGCCCGGTGACGACGATGCCGTCTGCGTGGCGCGGCGAGGCGACGAACTGGATCCCGAAGCGGCCGAGGTCGAAGCCGATAGTGGTCAGGACGTTGAGGTCCGCCTCGCAAGCGTTGCAGCCGGCGGCGCTCACTTGGCGGAGCTTCAGCGAGCGGCCGAAGAGCCTGCGACGGGCCGCTTCGAGGCGGAGATCACCGCGGTGCTGGCGGTCACGGAGGACCAGGGCCTCGCGACTGCGGGTGGCGAGGCGGTGGTCGGGAGTGAAGCGCAGGGCGTTTGCGGGGCAGGCGGCGGCGCAGTCACCGCAGAAGAGGCATCGGCCAAGATCGAGGATGGGGCCGGTGGCGTCGCGCAGGATGGCGGCGGTCGGGCAGGTCTCGACGCAGGCGCGGCAGTCCGCCGGACAGCGCGCGGGGTCGAGCTCTGGGGCGGCGCGGAGGCGGTCGGGGAGGACCGGGAGCGACCGCGGGTAGGGGATGGTGTGGTGGCCCTGACGGGCGCGGGCGAAGAGCTCTTTGAACACGTTCGTCCCTCAGAGGTCGTGGCCGCAGTACGAGAGGTTGAAGCTCTTGTTGCAGAGAGGGAAATCGGAGATAGCCTGGTCGCGGAGGGCGAGGGCGAGGCCCGTCCAATTGTGGAAGGAGGGGTCGACGACCTCGTAGGCGGCGAAGCGGCCCTGGGCGTCGGTGATGGCGACGTGGCAGATCTCGCCGCGCCAACCCTCGACGAGCGAGACGGCGAGGCGGCCCGGACGAAGCTCGGCGGCGGGCCGTCGAACGGGGCCGGCAGGGAGTGCACGGAGTTGCTCGTGGAGGAACCTTCCCGAACGCTGAACCTCGAGCCAGCGGACATAGGCCCGGGCGAACACGTCGCCGGTGCGGGCCACCGAGGTCGGGATCTGTGCGAGGCGGTACATCCCGGCGGGGAAGTCGTGGCGCACGTCGCGGTCGAGGCCAGCGGCTCGGGCCACGACTCCCACGAGGCCGAGCGCGTCGGCGGTGTCGGGCGTCAGGACGCCGGTGTTCTCGAAGCGCTCCATCACCGAGGGGCTCTCCCAGAGCAGGGTCACCGCGCTCCCGACGTCGCCGAGCGTCGCCTCGAGGCCCTTGGCGATCCGCTCGACGCGCTCCGGCTCGAGGTCGAAGGCGACCCCTCCGGGACGGACCAGCCCACGCCCGAACCGGCTGCCACAGAGGGCCGCCGAGAGGTTGAGGAGATCGCCGCGTAGGCGGCCGCAGAAGGACGCCGTTGGCAGGTAGCCCACATCGCCGGCGAGCGCGCCGAGATCACCCACGTGGTTGGCGAGCCGCTCGAGCTCGAGCGCGATCGCCCGAATCGAGAGCGCCCGCGGCGGCACCCGGGTCGCCGAGAGCGCCTCGACGAGCTCGCAATGGGCGAGGGTGTGTCCGATCGTCGTGTCCCCCGCGAGGGTTTCCACGTAGGGGATGGTGCGTGGCGCCGGACCGCCGGCGAGCGCGCGGTCGATCCCGCGGTGCTGGTAGCCGAGGCTGATCTCGAGGTGCATTACCAGCTCTCCGTGGCACTGGAAGCGAAAATGCCCGGGTTCGATCACTCCGGCGTGGACGGGGCCGACGGCGACCTCGTGCACGGAGGAGCCGTCGATGCGATATGGATGCTCGAGGGCGATGGCGGAGCGCTCGGCGGAGAGAGGGGGGTCGAGGTCTGGCTCTCGGCTCCAAGGCGGAGCGAAGCGGACGGGCTTCAGCCAGGGGTGTTGCTCGGGCACGAGGCCCCAGCGCTCGGCGAGCACCCGCTCGAAGAGGTGCACCTGCGGGCATTCTGGGGTCATCGACGGAAAGCTCGGCTCGGCGAGCGCGGCGCGCCCCACGCGGATCAGGCCATCGGCCTCGCAGGACAACACGGCATAGAGCGTGAACCCATCGGCCGCGGGTACAGCGAAGAGCGCTGACACTCGGCCATGGCCGTTCGGCGCCTGGATCACGGCATTGCGGAGCTCTTCGAGCGAGAGCACCGGGATCTCCTCGAGCGCCAGCGACCGCCCGTTGCGGAACGCGGCGAGCGCGGGTCCCGGCTCATGCGCCCGGGGATCGACGCGTCCTTCGCCGCCGAGGGCGCCCGGATCGTTGCCGTCTCGGCCGGGATCTTGCTCGTCGCTGCGGGTCATGGCGCATCCAGCTCGGCGGCGGCCTCTCGAAGCAGTGCGGCGAGGGGCTCGGGGACGTGGAGCCCGAGGAGGAGCACGAGGCAGAGAAGGCAGGCGGCGGGGGCCACCAGCGCCACCGGTTCGCGGACAGGCGGGGTCGAGTCGGTCCCATCCGCGTTGCCCTGCACGACGGCGAGCATCGTGGCCCCCATGCCGACGAACACGGCGGCGAGGAGGGCGAGGAAGGTGCCCGCCACCAGGATGTGTCCGCGGTCGATCGCAGCGCCGACTATGGTGAGCTCACTCAGGAACGGTCCGAACGGAGGTGACCCCGTGATCGCGAAGAATCCGGCCAGGAGCAGCGCTGCAGAGGCCGGAACCCGCCGGATGGCCCCCCTCACCTGGTCGGTTGACTTGCTGCCGAAGGCTCGGTGCAGGTTTCCGGCCGTGAGGAACAGCGTCCCCTTGGCGAGGGCGTTGTTCACCATGTGGAGCAGCGCCCCGAATACGGCCCCACCTCCGATGCCGATCCCGATGGCCAGGATCCCCATGTGCTCGACACTCGAGTAGGCGAGCAGGCGCTTGTAGTCCTTCTGGCGCACCGTGAAGATGCCAGCGACGAGCATGGAAAGGAGGCCGAGCGCGAGCAGCGGTCGACGGGCGAAATCGGCCTCGCCCGCGGCGACCGCGACGCGATGGACCCGTAGCACCGCCAGGAACGCACAGTTGGTCACGGCCCCCGCGAGCAGCGCGCCGGCCACGCCGGGTGCCTCGCCGTAGGCGTCCGGCTTCCACGTGTGCATCGGGGCAAGCCCCATCTTGGTGCCATAGCCGACGAGCAACACGAGCAGCGCGGCATGCAGCCAGGGACGTGACATCCTCGGCGCGCTCGCGACGAGGTCCGGGAGCAGGAGCGAGGGATGCCCGCCCCCGTGGAGCACCGCATAGCCAAGCAAAAAGGAACCGAACAGGGCCAGCGCGATCCCCACCGAGCCGATGAGCAGGTACTTCCACACCGCCTCCAGGGAGCGTGGCGTGCGGTGAAAGTAGATGAGCGGCGCGACCGCCAGGGTGCTCGCCTCGAGCCCGACCCAGAGCAGCCCCAGGTGGTACGCCTGCGTCATCAGGCCGACGACCCCGGCGAACGCCATCATGCAGGTGCAGAAACCGCGGTTCGACTTGGTGGGGTGCTGCTCGAGGTAGGCGGGAAGGTATACGGCGGTTGCCAGAAGGAGCACCGTGGTCGTGCCGAGGACGAGCCGGCCGAGGGCGTCGAGACGGAGCCATCCCTCGATCGCGGTGACCTCCGGCAGGAACAGCGCAATCAGGACCAGGATCGCCTGCACCAATGTTCCGGCGGCCACGAGGTAGGGGCGGGCACGCTGCCCTCGGATCGCGAAGATCACCGCCGCGAAGCACCACGGAACGAGGACTAGCGCCAGGGCCACCGCCTACTCCTCCTTGAGCTGAGCGAGGCGGGAGGTGTCGAGCGACGAGAACTCGCGGCCGATGTGGTTGACCATGATGCCCATGACGAAGATTCCGACGAGCAGATCCAGAAGGACGCCGAGCTCGACCAGGAACGGCATGGCGCCGACCAGCGTGAGGCCCAGGATGAACACCCCGTTTTCCAGCACGAGGTAGCCGATGACTTGGCTGATCGCCTTCCGCCGCGTGGTAAGGAGGAGGAATCCGGTGAGCACGGTCGAGAGTGAGGTGGGGACGAGGAGCGCGCCCTCGTGCTCCGGGGCGAGCGGGAGGGTGTTCGCGAAGAGGATCGCGAGGCCGCTACCCACCGCGCCCATGAGCAAGGAGGGGACGTAGTCGATGAAGGGCTCGATGTTCTGCCGAATGCGCACGTCGCGAAGGGCGCGCAGCAGCAGGCGAGGGATGACGATCCCCTTGAGCGTCACTGCGCTCACCGCCACCACCGCCGTCTCGACGGTGAGCTCGCCTTGCGAGAACAGGGCCACGAAGCCGATCACCACCCCTTGCGCGGCCGAGCCGTTGATCAGCGCCTTCACGCGGGTCGTTCCCAGCGAGAAGAAGTTCAGGAGTAGGACGAGGATGAGGAGACTATCGACGAGGGCGGTCACGACTACCTCGCGGTCAGGATCACGCCGAAGCCGGCGAGTACGCATGCGGCGATGAGCAGGCTAGCGACGCGTTTCATGCGGACGCGGGCCATGGTCGATTCGATGACGCCGACCGCCACGGCCAGCCCGATCATCGCCCCGAGGAAGCTCGCCCAGCCAACGACGCTCGAGCCCCGACTCATGGGCAGGATGGTGTGCACGACCAGGGCGCCGAGGACGAAGAGCTTGGTGGCCGCGCCCTGGAGGATGAGACCGAGGGCGGGACCGCTGTGATCGAGCACCATCGCCTCGTGGATCATCGTAAGCTCGAGGTGGGTGTTCGGATCATCGAACGGGATGCGGCAGTTCTCCGCCAGGAACACCACGAAGAGGCTGACGAAGACCAGCAAGAGCACCGCGGAGCTCTCGCCCCAGCCACGATCCAGCGACACGTCGAGCACGGTGGACAGGGACATCGAGCCGGAGCGCCGCACGAGCGCGAGCAGGCCAAGGAAGAGCGCCGGCTCGGCGAGCGAGGCCCAGGTGGCTTCTCGGGCGGCACCCATCCCTTCGAAGGCCGATCCCGTGTCGAGGGCCGCGAGCAGGGTGAAGAACCGCGCGAGCCCGAGGAGGTAGGCGAAGAGCACCAAGTCCCCGGTGAAGGCGAGGGGCGCGCTCGGGTACCCGAAGGGCACGAGGAGACCCGCGAGCAGCATGGTCACGATCGCCACCACGGGGCTGGCGACGAAGAGCCATGTCGAGGTCCTGCTGAGGACGGTGCCCTTCCGGTAGAGGCGGAACAGGTCGAGGTACGGCTGGAGGAGCGGCGCCCCGACGCGTCCCGCGAAGAGCGCCTTGACCTTGACGATGATGCCGACCAGAAGCGGCGGCAGCGTCAGCAGGCAGAGAAGGTGGAGGACGACCTGGTGGACGGGCAAGGGATGGCGCCTCCTAGCGCCACACGACGAACATGAGGATCAACGTGACGAGCAGGTAGAGCAGATAGAGGTGCACGGTTCCCCGCTGGATCCAGCGGAACCACGTGGCGCCGCGCGCCAGGCGCGCGGCCACGGGGGTCAGGATCCGGTCGAGCACGAGATCGGGGACGTGGCTCGAGAAGGAGCTCGGCCGCGGGAACGGGCCGTCGATGAGGGCCGTGTGGCGTTCCGGGCGGAGTACGTGGGAGAAGAGCTCGACGAGGCCGTCCGCGAAGGAGGACGCCGTGTACTGCATGCGGGGCGTCGGCGCTGCGTAGCCGCAGTCCCAGGTTGGTTGGCGGTCGGCCTTCCTCGCGGTCGCCGACACGAGGGCGAAACCGAAGACCAGGAGGCTGGCGAGCAGTAGGGCATTCAGCCACGAGAGGGTCGAGAGCGGGGCTAGCCCCACGAGTGACGTGGGCTCCCCCGTCCACGCGGCGAGGCTCCGCTCGAGCAGCGGGCCGACCCAACTCGGTACGACGCCGATCGCGACGCAGGCTAGCCCGAGCACCACCATCGGCGCCAGCATCGCCGGGGGCGCGTCGCGAAGGTTCGCGGGTTGGGGGGCGCGTGGGAGCCCCAAGAACACGATGCCGAAGACCTTTGCGAAGCAGGCAACGGCGAGCGCGCCGACCAGGGCGAGCACCGGGGCGCCGAGCGCGACGAAGAGCCCGGCGGCGCCGAGATCGAGCGTTTGGGAGCGGAACATCGCGAGATAGAGGAAGAGCTCGCTCACGAAGCCGTTGAGCGGCGGGAGCCCCGAGATCGCCACCGCCCCCACGAGGAAGGCGACGGCGGTTCGTGGCATTTGCCGGATGAGTCCGCCGAGGCGATCGATCTCGCGGGTGTGGGTCGCGCGGATGGTGGCACCGGCGGCGAAGAAGAGGAGCGATTTGAAGAGGCCGTGGTTGAACACGTGGAGCAGTGAACCAGCGAACCCTAGGGCGACCAGCGTCGGCTGCTGGAGCGAACGCCCAATGAGGGCGATCCCGAGCCCCATCCCGATGATCCCGATGTTCTCGACGCTGTGGTACGCGAGGAGGCGCTTGAGATCGTGCTGTCCGAGCGCGAAGGCGACGCCGAGGACCGCGGACAACGCACCGAGCGCGAACAGCGCGAGCCCCCAGGCGAGCGGCACGGTCGAGAACCAGCCCGTGATCCGGAAGAGGCCGTAGATGCCCATCTTGATCAGCACGCCGCTCATCAGGGCCGAGACGTGGCTCGGCGCGTTGGCGTGCGCGCCAGGGAGCCAGACATGGAGGGGCATCATCCCGGCTTTCATTCCGAACCCGACGAGTCCGCACGCGAAGATCGCGGTTCCCGCCGCCGTGTCTCCCGAGAGTCCAGTGATGGCGAGTGAGAACGACCCCGTCAACGAGCGGAGCACCGCGAACGTCGCGATGAGGAAGAGCGAGCCGACGCGCGTGGCGACGAGGTAGACGTACCCACTCGCGCGGACCTCGGCGTCGGTGTCGTCGGTGGTGATGGCGAAGAACGCGGCGAGGGCCATGATCTCCCAGCCGACGAGGAACAGGACCGCGTTCTTGGCGACGAGGAGGAGCGCGATCCCCGCGACCAGGAGCCCATAGAAGACGCGGAGCTGGGCCGCCGACTCCGGATGCTCCCGCGCGGACCAGTAGGCGAGGCCGAAGACCGTGCCGAGGCTCCCCACCAGGCAGATCTGGAGCAAGAACACCGCCGACAGCGCATCGAGCGCGATCGCGAGCTCACCGCCCGGCACCTGCCAGGGTAGGGATATCGGGGTGGCCGGGACACCCGCGAGGGCGCGTCCTGCTGCGACGGCGCCGAGCCCCGCCCCGGCCCCGAACCACGCCGCGAAGATCCGGTCACCCGTCACCGAACGCGTCCCGAACGGGAGCGCGCCGAGCCCGCTCGTGGCCACGATCCCGATCGCACAGAGTACCAAGAGCTCGTTCACGCTCGTCCTCGGACGGGGAGGCTTGTACAGCCGCACGGTGCGCTCATCGCTCCTCCGGTCCCGGATGGCCGAGCTGGAGCTCCACGCGCGTCGCCTCGGCCAGGATCCGGGGAGCGGGCGCTCGCTCGAGGACGGTGCGGCGAAAGTCCGGGTCTCGCAGGGACGCAGCGAGGCGAGCGAGCAGGTGGAGGTGTGAGCGGACGGTGTGGGTGACCATCGAGAAGAGCGTGTGTACGGGGCGTCCGTCGACGGCGCCGAACGAGACCGGCTGCTCGAGGAAACAGAGCACGATCGAAGGGTTACGGGTCTCGAGCAGGACAGGGGCGCGGGCGTGCGGGATGGCAATCCCGTCCCCGATGCCCGTCGAGCCCATCGCCTCCCGGGCGGCCATCACGGCAAGCAGGAGCTCGCGTTCGCTCTCGTCCTCCACCGGAAGGCAATCGACCACCGCGCGCAACGCCTCGTCACGGTTGCGCGCAGTGATGCCGTGGTGGATCCCTCCGATCTGGAGCGCGTGCGCGAACCGCGGGAGGGGCAGGTCGTTGGCGCGGCGGGACGCCGAGAAGGCGTCGGTGGCCACGGCGAACCCGCGCGCGGTGGCCCACTCCAGGAGCTCGGCGCGGTGGAACCAGTATTCACCCTCCAGACGCTGGCAGGGGATGGCGCCGTCCTTGGCGAGTCGGATGATGGCTCCTTCCGAGACGCCGACCAGATTGGCGGCCTCGCCTTGGTTGAGCTTCACGGTGCCACCGCCATCGCCGTGCCACCGACGGCATCCCCGTCCAATGCGCGCCTCGACGGGGCAGGAGCGCGGTCATGGACGCGCGACCGGCGGTCCAGTCTCCCGATGGTGAGCGGGCCGCCACCCACCATTATGACGTATCGTGGTCGCATGGACCCGGATTCGGCAGGAATCAGTGTGAGATCAGGGTTCGTCCGCCCGCCCGCGCAATGGTGCGCAAGGCCGCGTGGCTTGCCGGGTCCCGCGCCACGGGGCGACGGAGAGACCGGCGGCGGATCGCGAGACACCGGCGGGGGTGGACACGGTTGCCGCCTTGGACGCGCGGGCTTTAGCACCAGGAACCGGGTGGCGTCGAGGGGCTCTTGCCGGATTCGCCTGTCCGGACCTCGACGCGGTACGGCGCGCGGGGTCCCGCTATTTTTTTCTCACGCGGCGGGGCCGGATCCCCGAAGATGGTGTTCGTCGTGCGCGCCGAGGCCTTGGTAACCGCTGTCCTGGGGAATAAGCCACGCTCGGTGAGCTCGTGGCGAAAGGTGCTGATGCCGTGCCTCCTCGGTGCGGTCACCCTCATGGCGAGCGCCGTGGGCGCGGAGCCGAACGGCGAACCAGCCGCCCCGGCCTGCGCGGGGACGCCAGCGGAGTGCGGAAGGGCAGCCTTCGCCGCGGGCGTCATGGCGTACGAGGCGGAGGACTACGAGCTCGCGCTCCGTCACTTTCGCTCTGCCCAGTCGCTGAAGGCGCATCCGGTCGTGCTCTACAACGTGGCGCTCGCCGAGGCGAAGCTCGGGTTCTTCCTCGAAGCCGCCGCGCACGTCCGCGAGGTGTACGCCGATCCGGCGACACCGGACGGCATGCTCCCCGAAGTCAGCGCCCTCCGGGACCAGGTCGAGGCCAAGGTTGCCCTGATCACGGTGGAGGATTCGGAGGCTGTGCTCACCGTGGACGGCGAGCGGGCCGACGGCGATCCGCCGTCGGCGAGGGTGAACCCCGGAGCGCACCGGATCCGGGTCGAGATCGACGGGGAGATCGTCTCGGAGCGGGAGGCGGTGGTGGTGCCAGGGGAGCGTCTCCGCTTGGCGATCACCGCGCCCCGGCACCCTCCTCCGGCGCCAGCTTCACCCACCCCCCGTCCCCCTGCTGTCGTTACCGCCGAGCCGGAGGTCCGAGCGGCCGCTCCACGTCCGCGCTCGCCGCTCCGATCTTGGGTCCTGGTCTCCGGTGGGGCCACCGCGGGGTTGGGGGTGGCCTCGCTGGCGAGCGGCCTCGACACCCGGCGAGCTTTTCGCGAGTTCGAGGGGGACGTATCGGGTCTCACCGAGGCCGAACGTCAGGACCGCGTCGAAGATGGCGAACGGCGGGAGCTTCGCACCAATGTACTCCTCGGGCTCACCGGTGTAGTAGCCTTGACTACCGGTGTCCTCGTCGTGGTCTCGCTGCGTCCACGCGCGCGGACGCAGCGGATGAGCCTCCTGATCTCGCCAGGGATGGCGGCCGTGATGGGGCGATTCTAGACCAGTGATCAGGTCGATCGCTGCGACGGATCAACAGCCTGGAGCTGCCGAACCGGCAGCAGATCTCGCCAGCGGCGCTGCTGGAAACGAAACCTCGCCGCTGGCAACCACTGGCACCGTTGGTTACCTGGCCAGGGGTAGGTGATCCGCGGCGCCGTCGCCTTCGGCAACCCGATCGGTGCTCGGGTCGTCCGCGTACCAGGAATCGGCAGCTCGACGGGCCCGACGGTGGCAAGATCCAGTGGTATGAGAGAGGCGATGCGCGTCGAGTCGTGCAGAAGAGCTTGGGCATCCGCGCTGACGCTGCTCACGGTGGTGGCTTGCAGCTACGACTGGGAGGGAGTGAGGGATGTCGTCCACCCCAGTTCGGCAAGGGGGGGCGCCGGTGGCGCGCCGTCCCCGTCCGGCGGCGGCGCCCCGTCCGACCCGACCACTGGTGGCGTCGAGGAGGCGGGCGGTGCTGTCGCTGCGTTGGGTCTCGCCGGCGGTGGTGCCGCAGATGATGGCAGCGGCGGCACGGGTAGTGGCGCGGGTGCCGTGTGGATGGGCGACGCCGGCCGCGCTGGAGGTGGCGCAGCGGGCGCGGCGCCGGGCGACGCCGGCACTGTCGGTGGTGGCGTGGGGGCAGCGTGGATGGGTCGGGCCGGCGGCGCTGGAGGTGGCGCGGAGCAGGGCGGCGTGGCCAATGGGGGCGCGGGAACGGACGGCGCCGGGGGTGCAGTATCGGGCGGCACGAACGGCGGCGGCGCGGAGGGCGCGCAGTACGTCGACCCGTACGACGGCTGCTCCGGGACTCTCCTGAAGAACGGCTACTTCGACGGCGGGGTGGTCTTTGGCAACAAGCGGTGGGTCCTCGAACGCCTGGATGGTGAAGGCGGTACGGCGGTGGTGCAATCGGACCGGACGACCTCGGGAAGCCACGCGCTCGCGGTAGACACATCAGCGGTCGATGCCGGTGTCTTCCCGAACTTCCGTCTACTGGTCGTGGCCGAGCTCCAGGGCCTCCCGCCCCCGGAGACGGCGCTTGGCGGCGCCTTCGCGTCGTCGGTTTCGTCGAGGACCACCGGTCTCGCTTCGGAAGCCTGGCTCGAGTTCCGAGACGCCGGCGATGTGCTGATCGGAGGCGCTCCGTCGGCGGTCGAGTTCGAGCAGAGCGTTGGATTCAGGAGTGTAGCGTTCCATCCTTCGCCGGTCCCGGAAGGGGCAGCGACCGCGCGCATCGTGTTGTCGTTCCCCGCTCAACTGGTCGCGTACATCGACGATGTCTGCGTGACGACGGAGGTGCAGTGAGCGCGCGTGTCTGGCGGGAGCTGGCCAGCGAGGACCGGGAGTCCCCCGTTCGATCCACGGCTGGCGCGGCTGGGCTCAGGCGACGAGGCCGCCTCTCGGGCACACGGGTGGGCCGGTTTCGCCTCGGTGCCCGCCTGGGGGCCGGCGGTGCCGCGACCGTCTACCTTGCCCGCTTCAGCGGGCCGCACCAGTTCGAGCGCATCGCCGCGGTCAAGGTGATCCACGAGCACCTCGCGGACGAGCCCGAATTCGTTGCCATGTTCCTCGACGAGGCCAGGCTCGCCGCGCGCCTCGCGCACCCGAACGTGGTGCACGTCTACGAGCTCGGGCGGGAAGGCGACGTGCTGTTCATCGCCATGGAGTATCTCGACGGACAGCCGCTGTCGCACCTCTATCGGGCTCTTTCCACGCGGGGTGGCGCCCTGCCCCCGGACGTCCTCGCCTTCATCGGCGCGCGGGTGGCCGAGGCGCTGCATCACGCGCACCAGCTCGCGGATGACCAGGGCGCTCCGGTCGCCCTCGTGCATCGCGACGTGAGCCCCGAGAACGTGTTTGTCACCTACGAGGGGCACGTCAAGGTGATCGACTTCGGCATCGCGCGTGCCGTCGGTCGAATGACCACCACGGCCCTCGGGCACATCAAGGGCAAGTACCGGTACATGGCGCCCGAGCAGGCGCTGGGGCGCGCGCTCGACCACCGAGTGGACGTCTTCGCGCTCGGCGCCACCCTCGGCGAGGGGGTGCACGGCCGTCCCCTGTTCGACGGGGTGGATGAGGCTGACACGCTCGGGAGGGTCCTCCGGGGAGCTCCCGCGGAGCTCTTCGCCGAGCGCCGCCATCCACCCACCGGGCTTGCGCCCGTCCTCTCGCGAGCGCTCGCGGTGGACCCCGATGCTCGTCAGGAGTCCGCGGCCGAGCTCGCTCGCGACCTCGACGGTGTCGTCCAGGCGAGCGGACGTAACGATCAGCGCGAGCGTCTCGCCGAGATCCTCGATACCCTCTTCGTCGAGGAGCGTCGGGAGCTCGCGCAAGCCGTCGCTGAGCTCCGCGCGCTGGACGACCGCCAGACCGACGATGCCGTCCTCGTGCCGGCTCCCGTGGCGCTCCCGCGGGCTTGGCGCCAGCGGATGACTCCGTTGGCCGTCGCCGGGCTGCTCCTGGTGTTCGGCATCGTCACGGCCATCGCGCTGATGGGTGGCGACGTCGTGGTGGAGGCGCCCCCGGTCGCCGTGGAGCCCGCGGCTACCCCACCGTCCCCTCCGGATCTAGTGCAGATCGACGTACAGCTCCAGCCGCCCGTACCCGCACGCATTCTGGTTGGGGGAGAGCTCGTGGCCGATCGTCCGGCGCGGCGCGGTGTTCCGCGTGGCACGAGGCCCGTTGCCGTCGACGTCCTCGCCGCGGGGTTCGCGCCGGTCACCCTCACCGTTACGCCCGACCGCGACCGCGGGGTCGTCGTGCCGCTCGTGAAGGGCGACGCCAGCGCGAGCGGCGAACGTCCGCCGCTCGCCGCCCGTGCAGCGAGCTCCCCATCACCGACCGCGGAGGTAGCGACGGCCGCCACTGCCAGGACGGACCCGCGGCCAACAGGGTCCAGCCTGCCGCCGAAGCCAACGCTCATGGTCGATTCTGCGCGAAGGAGCCCGGCGGCGGCACCGTCCGCGCCTGCCAAGACCGCCCCCGGCCTGGTGACGGAGTACCCGTTCTAGCCAAGGGGCCAAGGAAGGTTGGTCACCCCACGAGTGACGCCCTCTCTGCAGGATCGGTAGGGCTCTGCCGGGTCGGGCAGCTGGGTTTTGGGGTCGGCAGCAGACCGTCTCGGTCACCGATCCTTGCTCGGTCGACCTCTCGGTAGGGAGAGGACCGCCACGGCGTGCCGCTGACGACCCGTGGACGGCGTCCCGAGCGCCGTCGGATCGTCCGGGCTCTCCGCTCGGATCGCTTTTCGGGCAAGGATCCGTCACCATTGGCCGCGGAGGGACCCATGCGGGAGGCAACACCGACGGTCGTGACCGCCCAGGGGGGGCTGTTCGCCGCGATCCTGCGCAGCATCGGGGACGCGGTGATCTCGACCGACGTACGAGGCTTCGTCGAGTTCATGAATCCGGCCGCGGAAGCGCTGACCGGATGGACCGCCGCCGAGGCTCGCGGCCGGCCCCTCGACGAGATTTTTCGCGTCGTCGGCGAGGGGACGCGCGCGCCGCTGGTCAGTCCCTTCGCGCGGATGCCCCCCGAGGCGGGCCAGGGGCCAATGGCGCTCCAGCCAGGCCTCCTGGTTGCTCGCGATGGGCAGGAGCGATCCATCGCGGGCTCGACCGCGTCCATCCGTGACGAACAGGGGATCGTCGCCGGTCTCGTCCTGCTGATTCGGGACCGAAGCGCGGCGCGCGCCGCCGAACACGCCAGGGTTTCGTTGCTGCAGCGCTACGAGTCCCTGCTCGCTGCCCTGCCGGACATCATCATGGAGGTGGACGCGCGCAGAATCTACACCTGGACCAACGACGCCGGCCGAGAGTTTTTCGGCAACGACGTCTTGGGCAAGGAGGCGAGGGATTTCTTCGAAGGTGCGCAGGCCACCTACGATCACGTGGGTCCCCTGTTCGACGGTGACGAGCAGACCTACTACGTCGAGAGCTGGCAGCGGCGTCGCGACGGGGAGAAGCGCCTGCTCGCGTGGTGGTGCCGCGTGCTGAAGGACGAGGCCGGAGCGGTGGTCGGTGCGCTGTCCATTGCCCACGACGTCACCGAGCAGCGCAGGGACCAGGCGCGGCTGGAGCAGTCGGAGGCAAAGTACCGTCGCCTCATCGAGGGGCTCGGGAGTCGGTACGCGGTGTTCTCCCGGAAGCTGGATGGCGAAGTCAGCTACGCGAGCCCGAGCATCCGGGCCCTCATCGGGAGGAGCCCCGAGGAGGTCGTGGGGCACGACTGGCGTGAGCTCGGCCTGGACCTCTCGTCGATTCGACCCACGGAAGCCGGCGACGACGTGCATTCCCCGGGAGAGCCCCCCGAAATCGTGGAGATGGTCGTGGCTCGTTCGGAGGGCACCAAGCGGACGATCGAGGTCACCCAGCACCCCGTCTTCGAGGACACCCGACTCGTGGCCATCGAGGGGATCTGCCACGACGTCACCGAAGAGAGGCGCGGCGCCGAGCTTACCAGACTGCGCCTCCGCCTGCATGAGTTCGCCGGGGCGCACTCGCTCCACGAGCTGCTGCAGCGAACCCTGGACGAAGTAGAGCGGCTCACGGAAAGCCACGCGGGCTTCCTCCATTTCGTCGAAGACGGAGAGCAGACCATCTCGCTGCAAGCCTGGTCGACGAGTACGGTTGCCCACTTCCGTCGAACCGACAAGGAAGGACTGCACTACCCCATCGAGACGGCGGGAGTGTGGGCGGACTGCGTCCGCCAGCGGCGGCCTGTCGTGCACAACGACTGCGCCTCCCTCCCGCACTGGAGGGGGCTGCCCGAGGGACACACCCCGTTGGTTCGCGAGCTCATCGTGCCCGTCCTTCGTTCGGAGCGGGTCGTCGCCGTCCTCGGCGTCGGCAACAAGGCGACCGAGTACACGGAGGGCGACGTCGAAGCGGTGTCCTTCCTCGCCGATCTCGCCTGGGACATAGCGGAGCGGAAGCGAGCGGAGGACGTCGTTAGCCAGAGCAACGCGCTCCTTTCGGCGTTCGTGAAGCACTCGCCCGTCTACGCATTCATCAAGGACGTGACCCCCCACGAGAGTCGAGTTCTGGTGGCGAGCGAGAGCTTCCAGGACATGATCGGGCTGCCTGGGTCGCAGATGGCGGGCAAGACGATGCCGGAGCTGTTCCCTCCGGAGTTCGCGGCCAAGATCAGCGCCGATGACTGGGAGGTGGTGGCGAACGGCGAAGTGCTCCAGCTCGACGAGGATCTCGGCGATCGTCACTACACGACCATAAAGTTTCCCATCGCCTTTGGCGAGAAGATGCTCCTCGCCGGGTACACGATCGACATCACCGAGCGCAAGCAGGCCGAGATGGCACGCCGTGACCTCCAGGCGAGCCTGGCCCAGTCGGATCGTCTGATCAGCATGGGCATGATGGCTGCCGCGGTGGCTCACGAGATCAACAACCCTCTCGCGTACATGCTCTGCAGCGCGGAGGATCTGGCCGAGGATCTCCCGAGGCTCCTCGAGGATCTGCGCGGATGGTCCGGCGCCAGCACCGGTCGGACGGGAACCGAGGCAATCCCGGCGGGACGACGAATGGAACCGCCTTCCCCGGAACGCCCGAGACTCGACGACGTTTTGGAGAGCCTCGGTTCGGTCGTCGATGGCGCGCACCGCATCCGGGAGATCGCCCGAGGGCTCGCCACCTTCTCTCGTGCCGACGGCGCGGTCGTTGCACCCGTCGATCTCAACGACAGTATCGAGACCGCGTTGCGCATGGCGGGCAACACGATCAAGTACCGGGCGCGCTTGGTCAAGGATCTCGCGCCGGTGCCCAAGGTGCTCGCCGTCGACGGCAAGCTCGCGCAGGTCTTCCTCAACCTTGCGCTCAACGCTGCGCAGGCGATCGACGAAGGAGACGTCCAAGGGAACGAGATCAGGGTGCGAACCTGGCGGGACGGGGACTGGGTCTGTGCGGAGGTCAGCGATACGGGCCGAGGTGTTCCGGTCCACCTCCAGGATCGGCTGTTCGAGCCCTTCTTCACTACCAAGGGCGTCGGTGTCGGCACCGGCCTCGGCCTCGCCATCTGTCGTAACATCATGGATGGCTTCGGCGGTCGGATCGGGTTCTCGAGCGAGCCAGGTCGGCCCACCCGATTCTGGGTCAAGCTGCCGTGCGCGACCCAGCACCGTGGTGCTTCGCTCGCGACCGCGGACGACACCCGCGCGGAGCCGGCGCGCAGGGTCTCGCCGTCATCGACGGCCGCGCCCCGCGGGCGCATCCTGGTGGTCGACGACGAGGCCGGGATTCGCGGTATCTTCCTCCGGCTGTTTGGCAACGAACACGACGTCGTGGCGGTCGCCTCGGGCGATGAAGCGCAGGAACTACTCGAGCAGGACCGCCGATTCGACGTGATCTTCTGTGATCTCATGATGCCCGGGTGCTCGGGGATGGACCTTCACTCCTGGATCGTGAAGCTCGAGCCGGGCCTGGCGGACCGGCTCGTGTTCATGACCGGGGGTGCCTTCACGCCGAGCGCCCTCGAATACCTGGCGAAGACGGAGAACCGGCGTCTCGAGAAGCCCTTCGAGCGGCAGGAGCTCCGTCGTCTCGTCGCCGACCTGACGTTGGCCGCGAGGTCCCACCGCGGGACGGACGGGACTACCTAGAGCACCGAACCGGCGGCAGATCTCGCCACGGGCAGCGCTGGAGAAGCGTCCCCGCTTCGCACAGGCGCTTTCTTGCCGCTGCCGGCGCTGTCGGCAACCTGATCGGTGCTCTAGAGGGGCAGCGAGCCCGTTTCGCGGGTGTCTCTCATCGGCTAGGCTTGCGTGAGGACGGGCGTAGGTGGGGAGCGATGGAACGTTGTCTCGCCAAACGTCCCCTCGCCAGGGGATCCTCGGGATAGGCCGAAGCGAGTCATGAGAGGTTGGTTGCAGCAGCTGGTGGTCTCGAGCTCTGGGGAGACCAGCCAAGCTTCGGCGGATCCCGAGCTCGTCTGGCGCGGGCGCGTTCTCCACCGCCTGGTCCTTGCCCTCCTCGCCTTCTGCACCGTGGCCCTGCTCGCGGGCTTGGTCTCCGCACTCTGGGGGAACGGAGAGGGTGCCACGGCGCTGATTGGCGTCCTGCTCCTCGCCATCGGCTTTCTCCTCGGCATCCGCTGGGTATCACGGCGCCACGGCGCGCGCCCGGCAATCCTCGTGTTTAGCCTGCTCGGCTCCGTCTTCTGCGTCGCCCTTCACATTGGGTGGGGCGTCACCGACATCGGCACCACCACCCTCTACGTGCTCACCATCGTCGAGACGAGCGTGCTGCTGCGCGGCCGGGACTACCACATCGTGGCCTCCGCGCTGCTGGCGTCGTACGTCATCATCGGGAGCCTTCAGCTCACTGGACAGGTCATCCCGGTCTTCGTCACCGAGCCGACCACCAACTTCGTGGTGGTCTCGGCGGAGCTGTTGTTCGTCTTGCTGTTGAGCCATGCCATCTCGGTGCTGCTCGATCGCGTGCTGGGCGAACAGATCGCGGAAGCCGGCCGCCGGCGCGAGCTAGAGACGCAGACGCTTATCGCCACTCAGTACGAGAGTGAGCTCCATCACCGACGTATTGGATCGAACCGGGCTCTCGCCCAGGTGCTTGGTGCTCGAGATAGCCGAGAGCGCCGCGGTGGCGCTCAACGACGAAACCCTCTCGGTCCTTGCCGCCCTGCGTGGCCAGGGCGTCCGGATCCATCTCGACGACGTCGGGGCGACCTGCTCATCACTCCGATACCTCGCCGGGCTGCCCGTCGATGGAATCAAGATCGATCGCCTCCTGATCCAGGACATCGTTGCGGACGAGAGCCAGCGGGTCGTGGTGGGGGCCATCATGGCGATTGCGCGGGGCATGCACCTCGAGGTCGTCGCCGAAGGGGTCGAGACGGACGCACAGCTTCGGTTGCTGAGGACCTTCCCCTGGTGCGCCCCGGATCGGATGTCCTGCGACCTCCTGCAGGGCTTCCTCTTTGCTCGTCCATTGCCCGCCGAGGAGCTCGGCGAGCGACTGCGGGGAGGGCAGGCTCCGATGGACGGCGCTCCCTCGCCCCATCCCTAGAGCAGCAATCAGGTTGATTGCTGCGTCAAGTCAACAACCTAGAGCACCGAACCGGCAGCAGACCTCTCCGGAGGCAGCGCTGGAAACGCGTCCTCGCCTTGCACGGACGTGTTTCCAGCGCTGCCGTTGCTGTCGGCAACGGGATCGGTGCTCTAGAGATGGATTCGAGTGGCTGCTACTCGCCGCGGGCCAGGTCGACACAGGACCGCACCGCCGCGCCGAGCTCGGGTGTTGGATCCACGAACTCGATGCCGGCCGCGGTGCCCGTGCGGGCGATCCGCAGCCATCGAGTCCGGGCCTGCACGGTCGCGATCCGTCCAGTCACCGGCATGGCGAGGCGCACTTGTGCGAGCAGCTCGGCGTCGAACGGACGCGGGAGGATTACGAGCACGCCCCCTTCTCCGATGTCCTCGGTTCGTCCGTCGATCACGGTGCCGTCGCGCAGCATGAGCTGGATCGGGGTGATGTACGGGACGCGGGGGAATTGCCGGCGTTGCGCGGCGAAGGGCGCGTCATCCGGCGCCGCGACGGGAGCTCGCGGCGGCGACTCTGTGGATCCTGGAGGCCGGCCGACGAGGATGGGCCGCCGCGGTCCCGGCGCCGCGAGCGCGCCGAGCGCTGCCGCCATCGCGGACATGTCCGCGAAGCGATCCGCAGGATTGCGCGCGAGGGCTCGCTGGACGATGGCATCGAGCTCGGCGGACACCGCGGGGTTGCGCGACCGAACGGTGGGCGTAGGTTCGGTGTTCACGCGCAGCACGATCTCCCCGAAGCTGCCCTCGAAGGGCACGGCTCCGGTCACACACTCGAAGAGGAGCACGCCGAGCGAGTAGACGTCGGTTCGGTGGTCACAGGTCTCGGGGGCGAGCATCTGCTCGGGCGAGAAGTACTCGGGGGTTCCCACTATCTCTCCCACGCGCGTGATGCGCACGTCGGTCGGGCCCTCGTCGCGCATGCGTGCGATCCCGAAGTCGATGAGCTTCACCTGTTCTTCTCCGATCGCGCTCCGTGCGATGAATACGTTGCTGGGTTTGACGTCGCGGTGTAAGAGCCCGCGGTGGTGCGCGTGGCCGAGTGCACGGCCCAGCTCGACGCCGAGCCCGATCGCGTCGGCCTCGTCGAGGCACCGCTTGCTGGCCAGGATCCCGTCGAGCCCGCGGCCCTCGAGCAGCTCCATGGCGAGGTAGGGGATGCCGGCCGAGTCGACGCCTGCATCGAGCACCTCCACGACGTTGGGCTGCTGCGCCATGGCGAGGGCACGGGCTTCGCGCGCGAGCCGTGCGCGCTTCTGGACCCACCCTGCGTCCCTGGGCGTGATGATTTTGAGCGCGACGCGCCGACCGAAGACAATGTGCTCTGCCTCGTAGACGGTGCCTCCGCCGCCTCGGGCGATGAGGCGATGCAGGCGGTACCGACGATCGATCACCGTACCCGGGCCGATCTCCGGGAACGCCGGGGACGGCGACGGCACGGGCGCTTCCGCGCTGGGGGCGGACGCGGCGGCATCTCGTTCGTTTCGCGCAAGCCCCGCTCCACCACCCGTGCCGCTCGGGCTGGGTTGGGGAGCGGTCACGGCTGGGTCCGACCTGGACGCCGTGTCAGGTCTGTCGTCGTTGCGCATGCCCCTCTCCCTGGAAAGGGATCCTTGCCGATCGGTTGGAGTCCGTCGATACCCGGCGCGATAGGGCGGAGGCGGGGTGCTGCCGGGTGGGACAGGGTGGGTCATTCCTGAGGGGTCCGGGCGCCGTCTCATTCTGGTAGGAGGCCGAGCCCAGGGCCGAGCCGCGCCCTTCCCTGGGTCTCGGTGGCCGCGTCGCGGAGCAGCTCTCGTTGCCGGTGGCGCGCGCGTTCCCTGTCGTCGCGGCGCTTCGATGTTGGCAGGAGCCGGCGTGGAGACGTTCCCGCGCCGCAGGGCCGAGCGGACCCCGGACGTTCCGTGTAGACTCCTCCCCATGGCGTCCGATGCCGTAGCTCAGGGAGCCGCCCCTTCCCTGGAGGGGCTGCGCGTCCTGCTCGTCGACGACGAGGAACCCGTGCGCCGCGCGTTTGCCCGGCGGCTAACTGGCGGGGGTGCCAAGGTCATCGCGGTTGACAGTGTCGCCAGGGCGGTCGAGGCGCTCACCGCGTCAGAGTTCGATGTCGTGCTCGCAGATCTCACGCTGCCTGGCGAGCACGGGCTCAACGTCGTCCGCGCGGTCCGCGAGAAGCACCTCGATGTCGCGTGCGTCATCGTTACGGGGCGCCCAGACGTCGATTCCGCCGTGGAGGCGTTGCGACTAGGGGTGTTCGACTACCTGGAGAAGGCGGAGGCGGCGGACTCCATTCGCCAGGTCGTTGCGCGCGCCGGAGCCATGACTCGGCTCGGTCGCCTCAAACGGGAGGCGCAGGCCGCCTTCGGCCGACCTTCGGAGGAACCCGGGGACCTGATCGGGCTCGACCTCGCCCTGACCCGCACGCTGGAGCGGCTCTGGATGGCGTATCAGCCCATCGTGCGACGGGACGGCTCGCTCTATGGCTACGAAGCGCTCATGCGCTCGGGGGAGACGGCGCTCCCCCATCCCGGAGCGATCCTCTCGGCCGCGGAGCGGCTCGGGAGACTGCCCGACGTCGGCCGACGCACACGCTCCCTCATCGCCGAATCGCTGCCCGAGCTTCCCGGGGGCCTTTCCTGCTTCGTGAATCTCCATCCGAGCGACCTTGGTGATCCGGCGCTTCTGAGCAAAGACTCTCTGCTCGATGTGTACGGTGCGCGTGTGGTCCTGGAAGTGACCGAGCGAGAGACGCTGGACCGCCTCCCCGATCCTCGTAGACTGATTGCCCAGCTACGTGAGCGAGAATGCCGCGTCGCCGTGGACGACCTCGGGGCGGGGTATGCGGGCTTGACGACGTTCGCGCAGATCGAGCCGGATATCGTGAAGATTGACATGTCTCTGGTACGGGGAGTCGACCAAGACCGGAGAAAAGCGCAGATCCTCGATGGCATCGTCAAGCTCTGCCACGAGCTCGACGTGACGGTGGTGGCGGAGGGCGTCGAGACCACCGGCGAACGGGACAATCTGCTCGATCTCGGCTGCGACCTGTTCCAGGGTTACTTGATCGCCAGGCCTGCCGCTGGATTCGGTGCCGCAGCTTGGCCTTCGCGCGCCGCACCGGTTGGGGGCGGGCGGTGACGTAGCTCGGGGGACAATGGCGGAGGGGTCGGGCGACGGGAGACTGAGGCGCGGACACACCGGAGAGGGGCCGGACCGAGGCATCCTCGACGATCTGCTCGAGGGGTGCCAGGTCGTGGATCACGACTTCCGCTATGTCTACCTCAACGCTGCCGCCGCCAGGCACGGGCGCTCGACCGTCGAAGCCCTCCTCGGTCGGAAGATGACCGACTGCTCGCCGGGGATCGAGGGCACGGCGATGTTCGGGAGCCTCCGCCGGTGCATGGAGGATCGCCTCCCACGCACCTTGGAGGAGGAGGTCGTGTTCTCGGACGGCTCGCGCCACCGGTTCGAGCTCCGTCTGGAACCGGTGGCCGCCGGCGTGGCCATCCTGTCGATCGACATCAGCGAGCGCGTGCCGACCGCCGACGTTGCTGCCGCGAAGGGAGCCCCCGAGCGTCCCGGCCGGGCCGAGGCCCCGCTGCTCGCTGGTCTATCACACGAGATCAGGACTCCCTTGAACGCGATCCTCGGGTTCTCCGAGCTGCTCCTGCGCGATTCGGGGGCCACGGCTCGCCAGCGGGAGTACCTCGAGACCATCGCCCGGAGCGGATCCGAGCTTCTGGCCTTGCTCGATGACATCATGGAGATCTCCCGGATCGAGGCGGGATGGGGGAAGCTCCACCTCTCCACCTTCGACCTCCGGGGGCTGCTGACCGACCTCGAACAGGCCTTCCGGGTCCGCGCGATGGCCAAGGGCTTGCGCATGATCGTGGAGCCGGTCGGGGAACTCCCGAGTCTCGTGCGCACCGACGAGGCGAAGCTTCGGCAGATCCTCCGGCGTCTGGTGGAGAACGCGCTGACCTCGACCGAGGTCGGTGGCGTCGCGGTTCGCGTCCGCGCAGATGCCGTGTCACCTCGGCGCTATCGGTTGGCGTTCGAGGTGGAGGACACCGGCACCGGCATCGCCGAGGAGGACATTCCGCGTCTGTTCAGCCTATCCGAGCGGGGTGAAGCGGGGCGACGAATGGGCGGCGATGCGGCCCTCGGCCTCGCCCTTTGCCAGGAATTCGTCCGGATCCTGGGCGGAGGGATCTCGGTGCAGAGCGCGCTCGATCGCGGCAGCGTCTTTCGCTTCGAGATCACGGTCGGGGAGGGTGACCGCGGCTGGGTTTCGCAGCCGATGCGACCTGGGCGAGTGAAGGCCATTCGCCGGGGTACGCCCGAGGTTCGGGCCCTCGTCGCGGTCGCCCAGGCAGAAGACCGCGCGTTCCTCTCCAGACGCCTCGCCGACGCGGGTTTCGTGACGCGGGTAGTCACCGGCGGGGAGGACATCCTGCGCGAGCAGTCCACCTTCAGGCCGCATCTCGTCCTGGTGGACCCCCGCATGCAGGGGGGCGATGGCCAGGAGACCGTCCGTCGTCTGCGCGCGCTCCCCGGGGGGCAGGAAGTGCGGATCCTATCGGTCATCGATCCCGCGTTCGAGGAGGACCGACATGAGGCACTTGCCTCCGGTGCCGATGACTTTCTGGGCAGGCCTTTGCGCGAAGACGAGCTCTTTGGCAAGCTCCGTGGGGTCCTCGGGGTCGAGTACGACTACGGTGACCCGACCGGTGCGGACCACGACCCTGTCCGCCTGTCCGGGACGACGAGGGCGCAGGGTCCGAGGGGACGCCTGCCTCCCGGACTCCGAGAAGAGATGGAAGAAGCCATCGTGGCGGCAGATCTTGACCGCCTGATGGAGCTTCTCCAGCGCGCGGAGGCGCACGATCCGCAGATCGTCCAAGCGCTCCGCCGCCTCGCGGCCGGGTTCGAGTACGAACGGATGCTACGTCTGCTGATCGACAGCGAGGGGACGTGACGGGACCCACCTCGGTAGCGGGGGCAGGCGGGGCGCCCGCGACCCCGGCCAGCCCTGGCGGACAGGTCGCCGAGGTGCTCGTGGTCGACGACACGTCGGCCAATCTGACCCTGCTCGCCTCAATGATTCGGAGCTGCGGATACCGTGTTCGTCCCGTACCAAGCGGCGAGCTGGCCCTCCAGGCGGCCCGGGCGCGTCCGCCGGATCTCGTGCTCCTCGACGTCGACATGCCGGAGATGAACGGCTACGAGGTCTGTCGTCGGCTGAAGGCCGATCCCTTGCTCTCCGAGATCCCGGTGATCTTCATCAGCGCGCTCTCGGACACCTGGGACAAGGTGGAGGCGTTCTCCGCAGGTGGCGTCGATTACGTCGCCAAGCCCTTCCACTTCGAGGAGATCCGCGCCCGGATGGCGACCCACCTCGAGCTGCGATGGCGACAGGCGGCGCTCCGCGCGGCATACGAAAAGCTCTGTGAGGCGGAGCGTCTGCGCGACGGTCTCGTCCACATGATGGTGCACGACATGCGCTCTCCGCTCTCCGTGCTGTTGGTGGATCTCCAGACGCTCCAGGATGAGTTCGTTGGGGATGCCGGCAGCTTGGACGCCGAGGTCGTCGGCGAAGCGGTTCGGTGCACGCGCCACGTGATTCGCATGACGAACGACCTATTGGACGTGAGCCGATTCGAAGCTCAAGGGCTGCCCATCGACTTCGAAGAATGCGACCTTGCGTTGCTGATCCGAAGCTCGGTAAATAACGTGTTCGCGGCGAGAGATGCTTCCCTCGTGAGCATCGAAGGTCAGGGCCCCCTGCGCTGGATCTGCGATCAGGCCTTGGTTGGCCGCCTGGTCGAGAATCTGCTCAACAACGCCCGCAAACACTCGCCCACCTCGCGTCCGATCCTCGTCGTCTTCGGCTCGACCGACGAGGGGGTTCGGGTGACGGTCCACGACGAGGGAGCTGGGGTGCCCGCCACGCTCCGCGACCGGATCTTCGAGAAGTACGCATCGCTGCGGGCGCGGGAAGCCCTGTCGTATCACTCGGTGGGGGTCGGCCTCGCGTTCTGCAAGCTGGTCGTGGACGCCCACGGCGGTCGCATCGGAGTGGAGAGCGAGCCGGATCGAGGGACCACCTTTTGGTTCACCCTGCCTGTCCGGCCACCAGTGACCGAGGCGTAGCTGTCCTGATCCCCCACGCGCAGCCAAACGCCTATCGGCATGGGGTCGTAGTGTATGTAGGAAGATGGTGCGCTTGCGGCCGTAACCGCGGCGATCGGCGTGCTCACGGAGCCAACGGAACAGAGCGTCGTGGCTCTCGAAGGTGGCGATGAGGCGCTTGTTGATCGGTCCCTCGACCCCTTGGTGTCCAAAAAGTAGCGCGAACCGGCGGCCTCGTACGATGCCCGGCCGCAGCGCCGTCGCTCGTCGCACGAGGAACAACACGATCAGCGCTCCGCCGAGCGCCAGCACCGCGCTCCACAGCTCTCCCTCGACCTCCGCCAGCGGCCTCGGCGTGGCCCCGTCCGCGCACTTGCGTGCGTGCTCGACGGAGCGCTGGACATCTCGCTTGGCTCGATTGACGATCGCCTGCATGGGGCTCCTTCCGGTGCTTTCGTGTGCTGCAGCCGGACATGTGCCGGAATCGGGACCCACGTTTCACCCCGCACGCGCTAACCGATCGATCTCATTTGGGATTCTTTCAGCAATCCGGGGACTGCACCCGGCGTAGCTCGAGGCCGCTCCACGAACCCGAAGTGCAAGCGGCGCCCGGTGTGCTTGGCGTGGTCTGGGGCACCGATCATGGGGACCCTGGCGAGAAACGGCCAATCGCGCACTGACGGCCGAGGAGCGCCGCCAACGGGTGACCACGGCGCTCACCTTGAGATGGGTCGGGGGCAGGCCAGGGCGCCCCAGAAAGCCAAGTTTACAGCTGAATCCGCACAGGATAACCTACCCACACGATGTCGACGACCATCCGGAGCCTCGCTTGTGCGCTGGTCTGTTGGGGTGTGGCGTGTGCCGGAACGACACCTGCACCGAGTGAGAGCCCGCCCCCCGCGCCGTCCCCCGCGCCGCCTGCTTCCGCGGCGCCCGTGGCGATTGCCGCGCCCGCGACCACCCAGAAACCGAGCTTCATTCCCGTAGACACCGATCCCGAGCCGAACAGCGGCCAACAGTACAAATCCGACCTCGATCTCCTGTACGTGGCGGCCGCATGCGGCTTCGGCATTGAGCCAAAGCTCTCCGATCCCAAGGCAGTGGAGGCACACTGCAAGGTGATGCGACCCCTCATGCAGGGATTCCGAGACAAGACCATGTCCAAGGCGGTCCCCTTCTTCGCTGGGATTCGCCCCCACGATCTACCCCCAGCGGTCGTGTATCCATTCGGGGGCGGAGACCTCCTCTGGGCGCTGATCGTCTTCCCCGATGCGCTCGAGTACACGACCATCTCCCTCGAGTACGCGGGCGACCCCAGGCGGTTCGCCAAGAGCTCGAAACAGGATCTCGCGAAGGGCTTCAAGCTCATCGAAGAGGCGATGGGAACCCAGCTGCGTGGCGGCTGGAACTGGACGCGGAACATGGAGGAGACGCAGCGCGCCGGCGTGCCGGATCAGCTCGTGTACGCGCTCGGCGCGATGGTGATCCACGGCTACGAGCCCCTGTCCCTCCGGTTCTTCGCGTTCCGCCGGGACGGCACGCTCGACTACCTGGATGTCTCCGAGATCGAGGCGCTCGCGGACCGACGCCCAGAGGCGCTGCGGCAATGGGGGGCTCCGGACTACTCGAAGGCCTTCTCGAACGCCGAGATCCGCTTCAGGAAGCGCGATGGAGGACCGGTCAAGGTGTTCCGACACGTCGCGGCCAACCTCTCGGACAACTTCATCACTCGTGACCGCGAGCATCTGACCAAGGACCCATCGCTCATCGCGCACCTCGAGTCGAAGGGCCCGGTCTGCGCGCTCACGCGCGCCGCGTCGCACCTCCTCTGGGAGCCGTACTTCTCGGTGATTCGCGACTACCTGGCGCAGAACCTCGTGTGGATGCCTTCGGACTCGACCGGGTTGCCTCCCCCGTCCGCGACGGCCGCCGGTCTCGTGCAGGAGACCTACGGAGTCTTCTCGGGAGCCTACGAACCGAGCGACCAGGGCTCCCACCCCCAGTACAATGCCGACTTCGTCGCGCTCTTCGCGAACCATCCGCCTCGCCCGCTCGAGTTCCTCTTCGGCTACCCCGACCAGGACAAGAAGCCGCACCTTATCATCACGCGGCGACCCTGAAGCCACGATCGCCAGCGACATCGGCGCCGAGCCGCCTGCGCCCTAGCGCGTCGCAGGCCAGAAATCCTGGCACGGCGGCGGATCGTGCCCGCGCCAGAGCACCGATCAGGTTGCCAACCGCAACGGCAGCGCTGAAGACGCGTCCCCGCGAGGCAGGGCCCGCTCCTCAACCTGAACCGGAACCTGAACGTTCGCCTCTGCGCACCCCCCCTTGCGGAGCCCGGTGAGGAGGGCGTGGAGACGCCGGGCGACGGGCAGACAGGCGTGCCCGTCAGCAGCCTCGGCGTCACCGACGAGCGCCGCGCTCGAACGCGTCACTTCACGGAGAAGCTCTTCTGCACGGTCACGGGCGGGCCCACGAAGGGGTTCACCCTCGCGGCCTGGAACGAGCGGAGGACGCAGTCCTGTCGGATGTCATCACCCTTCAGGGACAGGATCGAGGCGTTCGACACCAACCCAGAGGGTGCGAAGGTGATGACCACGGTGCCCGATGCCTTGCCCTCGGTGCAGTAGCGGACGCGTTGGGCTGCGCTGATCGCAGCATTGCGAGCGGCGGCCTTGTCGAAAGCGCTGCCGCCGGTCGCCGGGGCCACCGAGTCCTCGGTCGGAGGTCGGGGGGCGGCTGTCACCGCCGTTGGGGGCGGGGTGGCCGCAACGGCGCCCGCGACCCCACGAGGCCGCCCGCGCACGGTCCGCGCCGCCGGGGTGTCGTCCTTGGACTTGGGCCCCTCTTGCCCATCGACCTTCGCATCGACCCCGGTAGCCTTGGCGCCGACGGTCTTCGCGCCGGCCGTGGTCTCAGCGGTCTTCGCGTCGGTCGAGCTGTCCGTGCTGGGCGCCGGTTCGGTCCTGGTCGAGGCCTCGGACGCCGGCGCTTCAGATGGGGCATTGGCGGCGACGGCGGGAATGGTCGCCAGCGCCGCGATGGCCCGGAGCTCGGCGAGTGCCGTCACCCTTGCCGCATCGCGCTTGTGCATGACCACGGTGACGACGGCGAACGACGAAACCGCCACGACGGCAGCCATCCACGCGAGGCGTTCGGTCTGCGCCAGCCGTGCGTCGCCACCGAGGAGGGTAGCCAGCGTCACCCGCTGAGGTCTCGCTGCGCGTGCCACCGGGACGGGAGCGATGAGCCGAGCGGTCGTGGGCCTCGGGCCAACGACGGGCGGTGCCGTGGCGATGGGCATCCTTGCCGTCGTCGTGCCCACCCGAGCGCTCGGTGGCGGGGGGCGGGTGGTGATCCGCTTCGTGCCAGGGACGGTTCCCGGTGGTGGAAGCTCGGGCGCCGTGGTCGCTGCCGAGCCCGAGATGAGGAAGGCCGCGAAATCGGGGACACGGGGGGCTCCGGGGATCACGACCGGCCCGGAATCGACCACCACCGGCGCGCAGCTCGATGGCGTTGCCCGTTCCGGGTTCGCTGCCGATTCCGCGACCTCGTGGCGCACGGTCTCCGGCACGCGCGGAGGCGGTTCGCTCAGCGCGCGCTGCACATGAATGGCGTTGCGGAGCTGCGGCACCGTCAGCAGCGGCGCCCATGACTCGGCGTCGTCGCGCCACACGAGCACATCGTGCCGGGTGTGCCCTTCCAGCCAGAGGCGCGCGACCCGATCCTCGCGCAGCCGCAGCCGCACATACCACTCGGCGGTGTGATCCTCTTTGAGCGGGGGGCGGATGGAGAGCGGTGCTTCCCGCGAGCTGCGCTCGACCACCCCCGTCTTCTCCTCCTCGGTTGCCTCTCCCGCGGACGGATCGCTCTCCGCGTTTACCGCGCGATGGATGGCCAGAACCTGCGCGCCCTCGAAAAACGGCAGCGTGTCGCGGTCCCAGTCGGGATCGCGACTGGCCGACACGGCCAGCGGCTGACGGTTTCCATCACGACGCTGCATGGGCAGCCCTCCGGCAAACGCCCAGGGCGAAAAGCAAAGCACAAAACGGCGCCTTCGAGGATGCCTGTTCCGATTTTTGTCTCTGGTTGTGGATCCAAACAAGAATCGCCAGGAAAAAGCTCCGTTTCGCCAACCGTGTGACTGCCCGGTTGGTTAGTGTGAGTGGATTTGTTCGCCATCTAAGAATCGAGCAGGCGCTCTAGGAGTGTTCAGCCCGGGAGCCGGACCGCCCGCTCGTTTGGTCATCGATTCACGACGAAGCGCACCACGCCGCCGGGTTCGACCTTCTCGCCTGCCGCGGGCGTCTGTTGCAGGATGACGTATGCGGGGGTCTCGCCCTCGCTGATCCAACCGACGACCGGCTTGAGCCCCAGCGCCTCGACGGCTTTGGTCGCTTCGACATAGGGCCGGCCGAGGAGCTTTGGCATCTCGACGTCGGCCGGGCCACCCGAGAGCTGCAGGGTGATGGCAGCCCCTTTCACATATGCCGCGTCCGCCGACGGCAGCTGTCTCGCGACCAACCCCGCGGCGATCTTGGCATCTGCTACCGTGCCGGCAAACTGCGCAAAATAGCCTGCCTCCTTGAGCCGTTCCGTGGCCGCCTCCACGCTGAGGCCCGTCAACGTGGGTACCTTCGGGAGGGCTTGGGCCAGGACGACGTCGATGGTCTGCTGGGGGGATACTCGCTGGCCAGCAGGTAGAGATTGGCGCAGCACCGTACCGGGTTTGAGGTCATCGGTGGCCTCTTGGGAGGACACGGCGATCGTCAGGTTCGCCGCCGCGGCGTTGCTGCGGGCGTCCGCCTCCATCTGGCCCACGAAATTCGGCACCACCGTCTCCGGCGCCGATGGAGCTGCGTGCGGGACGATGTCGTATCGTTCCACCACGTACACCGTACCGACCGTGGTAACCACCGAGGTCACGAGCGCGATCAGGATCACTGTCGAGGCATTCATGGGTCGTTCTCCTGGTCTGGCGAGCGCACGGCGCTCATAGGAGGCTACAGCAGCGGCGCCACCCGAGGAAGGTGCTCCCTCGAGCTTGCCAACCAACCACGCCACGGTCATGGATCCCCGGCCTGCCCCGGGCTCATTCCGTGAGCTCGAGGACGATGAGCGAGGCCGCGAGGCTCGCTGCCCAGACCCTCCGCTTGAAGTTCCCCCTGGGTTCCTGGGGCGAGCTCCGGCGCATGACGAAGACCAGCTCGGGCTCGCCGAGTGGTGCGTAGACGGCTCCGTCCACCTCCGCCCCCCACACCCGTTCGACCGGGCGAGGTGAACTCACTCCGGTGACGAGCGCGACGAGCTGGCGCACGTCTGCCGGTTTCTTCCGCCGGAAGCGCGCGTCCGCGCGTCGGTCCATCCGCAGGATCTCACCATCGGGGAACCGGCGCCCGAATTCCGCGCACAGGGCGTCGGGGATCGATGAGCCCGGCGGGTCGTCTGCGCGCCTGGTGCGTCGGCGCCCGGTGTCGGCGCCGCCGAGCGCCTCCACGAGCGCGGGCTCGCGGACTGCGGCAGCGATCGCGCTGCGCCCGTTCGGTCCGGCGCCCAGGCAGTCGATCGCGAGGATGCACCCGCCAGCGGCGCGGATCAGAGACCGTCGCTCCCGGTCGCGCTCCGCCTCCCCGAGCGAGAGCAGCAGCAGCGAATCGGCGGCGGGGCTGGTGAATGCGCCCGCGCCGACCACCCGCCGGAGCGCGACGCGCAGCTTCCCGCCCGACGCGAGCCGGCGGTCATGGCGCACCCTCCAGATCCGCGCCGGCAGCTCGGCGGCGACCCCCGCGGGCAGCCAGCGGAGCAGGGGCAATTCCGGGACGCTGTCGAGGGATGGCCCCGACGCCGGGCGACGCGCAGCCGGCACCGCCACGATCGCCACCACCAGCACCAGGGTGAGCGCACCCAACAAGAGGTGTTCGTCTTCTGGTAGGACGACCACGAGCCCGAGGCCCACGAGCACCGCCAGGGCGAGCGCGGCCTGGACGCGGTGGTCCTGGTAGGCGAAGGCCTGGACGTGCCGGAGGGCAAACAGCGACCGAGCCACCAGAAACGGCAGTAGGACGAGGGATCCCGCGTTCACCACCTCCGGCGCGACGAGGCTGGCGGAAGCGAACCCGAGCGCCCAGCAGAGGATGGGGAACCCACCAGCGACGTTGCCCACCAGGCCCTCGAAGCGCTCCACGAGGAAGAGCGGGGCGCCGCGCTGGAGGCGCTTGAAATCGAAGTAGAACACCCGGGCCCAGCCCACACCGGCCCCGAGCAACGGAGAGAGCACGAACAGGGTGGCCGCCAGGCGGAGCGACGTCCCGGCGCGCGAGCCCGCGACGAGCGCCATCAGCACGAGCGAATCCACCTGTCCGGCAGCGGCGGCGAGCGCGTGGCTGGCTGCGGTGCCGAGCCCGAGTTTGGCGAGGCGTCGCGGTGCTCGGCGCGCCGCCTGAAGCAGCTGACGGTCTGCCAAGCGCGCCCCTCGGTAGCCGCGGCGGGTGTAGTGAAGGAGGATCCCCACCCTGAGGAGCCCCACCGCCAGGATGCTTGTAGCAAACGACCAGGTACCGACGGCCCGCCAGAGCAGGAGCGGGCCGAGCAAGTCGAAGACATCGATCAGGAGCAGGGTCCAGAGGGGCCGATAGATGCGGCGCAGGGCGAAGATGCCAGAGTGGTAGGTGCGGGCGATGGTTTCCAGCCCGACCCGGATCCCCGCGGCGATGGCGTAGGCGTCGAAGATGCTGAAGCCGCCCACGGGATCCGGACCGAACGCCGCCCAGCCCACGGCGACGAGCTGCAGCGCGGCCGCCACGATCACGCTCAAGACGAGCCAGTCGTCGATGACTCCGCCCACGGCGTCGCCTCGGCGTTCGCGCGCGAGCCGACGGACCTGCTCCCGGAGGGCCTCGAGCCCTCCCCACCAGAGCACCGCGAAGAGGGAGCTCGCCGTGCGCACGATGAACACGGGGGCGAGCCAGGACAAGGGGAACACCAGCGAGAGCAGGGCGAGCTCCACGACGTGGAGCGCTGTGCGCAGAGCGACGCGAACGACCCCGTACCGGAGCCGATACGCCGCGTACCAAAGGCCTCGGTCGGTGACGAGCGCGTCCGCCAGGCGAGGTGTTCGTTCCAGGCGGCGTCGCTCCCGAGCGAGCCAGGCGCGGAGCGTCTTCACGGGTCACCCCCGTCGTCGTCCGTCGAAAGATCGCGGTAGGATCCGTGGATCGAGGGGTCGTCGGTGACGGGCGGCGTGGTGTGTGGGGCCGTGCGAGCTTTCCCCCCCATCGTGTTGCGCCGGTCCTCGAGCGAGGGCAGGCCGAGCGCTCGCAGCCACCGGGGAGGCGCCTGGCGAAAGGCGCGCGGCCCGCGGCGTCCGGCGACGAGCTCGGCCACGGCGAGCGCGATCAGATGGTCTACCTGGCGAAGCCCACGCCGGTCGTCGAGGACGAAATGGAGGAGCATCGTGGTCGGCTCCGCCAGGGGCGACGTCGGGTCGAGGGCAACCTCCACGACCGCGCACAGGGTTCGCGCCCGCTCCTCGCGCGACTCCGCGCGGAGGAGCACCGCCGTGTTGCGGAGGCGTCGTCGCAGCCGACCGAGCAGCCTCCGCAGCTTCTCGCGCTTGAGCCCGATGTTGCCCGTGAACGCCACCCGCGCGCCGAGATACTCGAGGTCCGTGCCCGCTCGAGCCGTGGGCCACGCCGCTCCCGAACGGCCGCAGCCGTTCAGGTAGAAGTCTCGGCGCTTCTCGGGCTTGGTCGTGAGTCCCAGCCGGGCTAGCTCGCGATCGACGAGCTCGCTCGCGCTCTGCACCACGGCGGCGTCAGGGTGCAAGAACAGGATGTCGTCGCCGAAACGAGCGTAGAAGGCACCGGGGAGGCGCTCGAGCTCCTGGTCGAGCCCCGCGAGGTAGAGGTTGCAGAGGGCGGGCTGGATGGGCGATCCCGTGGGGAGCCCCCGCTTCAACCGATGAGACCGCGCCCCGTCCCTGACGACTCGCGGCCGGATGGCGGCCTTGAGGAGTCGCTCGAACACCGGTGCCTCGGTCTCGGCCCGATGGGGCGCGAGCAATCGCTCGACCTTCTCGTGGATCGGTGCCCCGCGGCCAGTCGGGATCGACTCGCCATATCGAGCGACGTCGCGGTGAAGACCGTAGAGGCCACGTTCGCGGACCGGCAGCCGGGCCCGGTGCTCGGCCAGGAACCCTTGGAGACCCCGGAGCGCCTGCCACGAAGAGCGCCCCCGTCGATACGAGTAGAGGTGGGGCGAGAGCGACGGCTCGAGGATCGCGGCGAGCCGATCGGCCAGCACCGCGAGCACCAGCGCGTCCGTGAGGTTTGGGAGATAGAGCGTGCGCCGCTTGCCCTCGACCCGTGCTTCGACCTCGTGGAGCGGGCCGAGTTCGTACTCGTCTCGTCGCACCGCCCGCACGATCTCGCTCACCAGCTCGGGTCCGCGGGCGCCGAGGTCGAGCAGCGAGAGCCCGCCGCTCGTCACCCGATCGAGACGCCGCCGCTCACGCCAGCGCGCCTCGAGCTCGGCGAGCTTCCTCAGGTAGAGCTTGGGGGCGAAGAGCCCCGCGAGCGCGGATGGCGGCATCTTTGCTCAGCCAGCCTGGCGTCGAACAACCAACGTCGGAAGGACGAACTGCCGGAGCGGACGGCGGGAAGGTACGGATCGCCGGCGAGTGGGACCGTATGAGAGCCGTCCGGGACCGCGGTCCCCATGACGACTCGTGGACGGTCGCGACCTGGGTCGCGAGGGCCGCCGGCGCTCCGGCGGGAGCCATGGTAGCGCCACCCGAGGCCCAACGAAACCCGAGCTCAGGGCAGATCCGGCAGACCCGGGAACAGGTCTCGGTCGGGCAGATAGAGCTCCTCTTCCGAGCGCGGGCAGTCCGGCGCGGTGTAGCACTTGGGCGAGAAGTGGTCCGAGGAGGAGGCACCGCCCGCCTGGAGCTTCCTCCACATGAGGTTGTCCGCGTCGTCGAACAGGACCGTGGCGGGGAAGCGCTTCTTGAGCTGAGCGCTGGTCGGGTTCATGACCCGAATCGTCCCGCTCGACTGGACGTCGAGACAGACGCCCGCGCCCGCCCGGTTTAGCACCCAGGCATCGCAGTGGTTGTAGAACTGACGGTTGATGTCGTAGGTGGAGCCGTCGAAATAGTCGTGCTTGTGGATCATGCCGACCTCGCAAGCCATCCGCTCGTCCGAGCCCCGCCTCGAGGTATAGACCCGCGTGACGAGCAGGAGCGTGCGGGCCGCGTCGAGCACGAACCGCCGCCTCAGCGAGAGCATCTCGATGGTTCGGTCCCGGCCGTTGAGGTCCCAGGACAGCGTCTGCACGGTGGGCGGCGAGAACGGCACGTTGATGAACGGGTTCGCGATGTACGTCTCGGCCTCGGCGAAGGTCGGCGGCCTGCCGATCCCGGCGAGCAGATACGGACTCGCTGCCGAGAAGAAGGCCGCGTCGGTGGCCGCCGGCTTGCAAATCTCGGCCTTCTCGCCGCTGAGGCTGTGGTGAAGGTAATACTGGAACACGGGTGTGGGCGCGCTCACGTGCCCGTTGGCCGTGAACCGCATCCGCACCTGGGTCATCCAGCGCCCGTCGTTCGCCGGGTCCGACGACTGGTCTGCTGTCCAGGGCAGGACCTTGTACGGGTCGCTGGCGGCGGTGGGGCAGGGCGACCAGGTCGGCGGCAGCTCCGAGCCCACCTTGGCCGAGCGACACTGGAAGGTGACCGCCGCATCGTAGAGCTTCTGGATCTTGATGAACACGTCCTCGGCGGCGGCCGCCTTGCCGGACTCCGGGAAGGTCGCTTCGATGAACGCGCAGTCGGTGTCTCCGTCGCAGTCGTTGTCGCTGCCGTCCCTCGAGAGGTTCGGGTCGGAGCAGGACTCCGTTACGAGTGGATCGGACGTGCAGAGGTACTCGCAGCCCGTGTCCACGTCCTGGTCGAGGTCGTACCAGTTCGTGTCGCAGGGGCCGAGGCCGCAGACTCCGTCCGAACAGATTTGGGTGGCATGCGGCAGCGCACAGGCGTGGTCGCACTGGCCGCAGTGCTGGATGTTGGTGTCGAGGTCCACGCAGGAGGCGCCGCAGATGTCCAACACGCAGTCCGACTGGCAATTGCCCCCCACGCAGTACGTACCGCCCGTGCACGTGTGGTTACACTGGCCGCAATTCTCACCGTCGGCGTTGGTGTTGACGCACTCGCCGTCGCAGAGCGCGAGCCCGCCGGTGCACTCGCACTCGCTGTTCGCGCACACCTGGTTGGCGCCGCAGGCATCGCCGCAGCCACCGCAGTTGTTGGTGTCGGAGGACGTGTCGAGGCAAAGCTCGATGCCCTCGACCTCGCAGAGCTCGCGGCCCTCCGGGCAACGGCAATCCGAGTCGATACAGGATGCCCCCACGCTGCAGCGACGGCCGCACTCCCCGCAATTGGTGATGTCCGAGGCGGGGTAGACGCACCGACCGTCGCACTCGATCAGCGGCGCCGCGCAGGTACAGATCCCCTCGGCGCAGGCGCGGTCGTCAGGGCATTCGGTCCCGCAGCCGCCGCAGTTGTCGTCGTCGGTGTTCGGGTCGATGCAGACGGCGGCGCAATTCAGGTGCTCGTCGTCGCAGACGCAGACATGGTCCGCGCAGGTCTTGCCCTCCCCGCAGTCGTTGCCGCAGACGCCGCAGTTGGCTGCGTCCGTGGCGAGATCCGTGCACACCCCGAGGCACATCGTCTGGGGATCCACGCAGGCGACGACGCCACCCGCGCCGCCTCCCATCGCCCCCGCTTCCCCAGCGCTGCCGGCGCCTTGTCCCGCCTGGCCACCGGTGCCACCCGGCTCCGCGCCTGCGGCGCCACCCGGTTCCGTGGCCCCGGTCCCCGCGGTGCCACCCGGCTCCGCACCCGCGGCCCCACCGGGTACCGTGGCTCCACTGCCGCCGACGCCAGGCTCCCCGCCCCCGCCGCCGTTCGTCCCGGCATCCGCGCCCGCTGCTCCGCCCCTGGCTCCCGTCTCCGTCCCCTCGTCATCCATCAACTCGGAGAGATCTCGGTCCTTCGCCGTGCACGCGAACACCCAGATCGCCCCGATCCCGGAAACCACCGCCCACCGTCGCAGTCCCAGCCCGTTCGTCGCCATTCGAATCGCCTTTCAGAAACGACCGTAGAGCCCGGCGTGCGCCGCGCCCACGAAGGGTCGCACGAACGTGCCTTCGGCCTGCTCTCGCTTGCCCTGCTTGCTCGTGACGAGCAGCGCCACCCCGGTACCGATCCCCGCTGCGCCCACGGCGTAGCCAACCCAGCTCATGGTACCCGCGCTCGCCGCGCTCTTGTCCATGTCGACGATGTCGTCTCGCTCGTCCTGGGAGCACACGCGGCCGAGACACTCGTCGAACAGCGAGTCCGATTCGGATTGCTTGCTCCCCCGCACGACGAGGAACACCGTGCCGGCGATGACACCGACGCCACCGACGCCGAAGGCGACGTAGGCCGGGATCTTGCTCGGTTTGGTGCCCCGATCGGCGTCGGCCGCCGCGGACGGTTGGGGTTCCACGGGCGGCGCGACCGCAGGCTGCTCCGCTTGGGCCGTCGCTGCGGTCGCCGCGGTCCCGGGATCGCCGACCAGGGTGAGGGTGATGGTCTCGGCGGACCGCTCTGCTACCGTTCTGGTCACCACCTCACTGGCCGCATTGCCGATCTTGGCCTGAAAGTGGTGTTCGCCTGGGTCCATGGGATGCGGGATCCCGACCAGGGCCTTGGGGAGCTCCTCGCCGTTCACCGTCACCATGGCCTCGTTCGCCCCGTTTCCCTCCACCACCACCGTGACGACTGGGATCCGCGGCTCGAGGGCGGCCAGCTCCCTCTCCGCGTCGGTCCTCGCGTTCACGAACGCTAGCGGCGCCGATGCCGGCACCGCCTCGCGGACGATCTTGTTGTAGGCCTCCTTGGCCGCCACCAGGTGGCCGAGCTTCTCCTCGGACCGGGCGATGTATAGAAGGTGGGGGGGAGCGTGGACCAGGCTCTCGGCTCGGGTGAAGAGGTCGAGCGCCTCCTGATACTTCTCCTCGCTGTAGGCCCGGACTCCGGCCTCGGCCGCAGCGCGGGCGCCAGCGCGTTCGGTATCGGACTGCCCGAACGCACCCATTGACACCAGACCAAGCGCCGCGGCGACGGCGAACGGTACGACCAACCTCGTCAGGCCCACCATGACCGTGGAGGCTAACACGACGGCGCGGGGGAGGGCGAGGGTCCGAGCAGGGCATCCTGTGGGGTGGTCTCGGGGGCTTGCCCAGGGTGACCCGTGGTTCTGCCCGCGATCTCGTCGGGTGATGGGGTGGCAGCACCATCGGCCGTCGGCGCCGGCCGCCGGTGGGGAGGAACCGGGCGACTATCTGCCAAGGCATCGGAAGTGTTCGGATCTGAGCCGCCAGCGCTCCCGCGGCGTGGGGTTCGGGACGAGCCATGCCCCCCGCGGCGCGGCGCGGTCTCGGGGACGGCGGAGGCGGGCGTCGGCTAGGGTGGGCGAAGAACCTCGTTGCAGAATTCCGTAAGCTGATTCAGACCGTAATGGCGGTGGGTCCCGAAATACATCGCCCGAGCTGGGGAAAGACCATGGCCTTCAACATCGGCGACATCATCGAAGGCAAGTACCGGATCGTCGCGCTCATTGGGGAGGGCGGGATGGGCGCGGTCTTCGAAGGGGAGAACGAGCGGATCAATCGGCGAGTGGCCATCAAGGTCCTGCACCCGAGCTTCGGGGAGAGCAACGAGGCGGTGCAGCGGTTCGAGCGCGAGGCGCAGGCGGCCGGCCGGATCGGCAGCGATCACATCATGGAGGTCCTCGATCTCGGGGCGTTGTCCGATGGAGAACGCTTCATGGTGATGGAGTACCTCGATGGCGAGCCGCTCTCCCATCGGATCCATCGAACGGGACGGATAACACCCCAGCAGGTCGCCCCGCTGGCCTGGCAGGTCTTGAAAGGCCTGGCGGCAGCCCACGCGGCTGGCATCGTCCACCGGGACCTCAAGCCCGACAACATCTTCGTCCTCAAGGAGAAGGCGGGCGTCCGCGACTTCGTCAAGATCATCGATTTCGGGATCTCCAAGTTCCAGCCCCTCGCCAACGACGGCATGCGCATGACCCGCACCGGAGCGGTGATGGGCACGCCCTATTACATGGCACCGGAGCAGGCGAGCGGCAGCCGGGACGCCGACGCGCGCAGCGACCTCTACTCGGTCGGGGTGATCCTGTACGAGGCGGTGACCGGACGGGTACCGTTCGACGCCCAGACGTTCAATCAGCTGATGTTCAAGATCGTGCTCGAGGAGGTGCCCTCCCCGCTCACCATCGTTCCCGACCTCGATCCCGCGTTCGTGAGCATCATCCTCAAGGCGATGGCACGCGACGTGAATCATCGCTTCCAGACCGCGCAGGAGATGGCCACGGCCATCGAGGCCTGGATGGCGCAGGGAGCCGCCGTCACCGTCCCTCCACCGGGTGACGTCTCCGAGCTCGTGCCCGGCGCCCCCCGCCCGCCGGCGCCCGCGGCGACCGGGTTCGAGCCCGGCGACTCCGGCCTCGCGGGGGGCGGCACGCGCGTCAACTGGTCCGCGAGCCAAGCGGAGGAGACGCCGGTCAAGCGAAGCTTCCTGCCGATCCTGCTCGGCTTCGGCGCGGTCGCCGTCCTGTTCGTCAGCGGTGTCGCGATCGGCCTCTTCTTCTTGTTCGGACGCGGCGCCTCCACGGATGGGGCACTCGCGGCCTCGGCCACGGCCACGGAGCCTGTTCCCTCGGCGCTCGAGGTGCCGGCCTCCGCAGAGGGCCCTGGCGTGCCCGAAGGATCCACGTCGGCAGAAGCGCCCGCGTCGGCGGAGCCCGAGAACGGTCCCGAGTCATCGCCGAGCGCGAGCGCCTCAGCTGCCCCCTCGGCCGCGCTCAGGGCGACGGCCGCGCGTCCGCCGGTCAGCCCCGCGGGGCGCGCCGAGTCGCCAGCGCCACGACCGAACCCGGTGGCGCCGCGACCCCCGGCACCACCCCGGCGAGGGGTCGACTTCGGGTACTGAGGCGCGATGGCGGAGCGTCGTAGGCTCGGCCGCGCGTGGATCCGATCGCCGGCTTGGTGAGCCACTGCCGCCACCTCGGGTACGCTCGGATCGGTCCGCGAACGGCCAGCTGTCAAAGCGTGCCGCCGATCGAGGGTGCGCGAACGGCGGAACGCTTTGACAGCTGGCCGATTCACCTCGAGGATTCACTGCGATGCAGCCGTCGATCTACGTTCCACCGCCGGGCTCGGGGTACGGGAGCCCCGGCGCGCCCGCTCCCGACCCGGTTCGCCGTCCCGGCGGCCAGAAGCCGGAGATCGGTCGCGTCTTCAACGAGACGATGCAGGAATTCATGCGCGATCTCGGTCCCTACGCGCTGGCTGGACTGGGCTTCATGGTGGTGGCCATGGGTCTGGCCCTGGTCATCATGCTGCTGTATGGCGCGGTGATCATGGTCGCCGTCATCGCGGACTCCGCGAATCAAGCCAGCGGCGGCTCTGGCGAGGCGATGTCGGCGCTCGTTTTGGTGGGCATGTCCGTCGGGATCATCGGCCTGGTCCTCGTGCTCTCGGTGGTGAGCGCCGCGTTCTACGCGAGCCTGTTGCGCGGCATCGCCGCCCACCAGCGGGGCGAGGCAGCGCTGGGGTTCGGGACGGCGTTCTCGACGGCGCGACAGCGCCTCGGGGCCAGCGTGGGGGTGACGGTGGCGGTGATGACGCTCTCCGTGCTCGGTGCGCTCTTCTGCTATGTCCCCGGCCTCATCGTCGCCTTCCTGCTGCTGCTTGCCTCGCCGCTCGTCATGCTGCACGGGCTGCCGGTCGGGGCCGCGCTCCGCCGGTCCGCGCGGGAAGTGAGGAGCGATCTCGGCTGGTACCTGAGGTTCTTCCTCGTCTACCTCCTCGTCACGATGGTTGCCCAGTACGTACCCGTGATCGGGCCGATGTTCCCCATCGCTCTCCTCGTCCGCGTCTACCGCGAGATCGCGGGTGACGGCCCCGAGCCCGTGCTGCCGAGTGGGTAGCGCCGGAGTGGCTCCGGTGTGCGCTCGGTGCGCGCCGAGGGCCTGGCGGGGTTTCGATCAGGTCAGGCACGCGATGAACGCGAGCTGCTCCGTCATGCACGCCTCGACCATGGGGATCCCCAGCGAGCTACAGGTGATGGTCTCCCCTTCGGCGCAGGCCTGGAACGCGTCGTACTCGGCCCCACAATCGCCGTCCTGGAGGGCGTGGCAGTCGCTCACGCATTCGCCCTGAGAACTCGGCCCGTTCTCGCAGCTTGCCGCCATCGTCTCGACGCAACCACGCTCGCAGGGGTCCTCGCCGCCGCCCGTCGCCCCCGTGCCATCCATCCCGGCTCCGGAGCCGCCGTTCGTAGTCCCGGCTGGCCCGCTGCCGCCATTGCTCGTCCCGCCGGTCGCGGCTCGTCCCCCCGAGCCACCACCGTCGTCCTCGCCTCCGTCATCACCGCAGCCGCCCACCAGCCCCAACCCGACGACTACCACCAGCCAAGCCTCGGCTTTCCTCATGCGCCTCATGAAACGATACCCTTAGGGTCTCGTCAATCGCCGCCAGCACCGCGGTCCCGAGTCGGCTGGGAGGAGCCGGCCCCACCTGCCGGTCGATGGCGAGCATCGCGGAACGCCTCGCGCTCGCCCCCGTCGTGACTGCGGGCGGAGCGGCGTTGGTACCCGCCGTCGTCTCCGTGGTATTCGGGGGCTCGAGGGATCACATGACCATGCAGATCGAGACGTCTCCCTCACGGCAGAACGAGCGCTGGCTTCTCGCGGCCGAGGTGTGCCTCGCGATCGTCGGCGGCTGCTACCTCCTGTTCGCGCTCGGTGGCCTGGCGGCCGCCGTGGTGGTGCCGTTCACGGAGCTGCCGCAGCAGGACGCGGGCGCCTGGGTGCTCGTCGGCTACGGCGCGCTCCTGTGCGTGATCGGCGTCGCTCTGACCGCGCTGAACTTCGCGGCCATGGTCGGTGTTCGCCGGCGTACCAAATGGGGCTACGTGCTCGGGCTCGGGCTCGCGGTCCTCTACCTGCCGAGCGGCTGTCTTCCGTTCGGCATCGTGATCGGATGGGCGCTGTTTCAGGAACCCAACCGCAAGACGTTCGGGTTCTGAAGGACTGTCCTTGGTCGTCCGCGACGGCGGACTCCGGCGGCGGGTCTTCCTTCCGGTTGGCAGCGCTCCACCTCGGTCGGGCGGTGACCGGGCTATCAGGGTCGTCGCTGAGGCCGCCGCCGTCACGGGCAGGCGGTGGCGGAATCGGGCGCTCCGCTCACGGGGCGTCAGGCGCGCCTCCTCGTCGCTCCGTTCGCCGGTTGTTCGCCAGGAGGGAGCTCCTACTCGCCAGGAGGGATCATCGACGCTCGTACGGCCACGAACCCTTCGTTTGAACGATCGGAGTTGCGGCGGGGCGCGGCCGCGCCGGCATCGGGACGAAGCGCGCGTGTCAGGCCGTAGGCTGCCATCGCCACCACGAAGATCCCGATCATCCACAGCACGACCGTCGGGACGCCGAAACCGATCACGTCGACCCGCTTGGAGGACTGGATCGAGAACCAGACCATCCACGCGGACATGCCCGCGTAGGCCAAGGCTCCGATCATCGCCGAGAGCGGCGGACGTTCGCCCCGTCGCCACCGCCGCCGCCGAAAGAGCGAGAGCACCGTGATCGCAGACACGATGGCCAGGATCGAGCCCACGTTGTTGAGCAGCTCGCGGAACCCCGAGAGGAACACCAGGCTCGTTGCCAGTGAGCATTGCAGCACCAACGAGCCGATCGGCGGCTTCCCGGCGCGGGCGGCCAACACGGAGGGGAGGAAATGGTCGGCCGCCATGGCGGCGTACACCCGTGGCCCGATCAGGGTCATCGCGCTGATCGCCGAGGTGAGCGCGATCATGACCACGATGGACATCGCGACGGCAGCCCTCGACCCGAGGAGGTTTTTCACCACCAGGTGCGCCAGCGTCACGCGGTCGGTGTCGCCCTTGATCCACTGCGACAAGTCGCTCTGGGTCAGGTTGGTGACGAACACCCAGTTTACGACCAGGTAGAGCCCCGTGACGATGAGGCAACCGACGAGCATCGCGCGTGGCACGTCGCGGCGCGGGTTTTCGAACTCCTCGGAGGCGTAGGTCGCAGCGTTCCAGCCCGTGTAGCAGAACGTGATGAAGATGAGCGACGTGAAGAACGCGCGCAGGGGGAAGCCAGCCTCGGGATCAGCAGGGGTCCACTCGGGCAGCCGATTGGTCCCGAAGGTGATGCCCAGGGCGATGAAGGCGACGATGAGCACCGCCTTCGTCGCCGCGAGCAGGTCCTGCGTCCATTTCGCGGCCCGCAACCCGACGGCGTGGGCGATGGTGACGCCGACGATCAGCGCGGCGGCGATGAGGCGACCGTCGGCGCCGACCAGCACGGTTTCCCCGAACGCACCCGCGCCGAGGGCCGCCAACGCCACGGGGACGGAGAAGCCGACGAGGAGGGATGTCCACCCGGCGAAGTACCCGACCGCGGGATGGAGCATGCTCGAGAGGTACCGATACTCGCCGCCGGATCGTGGCACCATCCAGGCGAGGCGCGCGTACGCCAGCGAGCCGCACACGGCGAGCAGCCCACCGAGCAGCCAGTCGAGAAGGATGAGCCGCGGTGACAGGTCGAGCGCCATGAACCCCGCGGTGGTCAGCACGCCCACGCCGACCATGTCCGCCATGGTCAGCCCCACGCCCGACCACAGCCCCAGCTTCCGCGCGGTCACCGGGCCATCCTAGCTTCGACCCCGGCGTGAAGGTAGCGGTGGCCCGGCTTTTCGCTGGCGATCCCGGGCTCTGGATCGCCGTCTGCGGGCCTTGGCGTCGGCTTCGGTGCCGCAGCGGGATCGCGACGGGCAGGGGCTTCCGGCGGGTTTCCCGCGACGGGCGGTCGGTGCGGCGAGGGCGCTGGCCTATCGACCCGCCGTCCACAGCGCGTCCGCCCCTGCGCGCCGAGGCGAGCGCGGTCCGCGCGAAGACCAGGCTCCGGGATCGCCCGCAGCTCCTCGGGGAAACCCCTGCCTCGTGGTTCGGTCCGCGAGACCGGTGGGGCGGCGGCGTCCTGGTCTGCTCTCCCCACCGGCCCCATGGCGGGGTGCCCGGCGACGACGCAGCGCGGCATCCAATGTCGCGCCGACCGGCGGTTTTCGCCACCGATCGAGCGGTGGGGCCTGCCCCCGCCGTCCTCACGCTCGCCGCTTCCGCCTCCGCTTCTTCCAGTTCTCGAAGTCCTTCGCGAGCCATCCGCCCTTGCTGCGATCGGTGAGCTCGCGGAGGAGCACCGCGGCCCGGCTCTGGCTGACGCGTTGGGCGAAGAGATCCTGCATGATCCGGCGCGAGGTGCGGTGGCGGCGGATCGAGTCGAGGTGGTCGACGAACGGCTCGATCGTGTCGAGCGCCTTTGCGAACCAGGACCGCTTCGGAGCGGCGGCGAGCCGGGTGAGTCTCGCCGCTACCACCTGGTCGAGGTGGGCGACGAGGGCGTTCAGATCGGCGCGAAAGGGATCCCACTCGGTCGCCTCGTCGTCGCGGATCGCGGCCACCCTGGCGCGAGCCATCCTCGAGTCGCATAGGCCGTAGTCGCCGTGCGAGCGCAGCCAGCGGATGGCGTCCGCGCGGCGTCCGGGCTCCGATTCGAGCCGGCGCAACGCCGTGTCCACGTCACCGACACTCACCCAGCGGTAGGCGAAGTCGAGGCCGGTCCCCTTGATGTTCTGGCATCCGAGGACCCGCGCGTCGTGACCGGGAGGGACCTGGCGCGCCACGTGGTCGATGATCTGGTCCCCAGTGGCATGGTAGTCCGTCACCTGGGTGTTGCGGGCGAGCGCGAGGGCGCGGAGCCATGCGCGGAGCAGGCGGTCCGCCTGCGCGGGATCCCCCTTCTCGATCGCGCAGTGGACCCGAGAGAGCTGCTCGTGGGCGCTGCGATACTCGCGGACGAGGCGTAAGAGGTGGGGGAGAGCGTCCTGGTTCGCTTCGCTCGCAGCATCTCCGGTCGCGAGGGCGTCCCGCGCGACGGATTCGGCGTCCGCCTCGCCGGGGGCGGTGGCGACCCCGACGAGCACGCCGACCCGCGCACCACGCGTCTCGTCGGGGACACCCGCGGCCTCGAGGATCAGGTCGAGGCGCCGCCCGAGCGTCTTCGGGTGGTGAACGACGCGGAGGCGCTTGATGAGCTCGTGGAGGTTCCCGTGCGCGGTCTCCTTCGTCTCGGATCCGACGCTCACGGTGGCGAGCCACCGGTCGAGAGACTCCTCGAGGAATTGCGCCATCCCGCTCAGGTTGCTGCCGATGACGACGACGTGGTCGAATGTGACGTCGCGCGTCAGGATCTCCGCGAAGACGCGGGAGCGCGGGACACGGTCGGCGCGGTTGTTCACCACCGCCACGGTCACGGTGCCGGCGTGCTCGTCCGGGTCGATCTTGTCCAGCTCAAGCCGGACCCAGTTCGACATGAACCCCGCGCGTTCGTTGGCGCTCATGCCATTCATGAAGGTGAGGCTGCGTCCACGATGGACCACCGTGGGGTAGGTCTTGAGGACGCCGAGATCGGGGACCACGTGGTCGGCCATCTTGGCGAGCGCCCACTCGCGGTCGACGCCGAAATGCTCCGCGAGGGCCAGCGCCAGCGCGATGTTGCGCGGGTGCTCGGCGTAGGGGTACCTCGCGAGCATGTCGGCGGGGAGCAGGAGCGCCTCGAGGTCCGGGACGGGCACGAAGCGGTTCCCTCGCCGTCGCGCCGACTCGTCGATGATCGGCAGCAGCTCCTGTTCGGCGGTGAGGACCGTCCCGCCGTGCGGCATGAACGTCGCGATGACCCGAGCCACGTCTTCGCCGGACGGCCCCATCACGTCTTCGTGGTCGGGATAGGCGTTGGTCAGCGTCGTCACGTCGTCACGCATCCACTCGCTCTCCAACAGCTCGACGAATTGCGGCCGGAGCGCCATGCACTCCCACATGAAGACCTGCGCGTGGAGCGATTCCGCGTATCCCAAGAGCGCGCGTTGCTCCCAGATCGTAGCCTTGCCGTACGGTCGATAGACGAAGATCTCCCGGGCGGGGCGGTCCCGGCGCGCGTGGATGAACATCGCCTCGCAACCGGTGGTCTTGACCACGACATCGAAGCGAAGCGCGTGGAAGAGCGCCGACTTGATCCGCTCCGAACCGCTCTTGCCACGGCTGCCCCAGCCGCCCACGGTCAGCGGCACGGCCCGGCGGGAATGCTCGATGCGGGCGCGGATCCACGCCGCGCGCACGATCATCCACGCGAAGGCCGTCCAGGCGACCAGCGAGAGATGGAGCGCCGAGCTCCCAGTCGGCCGCAGAAACTCGTTCACGATCGGATCGATGAAGGTTGGCAGACCCGCGAGCATCGAGAGATACCGTCCGGTGAGGGTCGTTCCGAGCTCGTAGTTGACGCCTCCGATCGTGCCCGATGTGTTCTCGACGTGGACCGCGAAGCCGAGGTCGCGAAAGGCGCCGACATAGGATCTTTGAGTCTTGGCGTCGCTGGCCGCGAGGGCTACCTCACGCAGGCGTGCCAGCTTGACGTAGCGCAGGACGAGCACCCCGCGCGCCTTCCAGCGCTGCCAGGCCGTGGGCGGAGCTGCGATCACCAGGGTGCCGAGGGTCGTTACCACCCTTCGCTCACGTTGGCGCCCAGAGAGCGCCGCGAAGAAGTCGTCCACGCGGGGCAGAAACACCCCCCAGCTCTTGATGGCCGCGATCATGCGGCGCATCCCCGGGACCCGGGTCGGGGTCACCTCTCCCATGCCGAACGGAGGCACGACGAATTGGGAGCGGTCGGCGGCGGCGTAGCTGTGCAGGAACGCCTGGCGCTTGTCGGGTTCGGGTGTCCTGAGCTCGAAGAGCCAGCGCCACCACCGAAAGCGCTGCGGCTCCCCCCGCACCAGGCGGAACCGCCCGGGACGAAGCGGATCGAGCGAGACGGACAGGTCGTCGCGAGCCGCCACCGCGAGGGCCTTCTCGATCTGTCCCGTCGGCGTCTCGGGGAAGAGCTCGACGACGACCCGATGGTTCTCGACCAGATCGGCGAGCTCGCCGGCGAACAACCGCCGCATGTCCTCGAGCTCCGGATGAGCGGCGACCTCCATGGCGCGAAGGACCGCGGCGAGGCGCTCCACGAGATCCGGATCGAGGCTCGCCTTTTGGACCAGGACGCTGAGCGGCTCGACGAACTCGGCGGCGGGCAACGGGGCCCCGACGCCGCACGCGATCCGCGGTAACTCGAGCGCCATCACGAGGACGATGAGGCGACCGACCTTGTCGGGCTCGGTCGCGGCGGCGTCGAGCAGGGTGAGCGTGCAGCCGAAGGCTGCTCTGGCGAGTTCCTGCCGCCGGGCTGCTCCTCGGTAAAGCTCCCGCAGGGCGAACGCGCGGACCCGCTCCGCCGGATCCTGGGTTGCGAGATGGGTCAGATGCTCCGCGGCTCTGCGGCCGCCGATGGTGACGAGCGAGCAGGCCAGGGTTTGGCGCACGTGCTCGCTCGGATCCTCAGCCGCCGTCCAGGCGACCCCGTGTTGCCACGCGCCGCCGGACTCGGCGGTCGCCGTGAGCCGCAACGCGGCGCTCCGCACGATCATCCCGTCGCGACCCTCGCGCTGTGCGAGGGCGCTGGCGAGGATCGTGCGCGCGTCGTTCGGGGCGGCCTTGACGGCCGCCTCCAGGGCGGCCGCCCGTATCCAAGGCTCCCGCCGTTCGTCGTCGACCCAGCCGCACAGCTCGCGGAACCCGACGAGGCCGAGCACCATCAGGCGTTCGGGTCCCGGAAGGCGACCGAGGATGGCCGTGGCTGCCCGCAGGGCGGCCACGACCACGACCTCCACCTGGGCGCGCTTCGCGAGGTTCAGCGCGAGCGTGACGGTCGCGGCGGGATCCAGATCCATCACCGCAGCGGAATCGAGCTCCGTCACCAGGCCCGCCGCGGCCAAGCAGGCGACTTCGACCTCGTCGAGTTCGGCCGCGGCGAGCCCCCCGATACGATCGAGGATCGCCTCGTGGTCGAGCCAGCGCCGCATCGCCCCGAGGTCTCGGAGCAACTCGACGTGGTCGCCGACGATGGTGCCGAGGAGCTCGACCAAGTGCCGCGACCGCTCGACGTCGCTGAGGGCGGCGCTCGCTTCTCGGGCGATCGTCTGACTGCGTTGCTCGAGCTGGTCACGTCGGGTCAGGGCCTCCGCTGCGGCTCGGAGCAAGGTGTTGACCAGCTGGCCCGGGCTGTCCACGGTGCCCGCGGTCAGGGCGAGCACCCGTCCCGCGAGCGCCGCGAGGGTCGGGCGCCGCAGCCTCACCTGGAGGGGCGGCACCGCACCCTCCAGTCTGCGAAGCACGGCCTCGGCCGGGCTGCTCGGGGTCACCGAGAGGGCTCCCAGAATGGATGGCCGCGCGGCGGGATTCGGTTCGGTGGGGCATGGCCCTCCTCCCGTCGGTCCGGGAAGGACCGCGCTCCCGCGTCGAGATCCCGTACGCCGCGGCGCGAGACATGGTCGTAGCTGAGCCCGATCATCCCCGCGACCCCGCTACCTCGCGCGTTGGTCGGCGGCGCGTCAGCGAAGAAGGTCAGGGAGCCGAGCAGCGCGAGGTAGCTGGAGTCGCTCGCCCAGGCAGAAAAACCCACGGAAGAGGCCGCCACATAGCGGATGAAGGCCTCGTCGCGCGCGACCGTGGTGGGGCGGATGCTGGCGCTGAGCTCCAGGTCGATCTCTGGGGCGAGCCCGTTGCCACCGAGGAGCGTGCCCTGCACGAAGCCCTCGACTCGATCGAGGGTCCGCTTCTCGGGGAGGAAACGAGCGATCGAGCCGACCCGCCCCCGCAGGTCGACGAACGGCCTCTCCTCCAGCCGGACCTGCAGGTCGAGGGATGTCGGGTGGGCCGCCGAGTAGGGAGCGTAGATCCCGGGGTCGACCTCGTCGAGGTCTGCTGCCCGGCGGTCCACCACGCGCAGCGCGGCCGAGCCCAGCGACACCAGGTTGAGGTCACGAGCGAGCCGCTCCGCGTGCGAAACGCCGACGAGGCCATAGAAGCCGGCCGCGGTCACCGAGGGGAAACGCTGCGCGAGGAGGCGTCCGAACGCGAAGGCCGCAGGGGTCCACGCGGTCCGTCTGAACCCGATCCTCGCTTCGGTTCCCATGGTCTCCGGTCCGTGGCGGGCGCGACCGAGCAGCGCGAACCTCAGGGAGGTCGGGAGCGCGTCGAAGGAGCGCCGGGCAGCGAGCGTGAGTTGGAAGTAGTCCGACTGTGGATCCCGATCTCCTTCCGACAGATCGGCCACGACGAAGCTGGCCTCCGCGCCGAGGGTGAGCATCCCGAGCTCCGGATCCCAACCGACGGCGGGTATCACTACGGGCGGCAGCCCGCCGTTCGTCCCCGCGAGTGGTGGGGTGACGGAGTCCTTCGCCGCCGACGCTCGGGGACGGGGTGTTCGACGCGCGCGGGCGACCTCGACCCTCAGGAATGCTCGCCCGCGGTCGGGCGCCAGCGTCACCGAGTGCAACCCGGGCTCCGTGAGCACGACGTAGTTCGTGGAGGCCACCCCGACCGGTTCCCGACCGGGTCGCCGCCATGCGTAGTCGTCGGAGCGCTGATCGAGAGGTATCGTGGCCGCTTCGCCGGCCGCGTTGGCGATCGCGATCTCTCGCTCGAGGTTCTGCAGGATGCCACTCTCGCCCCGGACCGATACCCGGAGCACGGTCGGGCCGCGTACGAGGATCCGGAACGGCATCTCGCGCGTGGCCTCCGACCACCGTCCGACGATGGTAACGGGCTCCAGTCCCTGTTCGGTGAACCTGCGCACGGCCACCCAGGCCAGCACCTCCCGATCCGAAGGCGGCGTGACCACGAGGCGTCCGTCCATCTCCGGGGCCTCGACCCAGCAGGAATGCTCGTGGGCTATCGTTCGGTCCGACCCGACCAGCCCGATCTCCAGCGGAGGCGACGGCTGGTCCTCGCCGGCCGGCGACGACACCCCATCGTCTTCGAGCGTCCGGCAGCGCGTGGGTTTGCCATCGAGCTCGAGCCGAACCGGGCAGCCCTCGTGCGGGCCCTCCACCGCGTGACACAGGGCATCGACACGGTAGCTCGAACCGGCGCGCACCGTCGTAGTGATGGGATCGCCGAAGCTTAGGACCGCATAGCTGGGACCATCGAGCAACGCGGATCGCACCCGAACGCCGAGCGGCGCTGTCTCGGGATCCGTGTAGCGGTACGCCTCGACGAGCGCGGTGCCGGCCGTCTCGTCGGCGCCCACGGCCTCCCAATCCATCGAGTCCTGGAGCCGCGCCAACACGCCCGCCGCGCGGGGGTCCCGTTCGGCGACCTCCCGCGCGAGCACGTAGGCATCGAGGGTTGCCTTGAGATCGTCGTTGGCCACCGCCGCATCGGCGTTCAATCCGCTGGCGAGCGCGAGGGCACGCGGGGAATCGTGGGCGCGGCCGATCCGCTCATAGGCATGCGCCGCCAGGCTCGACTCCCCGAGATCCTCGGCGAGGACCGCGAGCAGCAGGGCATCGACAGCGTTCGAGCGCTCGGCGCTCGGGGCGAGCTTCTCGAGCAGGATCCGCGGCTCCACCCCGCGATCACGGGCGTTGAGCACATCCCGCAGCGGGGCAGGGTTCTTGGGCTGGGGGAGCGGCGGGATGAGCGGTAGCGAACCCAGCGGCTCGACGTCGCCGCTGCCGGGCAGGAGGTCGATCGCGAGGGGGGCTCCGAGCGCGGCGGGCGCGGGGTCGGGTTCCCCGCCGGCCGCGAGCAGTCGGCCGCGGTCGGCCGCGGCGTAGCGCAGGAACGTGAGGGCCTCCAGCGCCCGAGCTCGGTCCCGCCACGCAGCGATCCGTCCCGGCGCTCCCGTGGCCCGTCGGAGCGCGCGCGTGGCCTGACGGATCTGCTCGATCAGCTCCGCCTCGGCCGGCGGCGTCACGGTCGATGGCGCGGCTTTCGGAGGCGGGGGCTCCGGCCAACGGTGCATCCTCATGAGCACCCGGACCATGAGCGGCTGGGACGCGCGAACTCGCATCAGGGTGGCGTCCGGTGGGATCGGCACCTCGAGACCGCCGGTCGCCGGAGGGTGAACCCACCCGCGGTAGGTCGTGGCGCCGACCTCGATCTCGACCTCGGACGGACCGGTGAGGGTCTCCGGAGACACGAGGACGTTCGCCACCGTGAGCGCCGGACCCCCGGGGAGCGGGAAGGCGGCCGTCCCTCGCACCACCACCCAGGTGACCTCGTCGCGGAGCCGTTCGCAGTCGATCTCGCCCTCCGACGGGATCTTGGCGAGCACGCCGGCGCCGCTTCGGAGCGAGAACAGACGCCGGCCGGGACGCACGGCGATGCGACTCCCGAGGTTCGCGCCGCCGTGGACCGCCATGGGCTGCCCCTCGATCTCGACCAGCGAATCATGGGGCGGCTCGGAAGGATCTCCCACCAGCGCCACCTGGGTGTGGGTGCCGCCACGTTCGCTGACGTCGACCTCGGCGTCCTCGCCGAGCGCCAGCCAGCGCAACCCCGCCGCGCCGTTCCACGAGCACCGTCCGTTCGAGTCCGGCTCCGCAAAGACCGCGGCGAATCGCTGCACCGTCGGGCTTTTGTCTCCTGCCTTGAGGTTTGACCATGGGGCAATCCGGCGCCACGCGAGGTCCGCGAGGTTCGTGACGTTGGGGCTCCTGGCCGAGCGTGCCGCCCTCTCCTCGGCACGCGCGGTCGTCAGCGAACGGGCGCGATCCCGGGGCGGGAGCAGGAGCTCGACCAACAACCGGATCTCTTCGGCCTCCGAAGGCTCGACCGAGCCGGCCAGAAATCCGGAGAGATCTCGGGGGCGAAGGTCATCGGGCACGGTCGTGGTCGCCCTGGCGACGAACTCGAGCGCCGAACGCCGCAGTGGACCGGACTGCGTCGCGGGGAGTCCCGAGGTCGCTGCCGCGAGCTTGCCGAGCCGCTCCCCCAGCGTCGACAGCTCCAGCCCGTTGCGGATGGCGTCATGGACCAGGAGCGCCCTCATACCAGCCGGGACTCCGGGATCCGCGGCCAGTGCGAGCACATCCGTCACCGCGTTTCGCGTCTGGTTCGCCTCGGCATTGGCGAGGGCCGCCACTACCCGCAACGTGTTCGAGCTCGCCCCCGAGGTTTGCTCCGCAGCGGCCGCCCGTCGGAGCAGGCGCTTCCGTTCGCGCAGCGACGGCGCTCCCGCGGAATTGCGCTGCGCGTAGCCCCGAACCGTGACGCGCACCGTCCCCACCGCGACCTCGAGCCGGACCCTACCCTGGGAGGGGACCGCCCGAACTCCCCTCGGCGCGGTGAAGCGGGCGCGGTCTCGGGCGAGCTGGGGCACATCCGTGCGAAGCTCGGCGACGAGGGCCTCCCCTTGCCGGATCCGAACCACGGATCCTCGATCGGCGCGCGTCTCGAGCTGGAACGTGATGACGTCGAGGCCGTTTGCGTCAATAAGGAGCGATCGTCCAGTCTCGACGATGCGCTGGGCTGCTCGCGGTCCGACGGGGCGGAGCGAGCTCGGCGGCGGGACGGTCCCCCCGGTGACCTGCGGCACGCCGCTGGCGAAGAACGGCGCGTCGAGTGGGCGAAAGCGGGCCGAGTCAGCGAGCCATCGCTCGAGCAGAAGCCACCGGACCGCTGGGAGGCCCGCAGCCGCTTCGAACGAATCCCGAGCGGCCGCGAGGAAGTCTACGATCGACTGCGCATCCTCGAGTGGATTGGCGAGGGTCGGCGTTGGTGCCGTGGGGTCGCGCAACCAAGCGGCGATCTCCTGGTCGGTGCGGAACCATCGCATCGGATCCGCGCGTCGCGCCGCGACGCGGACCACGGCGGTCACGGGCCGGTGGTCGCGACCGCGGACGACCACGCACTGGGTCATCCCCCAGGTCGGGACGCGGATCTCGCGCACGCGCCCCGGATCGTTTGCCGGCGGCCACACCACCGCGTCGGGGGTTGGGCCGATCCCCGTGCCGAACCCTACCTCGAGCTCGTCGCCTTCGAGGCGGACGAGCTCGCCGCCCGCTGAGGGAACGAGGAGCGCCTCTCCCTTCCCGATTGGGATCGCTTCCGCGAGGTTTGTCACCTCTTCGAGGGTGGCGGAAGGGGTCGGATGCGAGAGCTCGACCAGCCTCAGCTCGGAAGGCGGGACCCACGCGAGATCGGGCGGCGTCGCTCCGGCGTGTCTCGGGGAGAGGAGCAGCAATAGGAACGCCACCAGGGCAGGAAGTGGCCGGGCCCAAGCGATCTCGACGCGCGGCTCGGCGCTGCGTTTCTCAGGCCGAACCCCCATCCTCACCGAGCAGCCCCTTCCAGGGTCCGAAATGCCTCGACGAGCCGAGCCGCCAGCGCGGGGTCCTCGCGGACGGAATCGCGCAACGAACGCGAGAGCTCGACGTGGATGAAGGGGAGGCCGAGCTCCCGTGACGCCTTCGCTTGAACGTTGGTGGTGCCGCCCAGGACATCGATCTCGTCGGGGTAGACCCGCACCACATCGTCGCCGAGCGCGTCGCGCAACGCCCGCGCCACCGCGAGGGCATCTCCGGTCGTCCGCGCCGCGCTGACCACCGCCATCACGCCGGGCGCAGTGGCGTCCGCGAAGCCGTGGATCTGGAGCGTGGTCAGCGCCTCGACGCCGAGCAGGCTGCGATGCGCGGCGGAGAAATAGGTGCGGTCTTCGTGCGCCAAATCGCTGACCGCGTTCCTGACCTCGTCCTTGTCGCCGCGTAGGGTCTCGGGCACGGTCACGTAGCGATGCATGGTGTTCGCCAACAGGCCGCGCGCTCCGATGCCGTGGAAGATAGACAGCGCGATCTCGAGCGTCCCCTCGTCGAAGAAGGTGTGTGGCGCTTCGACCAATACGGATGTCCCCCGGCTCGGCCGAATCACCACGACCCCGGCGCCGCGCTTGCGCGTCGGCTGCTCTTGAAGGAGCCACAACGCCCCGGCGTTCCCCAGGCGTCCCGAGAAGCCCTCCGGCGCCGGGTGCGTGGGGAGCCGGTCCGTCCAAGCCGCCTTGGCGATCGCGCCGACCCACACGCGGTACTCCTTCGCCTCGTCCTCCGTGGGTGCTCGATACTCTGCCTTGCCGCGGCTCCGGAGGTCCCGAACGGTAGCGAGGAGAGGGATCGTCGGGCCTGTCGGTGTCGCCGACGAGCTCGCCGGGGGGCCAGGCAACGACTCGTGGTCCTCTGCCCGTTCGCAGCGGCAGGCGGGCAGGAGGGCCGGTGTCAACGCGGCGGTCAGGATGATCGTGGGGAGGAAATGGGCCGTCGAGCGTCGGTCGCGGGCGCGGATATCCATCGGGACGCCCCTTCGCCTCGGAGGACACCGTCGCCGCCGGCGAGCCGATCGGCCCTCGGTCGGGACCAAGCGACGCCGCCGTTGGGTCACGGCCCCGCCTCCTCCGCGGGGCTCTCGAACGCACCGACGACCACGCCACGCACCCAGAGCGGAGCGGCTCCCTGAACCGGAAGCCCGCGGAGGACGAGCTCGTGTCGGCCGGGGCCGAGATCGTCGCCAATGGCGATCCGCGCCGATCCCACGGCATCGGACCAGCGACCCTCACCCGGTCGGCTGCCGGCCTCCCAGAGCAAGCCGCGGCCCCTCGTCCCCGTGCGGCCCCCGATGGTTCCCTCGAGCTCCGTGATCCGGCGGAGGAGCCTGCTCTCCGCCCGCCCTACGTCGCCCCGGTCGATCATGAACCCCACTCGATACGGCGCCGGGCCGCCCTCGCTCACGAAGAATAGCCGCAGGCTCCCGAGCTCTCCTGCGCGCCAGTCGAAGCCGAAGGATACCTCGCTGCCCGGCATGAGGGCTACGACCCGCTGGGAGCGGAATACCTCGCCCCCGCTCGTTGGCGGCGCATCGACCAGGCCAAACCCACCCTCGCCGAGCCCCACCAGCTGGAGCTCCCGGCTGCCCGGGGTGAGGAGCACCTGGAGCTCCCCATTTCGAGACAGGATCTCGCGCTTCGCCACCACCTCGCCTCCCGCCAGCAGGGTGAGCTCCTCGCCCAGCCGCTCCGCCTCGGTTCGGTACAGTATCGCCAGGCGGCCAGCCCTGAGCCCTCGCTCGGGGACCGTGACCCGAGTGGGCTTCTCGTAGAGGGGCGTCAGGTAGTGCGACTCGAATGGAGCTCCCGCGCCAAACCAGATCGGGGTGAGCAGACGTCGGGAGAGCGGGTCCCCGCGGGGCTGGAGCGGGCGATCGAAGGCCAACGCCCCCGCACGACTCCGCAAGGGATCGATCCGCGGGTACACCTCGACTCGCACCTCCCGTCCCGCGCGCGCCAGCGCCCCCGTGTTGGCCGGGAGGAGCGTGGCCCAGGTGCGCGGTTGTCGCGGCGCGTAGCGAAACGTGAGCTCGGGTCCGAGCTCCACGTCGTATCCGGGCAAGGGGAGCGGATCTGCCACGTCCGGTTCCCGCGTCCAGAAGCTCGCGAGGGTCGCCGCCGAGCCGGTGATCTCCAGGCGTGCCGCGCCCTTCGGGACGCGCAAGAGGGCCATGAGCGGCTCGCTCACCGCGGTTTCGCCGATTCGCTCGATGACGGACCGATCGAGGTTCGTTCGCTCCACGGCCTCGATGGGCATCGGTCCCGTTCCGATCCACTTCACCGTCAGCTCCACGGGCAGGGGATCCCGGCCCCCGCCTTCTGCCACTCCCCGAACGGTCAACCCCACCCGGTCCTGCCCCGGAAACACGTCTAGCAGGACCGGGCCCGTCGGATCCAACGCGAAGTAGCGGTGTCGCAGCACGGCCGGGGAAACCTCGAGCAGGGTGCCGCGGGGGCGCTTCGGCACTACCCCCAGGAGCCGCGCCGCGTCCGCGAGGCTCGCCTCGAAGCGAGCGGCAACCGGGGGGGCAGCGCTGATCCGCACCGCGCGCGGGCCCGCACCAAGGAGCGTGAGGTCCACGAGCCCGCTGTCGCCCACCACTTGGGTAGTCGGCTCGGCGGTACCCTCGACGGCGATGATCTGGGTGCGGGGAGGCGCCTCGACGCGCAGGGTGAGGGGGCCGTTCGCGTTGAAGACGGCGAGCCGCTCCGGTCCGATGACCACCGGGTCGGGCACGTGTGGATCGTTGGTGTCGGCCCGGAAGTCCCCGACGAGGAGGCGTCGACTCACGAAATCGGTTCCCGCGCGGCCTCGTGCCGTGAGGCGGCGTCCCCAGGCGCCCAGCGCGCGGTCGTGCGCGTCCGCAGTGAGATCACCGAAACCCAGCGCGGATCGTCCATCCACCCGGCGGGCGCGCTCTCGGGCGTTCAGAGTCCGTTCCCGCAACCTCCGTGCGAGGCTCGATCGCGGCTCCGCGTAGACGAGGCGGACGAGCACCGGACGGTCACCAGTCGCACGGACGCGAACCGAGCCTCGCTTGCCGGCGAGCGCGCTCAATTCGACGGTGCGCGAGCGTGAGTCGGTCACCCACTCAGGGGAATCGACGAGACGGGCGCTGAAACGACCGAGCTCGATGGGTGAATCCGGCTCGCCGCTCACCCGACTCACCACATCCTCACGCTCGTGCGACACCAGCGCGCCGTCGATGCCGATCAGCTCGATGTCGATGCCGTAGGAGTATTGGTGGGTCGGGTCGTGTGCGGTCTCCGGTGCGATCACGAGCCAGGAGGTGAGGAACACCCGCGGGATCCCCGCGGGGACTCCTACCGCTACGCCCCGCCCGCCGGACAGCTCGTAGCTCAGGATCTCGTCGCTCGGCCCCTTGCCAGTGCTGCTGGATCGAATCCCCACGAGGGCCAGCCCGACCATGCCGAGCAGAAAGGCCACGATGAGCCAGCGGGTCATGGCGCGACCCCGACCCGGATCCGGCGCAAGGCGAGCGCCATCGCTGCCTCCACCTCTGGTCGCGAAGTCACCGTGCGCGTGGGCGCGGCGATGGCGCCATGGCGCAGGGGTACGAGCTCGACTCGATCGCCTCCGGCCACGAGCACCCAGGCGCGCTCCGACACCACGTCACGGAGCGTCTCCACGTGGCAACCGTGGGGACCGGCGAGGGCCGCGCGCAGGGCAAATGGGTTGTTGTTCTCTGCATGGGCCACGAGCCCGTCCACCAGAAGGGAGCTCTGGCATGTGCTCGGCAATCTCGGACAGTCTGCCGCGGGCCGCACGGCTTGCGGCAGACAGCGCGCGAGCTCGAGGGCGCGCCCCGCGACGGAGGCGGTGGCGAACGTGCGCCCGAGCCGCTCGAGCCGCTCGCTCGCGATCCGATCGTCCAGCCCCGCCAGGAGCTCCTCGCGGGTTCGCTCCGTCAGCCACACGACGAGGGACTGATCCGGCGCGAACCGACGCGAGTACCCCATGGTAGGGTCCGTCGCGGCCATGAACGGTTCGAGCTCGAGGCTGCGGTCGACGGCCTTGACGGTGAGTCCGGAAGCGACCAGGGGGTCGATGACCCGGCGACTCCAGTCCGGTCCTACCGTCGCTGACGGGAGAGGGCGATCGAAGGCGACGACGACGTCGGCGCTCACCTGGCGACCTGGCGCGATCCCGTAGACGACCGCCGTGTGGTTTCCACCCTGCAGCCAGATCTCGTGAGCGAGCTGGAAATACGATTGGGCGCCGTTGGCATGGCGCACGTCCGCGACCCGGTTCGGCCCCGCCGTCGGCAACGCGCCGTGGATGAGCAAGCCGTCGGCACGGACCGCGCGTGCCAGCGCGAATCCGGCGTCCACCACCCCGGATTCCCAGCGGGGTGCTGCGATCTCGATGAGGACACGACCGCCGGAGGCGCGGGCCTTCGCGCGGGCCGCTGCCTGCACGGCGACCGTGGCCGCGCCACGCCGCTCCGCGCTCGGCGGCTCGTAGAGGACCCAGCCTGCGTCGTCATCCACGCGAGCGAACGAGAACCCGAGGTGGAGGGCGAGCGCTCGTGCCCATGGCGTCGGCTCCCTCCCTTCAAGGACGAGCGGGAGCAGGCCCTTGCCGTAGACGCGCAGCTCCTCGACGGTCGGCCGGCGAAATGCGCCGGGCGCCACGGTGGTGAGCGCCTCGATCCGCTCCCCGAGCGCACCCGCGAGCGACCCTTCCCAGTCGTCGAGGGGAGGCGTGCCCCATATCTTGGCCGCCGCGGCAGTGGACATGCCGTCGGGCACGCGCAAGACCAACGCCTCGGCCAGGGGGCTGTCGGTGTTCGCCGACGCGCGCCAGGAGAGGCTCACCTCGTGTCCGAGCAGCTCACTGACCCAGGCGAGATCGAGGCCGGCGGGGAGATTCCCGGACAGCTCCAGGCTCGGCGTCGTGCCGCCCGAGGTGAGCTGGAGGATGTGCGCGACCCCGAGCAGCGGCGCGGCGGCGGCGAGGAAGGCATCGTCATGGCTCTTCACCGAAGACAGACGCGACCGGACCACGACTGCACGTGCGCGCGTTCGTTCTGCGACTTCGGTGGCGACGACGATCGCGGGCGCCGCAACCCTGTCCGCATCGACGACCACGAGCCAAGGTGCGGTTCTGCCCACCGGCAAACGGAACGCGATGCGTGGCGCGATCTCGTCCGCGTCCGGATCGGTCGAGCGCGGCACCAACGTCCACCAACCCGAGTCGCGGCGCGTGAGGGCGATCCCCGGGCTCCATTCGGCGGCCAGCTGCGTCTTGGGCTCCTCCGCTCCCACGAGCTCCTCAAGGATGGCGAGCGCCTGTTGGCCTGGCGTGACCTTGCCCCAGGCGGCTCGCACGGGCGTCGGGGCAGGTGCGCTGTCTCCCAGCATCAGTTCGAGAGAGACTTCGTGGGTCGCGGTGCTCGGGTTGCTGCGCCACTCGGTCGACGTCTGCTGGGGGAAGATGGTTCGCAGGCCGAAGGCCAGGATATTTCCCGCGAGAAAGGCGGTGACTGCTACCTGGATCGTCGGCATCAATGTCGCGCCGATGCGGTCCGAGTTCCACATCTTGACGGCGAGGAGGGTCGGCAGCAGGTACCCGAAGCCGAAGTAGTCGATCATCTCGACGTCAGGGGCGACGACGAGGGCGATTTGTCCCAGCACCCACTTGACGACGAAGCCGACGGAGTAGGCGAGCAGCATGCGGCGTGACCCGACCATCAGCACTCGCGACAAGGGGCCGTGCTTGGTGATGAACTCGGACAGCCACAGCACGATCAGCGCCTCGATCACCGTCGTGACGAGCTTGGTCGGTTGGTAGCACGCGACCGCGAGCAGCGCGGGAACGAGGATCCCGTTGTAGTCCCAGCCGTAGTTGACGTTGTCGCGAGCTGCGATGATCGAACCGAGGATCAGGATGACATAGGCGTGCGGCGTCTCGAGGAACAGGAGCGAGACACTCTCGTTGGCTACCTGGAACCGCGAGACCGTGAAGTTGGTGAACGGCATCAGGACGAAGACCACCGTCGCCCCGGTGAGCGCCGTCGAGATCGCGACGCGCGGGAGAGCCGAGATGAGCCCCGCGTTCCAGAAGCTGTTCGCGACCAAGGGGATCAGCACCAGACCGATGCTGTAGAGCTCCCGTGAGTGGGGCAGCTCCATCGCGTCGACCAATCGCGGGATGAAGGACGCCTCCATGGCGAGGCGGACGAGCACGGCGCAGATGATGATGAGGAGGAAACGCTCCCGCCCGAAGAAGCTCGACCAGGCGCCGGTCGTCGGGATCCAGCGCCCGGCGAGGGCGGCGAGGAGGTAGGCCACCACCGACTCAACGCAGACGAGGATCCCCGTGATGGGAGCCACGACGAAGACCGTGGCGAGGTACCCGGGCACCACGATGCCAGCGTAGGTCCAGCCGTAGGTCTCCTTGAAGAAGGTGAGGAAGACGAGCCCGATCAGTACGGGGGCGTGCAGGCTCCGGTCGAGCCCGTTCGAGGGCAGGGCCTGGATCACGAACCCCCCGAGGTCGAACGGCGCGAGAGCCGCGGTCCCGAGTTCCAGCAAGCCAGTCGTCAGCACCGCCGACAAGGCTACGCGACTCCTGGTTGGCCGCCTAGCCAGCGCTCGGGTAGTATCATCCTTTGGTTCTGCTCGGCACGATCGCTTCGATAAGTGCTCGCAGCGCCAGGGTTGGGTCATCTTGTTCGGCCTCTCGCCCCGCAAGCATCGCGTGCCGCGCCGGTATCTGCGCCCGCGCCCGATGCAGACCCCGACTCGGAGTCAGCACCCGTTCTGGAGCGTGGTTCCCCTCGAAGCGATCGCGTGCGCCGTCGTGTTCCTCGTCGGGGTCCTCGCTCCCCTCCAGCGGCTCGATGATCTGGTCAACGGACAGCTCTTGGTGGCCCTCGGGCGCAGCGAGCCACCGGCCAGCGTCATCCTCCTGATGCTGGATGACGTCGCTATTCGAGACGGATGCGCGGGGCGGCTCACCGACGCGCTTCAGCGCGGAGGCGCCAAAGGGGCGCTCGTGGTCCCACCCGCGCAGGATCTCTGTCGGATAGCGGACAGCATCGGCGGGCGACGGCCGGTCGCCGCCCTGCCTCGCGGGGCGGTTCGGACCACGGCGGGTGGCTACGTGGTGGGGTGGGTTCCGCGGGCGGCAGACCGGGCGACGCTGGCCGCGTTCGGGATAGAGAAGGCGCCTTGGGTGGCGCCGCGGAGCTTCCAGGCCATCCCCGCCGTTCCCCTGTCCGAGGTCACGTCCGGGCGCGTGCCCGAAGGCGCGCTCCGCCAGCGGATCGCCGTCGTCGCCATCGAGGAGCCGATGTGGAGCGTCGGCGTCGGGCGTGGCCCGTTCGCGAACCGGGTGGCGGCGGCGGTCGCTGCCGCCGTCGAGGATCGCCCGCGACGGCACCTCGCGTCGGGGTTCACCGCCCTCGGTACCACCGTGCTGGCGGCGCTCCTGCTCTTGGTCGCCCGCTCTCGCTGGCGCGCACCCTTCCGCCTGATCGGGAGCTTGGTCCCCGTCGGCGGGGCGCTCGGCTTCGTGGGCGCAGGGCTCCTCGGTCACGGCTATCTCCTGGGGATCCCCTCCGCGGTTCTCGCGCTCGGGAGCGGCCTGTCGCTCGCGGCGCTCCCGCCGTTCCTCGCGGCTCGACGCGCCGACGCCGCTGCTCGCAGGATGCTCCACGAGATCGCGGAGCTCGGGCCCGCCTCGACGACCGAGCTCGCCGACAGCGAGTTCTGGGCCTCGCTACCCCGCCGAGTCGCCCAGGTACACCCGGCCGAGGGAGTGCTCGTCGCGGAGCTGCCTGCATCCGCTTGGCGGCTGCGGGTTCACCCCAACGGGGATCTGACCGAGGCCATCATCAGCGAACGGCGCCGCGACATCCGCCGGACGCCGTTCACGGACGAGTCTGGGGCTCGGCGTCCCCATGTACACCGTGGGTTCGTGGCGATGAAGGATGTCCCCACGGTGCTCGTTCCCCTCGAGGCGCAGGGCGAGCCGGAGGGATACCTCTGCCTGATCGGTCAGAGCGCAGAGCAAGCATTCCTTCAGCATCCCGAGGTCACCCAACGCATCGCCGACGACCTCGCCCACCTCATTCGGCATCGACGCCTCGCCCGACATCGCGCTGCCGAGTGGCGGCGGCCTGGTGGGCTCGACGTGGAGACGACCATGCAGGGGGCCACGAGCATGGTCGATGGTGCGCGCGGCGCACTCCATCGGCTTGCCCTCGCTCACGAGGTGATCGCCGCGGCGCCCGTGGGATTGGTCCACGCCGACGCCTTCGGAGACGTCCGCCTGATGAGCGAAGCGTTTCGCCGTCTCTACCTCACGGTCGGGGGGACGGCGCCAGCTCCTGGTGCGGGGGGCAACTTCCCCCCTGGCGTGCTCACCCTCGCCGAGGTCCTCGACGTGCTGACGCGGGCGGGGGGTCAGGCAGCGCTCCACCTCGAAGCGCTGCCGGAAGAGCCGGTGTCCTTCGTCGTCATCGGCTCCCACAGAGAACCTCCCACGGACAGCGCGCTCCTGGTCGCGGTGCGCCGTTTCGTGCACCAGGACGTGCCGGGCACCATCGTCTCGTTGGTGGAAGCCGCTGGCGCGTCGACCATCGAGACCTCCTCGACCAATATCGAGCGCCTCCCCGATCGTGGTGACCCGCTGGTCGTCTTCTCGCTCGCGCAGCTCCTCCGGGACGTCGTTGACGACGTCTCACGTCGCACGCAGGGTCGCATCAAGCTGCAGACACCGCGTATCCTCGCGCACGTCGTCGGACACCGCCGGGAGCTCACTGCCGCACTGGTCGATTTCCTCACCGAGGCGGCCGGGGCCGATGGGAAGCGCTCGGCGCCCATCCTCACGCTCAAGGAACGTCAGTATCGGATCGAGCTGACCATCATGGACGTGCAGCTGGGCGCGCCCACGGGCGCCGTCAGGCGGACGCTTCTCGCGCCCAGCCAGCCACCGCCAGGCCTCCTCGGGCTCGGTGCCCTCACCCGCGCGGTCGAGAACAGTCACGGCTCCGTCGCTTTCAGGCAGGAGGAAGGGTGGGGGATCCGTCTCACGGCGAGCCTGGTTCGCGCGCGCCCGCGCGTCGAGCCAGAGCCGGCCGCTGCCGTGGTCGCCTTGCCTCCGGCCGCCAGGATCCCAGAGAAAAAGCCCTGATCGTGGCGCTCCGGGCGCTCGCGGCGCGAGCCATGGGTCGGGACCGACCCGTCTCGCTCGGCGGGCGCGGGCCCGACTGGTGCGACAACTCGGGTGGACCTGCGACGAATCCTCTCCGGGGCCGTGGAGGGCGCCAAACACGCTGCTACTTGGTAGGTTGTGAGCTCACGCCTCCTGCCGCAATTCCTCGCGCTGACGCCCATCCTGCTGCCTCTCCTCGGGTGCGGTGGTGACCCCGAACCATCGAGCACGGGCTCGCTCGCGCTGCGGATCAGCCAGCCCGGGGGTGACGAGGCGGCGATGCTGGGAGCGGCGGTCAGCGTTTCGAAGAAGGATGACGGCGAGCCGGTGGACCTCGCAGCGGCCAATCCGAGCCCCGTCGTGGAAGCGAGCGTGGAGGGCGGACCCTGGGAGGTGCTGACCGGCGTGGAGGCGGACACTTCGTCGGACCTCACCGCCTCGATGTGATCCTGGTCGCCGACAACAGCGGCAGTGAAGCGATGGCGCTCGAACCAATGCGTGACGCCCTCGAGTCACCGTCGAGTTCGACTGAGAGGGCGAGCGCCGTTCGCTGACCCACCCCGACTGGGCGTCGGCCGATTGCGCCTGCCAGGGTAGTCGGACGTCTGTACGCCTTCCGAGCCGTAGCGCCGCGGCGCCGGCGGAGGTTGGCCGATACCGCCACCCCACCCGCTCTCGTCGAGGAGCGCGGGCTCTCGTCCGGGACCGGCCAGAACTGGAGCGGTCGGGAGAAAGGCCGCGACGAGCTTCCAATTCCGTCTCGGCAGCGCCATCCTCTCCTTGGTCGTGACGTGGGCAACGATCGTTCTTGCCGTGCTGGTGACGGTCCTTCTCTGGCGCGAGCTCGCTCGCCGCAGGGCAGGCTCGCCGAACGGGGCGCGGCCGCTCGATGCGACGGCGGGCGAGCCGCCGCATCCATTCACTGCCTGTCCCGATCCGCCGCGGCGCGCGGACGCGTTGATCCCGGGGCGAGCCGACGCCGTTCCCTACTCGACGCCGAGCCTTCGCCCCGCGCGTCTCCATCGTCACGAGTCGGTCGTGGGCGGCGCTGCGGCGGGGAGTGCGACCACCGTGTTCGTCGTGCGCGTCGAGGTGTCGGGCTCCTCTGCGCGCGCGGATTCTCCGCTAGCGGTTGCCATGCTCGCCGGCAGCCGGCTCGTTGCCGCAGCCGGCGCTTCGGGTCGTGTCACCCACCTGCGCGAGGGGATGTTCCTCGTGACCGTGGAGGGCGTCACTCCGGAGCAGACCGCCACCCAGGCCGAGGCGATGCGCAAGGCGGTGGTGGGGACGCCCCTGGTCACGTCCAAGGGTGACCTCCTGCCCGTTACCTGTTCGGTGTCGTTCGCGCGCTTCTGCGCCGGCGATCCCGCTTTGTCTACGTCGTCACTGGACGAACTCGTCGAACGCACCGAGACTGACGGGGAGGAGGGGCGAGCCATGCGGAAAGGTGGAGCCGAATGACCAGGAATCCAGTCCAGCCCGGGCAGCCCGCGCCCGGCGCCGAGTCGGTTGGATCGTATTCCGGCGGGGCGGAGGGGCGGACCGTATCGAGCGGGCAACTCGGACGCAGCGGGAACGCCAGCGTCGGTGTGCCCGACCACCCTCCCTCCCCGGCCGCGCTGCAGCCGTTGACGGTCGAAATCGGCCCGGGCTCCGTGGTCGATCGACGGTACTGCCTGCGTCGAGTCATCGCGCACGGCGGCGGCGGAACCGTCTTCGAAGCGGAACAGATGGTGTCCGGCCGGCGCGTCGCGCTGAAGCTGGTCATGCCCGGAGACGCCGGCTGGGTCGAGAAGGGCGCGCGCCTCCAGCGCGAGGCGCGCGCGCTTGTTCTCGCCCAGCAGGCCAACGTCGTCCAAGTGCTCGACGCCGGTACGGACGCGACGGGGATCCCTTACCTGGTCCTGGAGCTTCTCGAGGGACGCGCCCTCAACGGCATTCTCGCGGCGCGACGGGTACTGAGCGCGAGCGAAGCCGTTACCATCGGGCTCGCCCTCTGCGAGGCGTTGCGGCACGCGCACCGGCGCGGTGTGCTCCACCGTGACGTCAAGCCAGGAAACGTCTTCATCACGCGCAACGAAGTCGGCGACGAGGTCGTCAAGCTGATCGACTTCGGAATTGCTCGGGTGGCCAAGGAGGAGACGGCCGGGGTTCGGATCACGCAGGTGGGAGCCATCGTCGGCACTCCCGAGTACTTGCCGCCGGAGCAGCTCCTGGCGCGCGAGGACTGCGACCACCGCGTCGACGTGTACTCCCTGGGGGTGTTGCTCTACGAATGCCTCACTGGTGGCGTGCCCTTCGAAGGGAGTTTCGGGGAGATCGTGCTGCGGGTCAGTACGGAGCCGGTCCCGCCGCTCCGCGCGCGCAACCCGGCCGTGCCGGCCCAGCTGGAGGCGGTGGTCATGCGCGCCCTCGCGCGCGAGCCCGCGCTCCGCTTCCACGATATGGCGGAGATGGCCGCCGCCCTCGAGCAGCTCCTTCCGGACGGTAATCGAGCCCAGGTCCTCATCAGGCCCCAGGCTGAAGGCCAGCCACCGGCTCCACCGCTGAGAGCCGTGACGGAGGCGAACCAAAAAGCCCCCGCGGCGGCCGGGTTCGAGGGCCGTCGTCGGTTTGCGCGCGCGCCCTACGTGACGCCCATCCGCCTCGTCCTGCCGGACGGTTCCGTCGTGGACGGACGTACCGAAGACATCAGCGAGGGCGGGTTGCTCGCGCTGGTGCCGCGGAGGTGCGAGAGCGAATTGCCGATCCAACTCCGCTTCGCCCTCCCCATGACCGGGCGGATCGTCACCTTGAACGCCCGATCGAGGTGGGTGAGGGTCGCGCGCGTCGGCGCCGCTGCCGGGCTCGAGTTCATCGATCTCCCCGAGGACTGTCGAGCCGCGATCCGAACCTACGTCTCGCTCATGCGAGGGGAGTAGAGCGGGGGCGGTACTCGTTGGTCGAAGGCAGACCCCATGAGGAATCACCCGAACCCGCGGAACGGCGACGCCTCCGGTACACCGGCGCCCGAGCCTCCCCCGAATCCCGCAGCCTACACCCGGCCCGGCGAGGTCCCCGGCGGGAGGGTGCCGGACGTGGCGGCCGAGATCCAGCATCGGCGTCGCGTCGTGCTGATCGTCGATGACGAACCGCTGAACGTCCGGCTCTTCGTCGAGGCGCTGAAGGACGAGTACGAGGTGCGCATCGCGGGCAGCGGTGCGGGTGCGTTGCGCGAGATCGGGCAGTCGCCGCCGCCCGATCTCGTGTTGCTCGACGTGACGATGCCCGATCTCACCGGGCACCAGGTGTGCCGCATCATGAAGGCCCGCGAGGAGACCCGCGACGTCCCGGTCATCTTCGTGACCGGCCGAGATTTGGTGACCGACGAGACCCAGGGGCTCGACGTGGGGGCCGTCGACTACATCGTGAAACCCGTGCCCGTGCCCGTGCTCCGCGCTCGCGTCCGCACCCACATCGAGCTCAGGCGGCGGACCGAGCTGCTGGCTGCGCTGACCGCCACCGACGGATTGACGGGGATCGCCAATCGACGCCACCTCGACGCCACCCTGGCTCGTGAGTGGCGGCGGTGCATGCGGCGAGGCTCGTCTCTCGGCGTGGTGATGCTCGATGTCGACTTCTTCAAGCGCTATAACGACCGCTACGGTCACGCCGCCGGGGATGACTGCCTACGTGCCGTCGCCCACGCCGTGTCCGGGAGTGTTCTCAGGGCCGGTGATCTCACCGCCCGATTCGGCGGCGAGGAGTTCGCCGCGGTGCTGCCGGACACCGACCTTCCGGGAACGGTCACCGTCGCCGAGCGAATTCGACAGGCGGTGGCGGCGCTCGCGCTGCCGCATGAGGGGTCCGAGGCGGCGACGACGGTTACGGTGAGCGCTGGCGCCGCCTCGGTCGTTCCCGGCGCCACCGAGGGGGGCGTCGAGGACCTCGTCCAGGCGGCGGATGGCGCCCTCTACGCGGCGAAGCAGGCCGGGCGGAACCGCGTCGCCGCCGCGGACGGCCAGCGGCCGAAGTAGCGCTCGGTCAGCGAATGAGGATGTTGCGGCAGGCGCTGCCGCAGCCGTCGCTGTCGAAGTTGTTGCCGTCGTCGCACTCCTCGCCCTCCTGGACGATCCCGTCGCCGCAGAACTCGCTGAGGACGCAACCTGCGCTGCACTCACCGTAGCCCCCGTCGTTCACGCCGTCGTCGCACTGCTCGCCCAGGCTCACGATGCCATCGCCGCAGATGGGGCCGCATTCGCTGCGTGAGGTCGCGAAGCCCTCGAGCGTGAGCTTGAACGTGGACACCGTGGTGTTGCGTTCGGCGTGGAACACTGCGATCTCGTAGACGTTGCCGTCGACCATCCCGAGGTCGGTCGGTCCCGAGCGGGTCGTGGCGCCCCCCTCGGCCGCGGCGTAGGTGACCGAGGCCTGGCCGGTGCCGTCGATCACGAGGGTGGCGTGGACGGGCTCGTGGATGCCGCCCACGTCCACGGCGAGGTGCTGGTTGACGAACACCCAGACGTCGTCATCGCCCGTGAAATCGAGGGCATAGGTCTCGCCGGCCAAGTATTGGAACCAGTAGCGGACCTCGCTGGTGAAGTGGAAGTTGTGGCGTGGGGCGCCGGGCTCCTCGAGCCAGCCGCCGAAGCTCGGCGGGATGTTGGCCGAGGCCCGCTCACCAGCGTCCGTGAAGGTGCTGTCGTCGAGGGGGAAGAAGAGCGGGTTGCCGTCGTGCTCCTCCTCGACGACGAGGCCGTAGTAGGTGTTCCCCTCGAGGATGCAGTCGAAGTAGTCCTCACACGCGCCGCCCGGGGAACAAGACGTCGACCCAGGCTCCTCGCACTGCGGCGTGCTCTCGTCGGCGTCGTATGGGCAGTAGCTGCAGGGGATCACGTTCCCGTTCGCATCGTGGTCGGGTTGGTCCGCGGTGCCGCACCAGCAGCTCGACGGCTCCTTGATCTTCTGGAACTTCTCCCCGTTCGGCCCGTAGCGGTTCACGTACCCGCCGTTGCCGTTGTCCCAGAGCGTCAACGTGCTCACGAACGAGGCGTTCGTGCCCGGGACATCGGTGTACCACTCCGCGAACGACTGCGCGCTCGCCACGTAGCTCCCCGAGACCGCGGTGTACGAGGGCTTCCCGTCGCTCCCCAGCATGGCCGCCACCATGCCCGGCACCGGCATGTCGCGCGGCTCGACGGTGTCCGGCTGAAAGTCGGAGTGGCTCGCGCGCATGTCCCGGAAGATCGCGGGCACCGTCATGTAGCCGCCGGGCTGAGGTACGGTGCAGACGTAGCCGGGTTCCTGCCGGCAGTCCGCCGAACAGCCGTCACCGTCGTTGTTGTTGCCGTCGTCGCACTCCTCGCCGAGCACCAGGCCGTCGCCACACTCCGAGGTGCAGGCGCCCGCCGTGCAGTCCGGCTCGACCTGGCAGCTCGTCGAGCAGCCGTCGAAGGGCACGGTGTCATCGTCCTCGCAGCTCTCGGCGCCCTCCAGCACGCCATCACCGCAGACGGTGGGCGTGCAGGTGCTCGGCATGCCCTCGCACTTGAAGCCAACCTCGAACCGGCAGGTGGCCGAGCAGCCGTCTCCTGGATTGGCATTCCCGTCGTCGCAGAGCTCGGGGAACGCCACGAAACCGTCCCCGCAGATCGCGATGGGGATGCAGGGTTCACCAGGGGTGGGACAGGACCACCCCACCTCGAGCGAGCGGCAGTTGCCGGCGCAGCCGTCGCCGTTGGTCAGGTTCTTGTCGTCGCACGCCTCGTCCTCGGTCAGGACCCCGTCGCCGCAACCCGGCGTGGGCGGGTCGTCGGTCGGATCGTTCACGATCACCTGGCCGCCGGTCCCGAGGTCTGGCCCCCATCCCCCCGTAGCGGAGCCGCCGGTTTCGAAGGGGCCTGTTCCGGGGTTGGGGGCGCCGCCGGCACCCGGAGCACAGCCCGTGAACCAGGTGAGGCAAGCTGAGGTGGCAAGCGTCGAGCCCAGCGTCGGTCGGGTTCGCATCATCGTTACTCTGTCAGCGATTCGGGCCAGAACGGCTCGAGAAGGATGATCCGATCGTTCCACACCCGGCCCGCGAATTCGAGCCGTGCCATTGCTGTCGTCCCCGTTGTGCCGCCGACGTTCGCGGCACGGTTCCTGCTTCGTTCCCCCATGACCCTCGTCCTGACTTCCTTGCCGTGGCGCACCACGGAGAAATCCCGACGATTCTTGGCATTCTTGCTTCTGGCGAGCTCCGCCCCGGTCCTGTGCCACTGTGCCAAGAGCCCCGCAGATGAGCTGTCACGGGCCTTCTCCTCGGCCGGCGACGGTGGCCAGACCCGGGGGGGGGGCGCCGAAGGAGCAGGAGCGATTGGGCTGCCGTTTCGGTCGGTGGGTGGTGCTCGGATCAGTCGCTTGTCCGCCGCCCTCCTCGACCAGGCCCGGGAGGCAGGAACCTCCCATCACGAACCCGCTCCGGGCACGGCGGCCGGGTAGGGACCGTCGTTCGCCAATTCGGCCCGAGCTCCTGGTCAGTCGCCTGACTCAGGCAGGTCTTCCGATCCTTCTCCGCTCGAGCTCTCCGCACCCGTCTTGGGGGGCGAAATCCTAGTCACGACGAGGGGCCAGAGGGATCCGGTTCCGGTGGGCTCCTCCCCCGAGTGCACCGCCGACTTCGTCTCTGCTCCCCCGCCGAGCGTGCGTGTGTACTCGACCTCGGCGTGCCGCACCTCGCGTTGCTCGGAGTCGGTGGCCGTGATCTGTTCGAGGATCACCACCCGATCCTCCTTATAATCGATCGAGGACACCAGCCGGTACTCGATCCTCCCGATCACTCCAGGTTCGGAGTCCTCGCCGAACGCGACCCGTTCGACCGCTATCTGCTCGAGCTGCCGCATCTCGCCATGGAACGGCCGGTAGAGGGTCACGGTCGACTCACAGGGTTGGCCCTCTGTCCGACCCACACAGCCCTCGTCCAACACAGCCGCCAGCACCTCTGGTCCCATGCGCTGCAGCGAGAGTCGCGGTTGCGCCCGACCGCGATGGACGCCCACCGCATAGACCTCTCCGACCCCATCGGCCACGCGCACCATGGCGAGCGGACCAACCACCCCGCCATCTGAAGTGCGATGGGTCTGGAACCAGAGGAGCTTCAACTGCGCTCCGCCGCCACCGTAGATGATGTCCCCTTCCTTCACCGCGCCCGCCTCCTCGTGGACCGGGCTAACGCCAGCGAAGGCAGGATCTTGGAAAACCGCCGCGCCAGTGCAGGCGAGAGCGTCCGGCGGCAGGTACATCCGGCGTTCCGCGAAGCCGGGGAAGACGAGCTTCCAATACTCTGGCTCGCGCACGGCGCCCTGCACCCCACCTCCGGTCTGAAGGCCCGGGATGCGATGAACGCACGCGGGAATGGGCGCGGCCTGCCGCGAAGGATCAGGGTTCCTGGACTCGAGCGGCTTCCCGCAGCCCGCGAGTCCAGCAACGATGGCTAAAATGGAGGTCAGAGCGACCGGAAACCCAGGTGTCACGCCGCGAGCATAGTCCGGACCCCGGTGGCGGGGCCAATTGTTCGAGCAGGGCCGGGATTCCTGGCCATCACGGTTGAACAATGCGCCAAGCCGGCATAATGTGGGCGTTGTCGGTCCGAGGGAAGACGGGTGGTGCCCGTGCCGTATGACCGATCGTCGATCGCAACGACGACACACCTCACAACTGACAGGGCAGGACCATGGCGTATGAGTTTTACGTGAAGATCGAAGGCGTAACGCAGGGCCCCTTCAAGGGCGAGAGCAAGAGGAACGAGAAAGCGGAATACCTTACCGGACTCGCTTTCAAGCACGAGATCAAATCACCACGCGATCCCGCGACCGGCATGCCGTCTGGCAAGCGCCAGCATGGCCCCATCACCATCGTCAAGGAGTGGGGCGCCTCATCTCCGCAGATCATGTATGCGGTCTGCCGGAACGAGATCCTCAAGTCCGTCGTCTTCGAGTTCTTCAATACGAGTGACGAGGGCAACGAGCAGATGTACATGAAGATCACGTTGGAGAACGCCACCATCTCGAGGGTCAACGGGACGACTGGCGGCGCCAACAGCGAGAACTCCGCCAAGAGCACGGTCCAGTGGGACACGATGGAGCTCGAGGAGGTGGAGTTTACGTACCAGAAGATCACGCTGGAAGACATGCTGCAACAGACCGTCGCGCACGACGACTGGAAGGAGCAGGCTGGCGGCTCCTGATTGGCTGCACTGAGTTCTCCCACGGCGGCTCGCCGTCTCTCGCGACGGCGGGCCGCGTCTGTGTTTCATGGGTAACGGCCCTTCCCTTCTGCGGCGCATACAGCGTCAGGAGCTCGCCAACCCGGGCAGTCGCGTCAATTTGCAGGAGGTCCGCGACTCCATCCTCGCTCACCTGAGGACCATGTGTCTGACCCGAGAGGGGACCATGCTCACGCGCCCGGACTATGGCATCGCCTGCGTGAGCGAGATGGTGCACAATTTCCCAGACGCCATCGCGATCATGGCCCGTTCGATCCGGCACACGATCGAGACCTACGAGCCGCGTCTGACGAACGTTCGGGTCCGGCATGTGCCTGGTCCGGATCTGATCCTACGTTTCGAGATCTCCGCGCAGCTCACCGGAAATCGGTCGAACCCGTCGCTGCAGTTCGAAACGACCATCGACACCACTCGTGCCATCGGCGTCCACTAGACCTCGATCGGGGCGCCAACGGCAACGGCAGCGCCGGAAACGTGTCTGTGCGAGGCGAGGACGCGTTTCCAGCGCTGCCTCTGGGGAGGTCTGCTGCCGGTTCGGTGCTCCAGGTTGTTGATTTGACGTAGCAATCAACCTGATTGCTGCTCCAGGCCGCTCGCGGGTGGATTCTCGGCCAGAGCTGGCAGAAGGTGGCGATCCTGACGAAGGGTGACCGGGGATCGGCCATGGGTGCGAGGCTCGGCGCTCGGTCTTGCTGGCTGACCGCTGACGGTTGGTCGCTGCCATCCGTGGCTCCCGGCTCCGTCGGGCCGCCAGGTCGTCGAGAGAGCGTCCTGAGCCGTTCCGTTGCGAGGGAGGCGGCCGTGTTCCGCACCTCTGGTTGGCGATCGGGCGGGTTGCGGGAGGGGGGTTGGCTCTGGGCGCGGGAGAAGAACCAGTCCTGGCGACCACTGGCAGCATTGCTTGCCAGGTCAGCCCGTTCCCGGCCCCCAAACCTGCGGCTCGCGCAGCGAGCCGCCGATCCAGAGTGGGCGCGTTCCGGTAGGGGGTGGATCGCACCGTCCTGACCGGCTACGACTCTTCGGAAGGTAGCGACCTTCGGGCCGCCACGCCCCATTGGAGCCCCCGGCCATTGTTCAACAAGTATTACCAGGACGAGCTCGCGTACCTCCGTGATCTCGGGCAGGAATACGCGGCGAAGTACCCAGCGATCGCGCCGATGCTGGCTGGGCGAGGGAGCGATCCCGACGTCGAACGGCTCCTCGAGGGCGTCGCGTTCCTCACGGGGCGCATCCGCCAGAAGCTCGACGACGAGCTCCCCGAGGTCATCACCTCGATCGCGACCATCCTCTTTCCGCAGCTGACCCGGCCCGTTCCGGGGACCGGCATCCTCGAGCTGACGCCGCTGCCGAACGTCCTTCGCGAACGACGCATCGTCCCGCGGGGGACGGAGTTTGACAGCGTGCCGGTGGATAGCACCTCTTGCCGATTCACATCCACGGCAGACTGCGAGGTTTCGCCGCTCGCGATCAACGACGCCAGGTTCCAACAGGTCAGCACGACCGAGCAGCACCTTCGTCTCGAAGTCGCGGTGGCGCCGGGGGTCACGCTGGATCAGGGCGTGCCAGACCGCCTTCGTCTCCACCTATCCGGCGATGACCGCCTGGCCCTCACCCTGTTGCTCTGGCTGATGCAGCGGACGCGGGACGTTCGCATCGTCGCGCCCGAGCTTGGGGCCACCAGCGAGCGCTTCGTGTCGCTCGGGAAACGGGCATTGCACCAGCCGGGCTTCGCGGAGGACGAGGCGCTCCTGCCGCTAGGAACCTCGGTGTTTCCGGGTTTTCGCCTGCTCATGGAGTATAACACCCTCCCGGCGAAGTTTGCCTTCGTGGACGTGCTTGGTCTCCGTCGGGTCCTCGAGCTCGAGGGGATCGGGAATCGCTTCTCGCTCGTCTTCGTGTTCGAGCGCCCGTTCCCGATCACCAACCAGTTCCCGCCCGAAACGGTCAAGCTCAATTGCGTGCCGATCGTCAACGTCTTCTCCACCACGGCCGAGCCAATTCGGCTGAGCTCGGGTCGCGAGCGATATCTGGTGCGCGCGGCGGGCCTGCCTGGCGACCAGGGCGAAGTCTACACCATCACTCGGGTCGAGGCCATCAGTCGCGGCACCGCGGTCCGCCAGGAATTGCCGCCGTTCATGGACTTCGCTCACGCACAGCAGATGGGTGGTCGGCAGGTTCCATACTACTCGCTCCACCTCGATCCCAGTGTGCTCCACGAGGGCGCCGACACCCTCATCTCGGTCGGCACACCGGAGAACCAACAGCTGGCGCTCGACGCTGACATCCTCAGCATCGAGCTATTGGCGACCAACCGGAAGCTCACGAACAGCGTGCGAGCCGGCGACGTGAGCCGGGCGACCAGCTCCTCCCCGGCGTTCGCCACCTTTCGCAACCTCCGCGCCATCACCTCCCACGTACCACCACCGATCGGCACCGATCTGCAGTGGCGCACCGTCGCCCATGCGACCGCCAGCCTGCGGTCCGTGATGGAGCTCGATGTGCTCCGGGCGATCCTGGCGGTCTACAACCTCCAGGCCAACGTCGATCAGCAGGCCTCGCGCGCGAACGAGCTCCGCATCGAAGCGATCAAGCGAGTCGACGCTACGCCGACGGAGCGGATCTACCGCGGTTCTCCCCTGCGCGGGATCGCGGTCACCGTCGAGCTCGACGAGACGGGCTTCGCGAACGAGGGGGACATGTACCTCTTCGGCTGCGTTCTCGAGCGGTTCTTCGCCGACTACGTGTCCCTCAACTCCTTCAGCACGACGATCGTTCAGGGTGTAAAGTCGCGGGTGCAGTACTCATGGCCACCACGGAGCGGAAGTCTAACGCTGATCTGATGGCCCGGCTTCGGGAGGCGGGACACACCTTCTCGTTCTTCCAGGCTGTCCAGCTCCTGCATCGGCTGACCCCCAACGCGGTTCCGCTCGGCGAGCTCGGGCCCCCGGTGAAGGAGGGGATCCGCCTCCACCACGATTCGCGGCTCATCTTCGCGGCGGGGGACGTGTCTGCGATCCGCGAGCTCGCGGACGGGCGGATCGAGCTCGTGGCGACCTTCCTCGGTCTGACCGGGGCTGCCTCACCCCTGGCCACGGCGATCTGCGAGGAGATCGAGCAGGCGGAAGAAGAAGAGGCGCAGCGACTTCGGGACTTTTACGACATCATCCACCACCGCGTCCTCAGCCTGATGTATCGCGCGTGGAAGAAGTACCGGTTCGCCGCCGGGTTTCGGACGGGGGGGGCCGACCAGTTCACGCGACGGGCGATGGCCTTCGTCGGTACGGATCTCTGGGGAGCGGTGCCCTCTCGCGGCCTGCCCCCCGTGATCCTCCTCTCCCTGGCGACCACGTTCGCCCAGCGGACGCGCTCCGCGCGCATGCTAGAGCTGGTCCTCCAGCGGATGTTCGAGGGGCTGACCGTTCGGGTCGAGAGCTTCATTCCGCGCCGGGTCGCCATCCCTGGTGACCAGCAGGTCTCCCTCGGCGTCGTTCGGACCACGATCGGCGAGGATTTCACCATCGGCACCCACGTCCAGGACCGCTCGGGTCGCTTCCGTGTTCACGTTGGCCCGGCGACCTTCGATGAGTGTTCGACGTTGATGCCCGGAGGGCAGCATTACGCGACCCTTCGCGATGTCGTGGCGCAGTTCACGCGGGGGATCCTCGAGGCGGAGCTGGAGGTCGAGCTCGCGGCCGAGAGCGGAGTAAGCTTCCAGCTTGCCAGTCGGGCGAGCTCGACCTTGGGCGTTACGACCCGCCTCTTCTCCGCCGAACGCGGTCAGAAGACGCGTATGCGGACGCTGCTCTCGGACAGCCCCGGGGACACTCGGGCCGTCCTGGTCTCCGAGTGAACGGCCGGTGCCCCTCGGTCTATAGCACCTGCATCGAAGTGAACGCGCGCATCACCTCGTCCTGGACGGGCTTGACGGTCTGGTCCTGGTGGACGATCTGGACCAAGAGCACGCGATTGTCGCTCCGCACGATGTACTCGAGGCAAGCGGTCTCGAACGGAGCCTTCGGTGCGCGCACGTAGCGCCTGACCCGGAACCCCCTCGCCTGCGCGTTCCAGGTGGCGTTGGGGAAGGGCTCGCTCTCGATCTTCGCGCCTGCCTTCTCGGCTGCGGCTTGATACCGGTCCAGGATGAACGACCAGGGCTCCTCGGGCGACTCGACCTGCTCGGAGATGGTGAAGACGAGCTGGCTCGGGGATACGTACTCGATGAACCGCTTGGCCGGTTCGTTGCTGGCGTTGCGGATCACCCAGGAGGTGGGTCGGGAGAATCGGACCGTCCCCCCGAGCACCTGCACCCCGATGAAGGAAACCGACGGCGGCTCCTGGTCATGGTCGAGCGGGGGGTAGGGCCGCTCGTACTCCGCCAGCTGTTGAGCGGAGATGTCCCCATACTCGTAGAACACTCGGTTCTCGAAGGCCTCTGGCACCGGGATGGACTTGCACCCGAACAGGACCGCCGCCCCAAAAACCGCGCAAACCGTTGCCCACCGCATGGCGCCGCAAGGCTACCAGTTTCGTGGCCGCCGGCCCAGAAATCAGGTGTGCGGGCCCGAAAAACTCGCGCCCCCGCCGGTATTGCGGCTACGCTTGCGTCCGTGGAAAACCCAGTGCGACAGGCTATCTTGCTTGCCCTCTGTCTCGCGCCCCTTGCCTGCGGCAACAAGCCGCCCGCCACGGCGTACCTCCACGAGCCCACGCAGGGCCACGCGAGCTCCCTCGCGCGGGACATGGATGTGGACGATCTGGAGGACGGCTCGAAATCGTTGAAGCCGGGCGCCATGCGCCTTCGCCCCGATGTCTGCGCCGAGGTGCCCCTGACGCCGGCGTACGAGCGGATCAGCGCCAATGCCCTCGGAGGCTTTCTCGGTGACCATGGCTTCGAGTTCAAGACCGAGGCGGCGCGACACGATCTCGTCTACTTCGACGTGAAGCTTCCGGGCTCGACGATGCGCCTTCGGGTGGCGACCCTGGGATCCGCGCCGGAGGCGGCTCGTGATCTCCACGAGGCGCTGCTCGAGCACGGTCGTGGCTCGTGGGGCGTCCACCGCTCGAACATCGCGGTCCTGGCCCCGATCGGCAGCCCGAGTCAGATCGTGGAAGTCGCGGTGGCCACCAAGCTTGCCTGCTGGGGGGTGTTGACGGTCGCCGGACGCGATGATGTCTTCGTCGTTCCCGGCGGTTACGCGGAGCTCTAGAGCAGCAATCCGGTCGAAAGCTGCGTCAAATCAACGACCCAACCCGGCGGAGCCGGAACCAGACCGGCCATCAGCGGTCATGGGTCAGGTGAGAGGTGGAGAAGGCGACGGCTGACGGCCGCGAAAGCCCCGAGAGATCTCCTGCCAGATCCGGCCAGGAGCGCGCCGCCGAGAGACCAACGTTGCTGTCGTGACACCCTCGTCACGACCCACCGCGGGCCCGTCGTCTCCTCTCCCGCTCGCTCTTCTGTCCCCTCGTCCCCTCTTCGTCCGTCGCGTGAGCTCTCCTCGAGCACCGAGACGCGAGCCGCCTGGGCCGGCTGGGGAGCGGCCCCAGCCGGCATTCGTGCGGTGGTGTCGAGCGCGCTATTCCTTGTCGAGCTTGCCGACCAAGCTCAGCGTGAAGAACGCCCCCATGTACTTGAAGTGCGGTCGCACCTGCATGTCGACCTTGTACCAGCCAGCGTTGCCCTCCACGTTCGACACGGTGATCTTGGCCTTGCGGAGCGGTCGGCGTCCGCGGACGGCAGGCGTTACCGCATCCATGTCCGCGACGTACTGGTTGATCCACTTGTTGAGCTCGGTCTCGAGCTCGACGCGCTCCTTCCAGGTGCCGATCTGCTCTCGCTGCAGCACCTTGAGGTAGTGGGCGATACGGCAAGTGATGAAAAGGTAGGGGAGCTGGGTACCCAGGCGGTAGTTGAGCTCCGCCTCCTTGCCCTCAGGAGAGGTCCCGAAATACTTCGCCTTCTGGCAGCTGTTCGCGGAGAAGAAGCAGGCGTTGTCCGAGTCCTTGCGGAAGGTGAGGGCGATGAAGCCTTCCTCGCTGAGCTCGAACTCGCGGCGCTCCGAGATCATGATCTCGGTCGGGATCTTGGTCTGGATCTCGCCCATCGCTTCGTACTGGTGCAGGGGCAGGTCCTCGACCGCGCCGCCCGCCTGCGGACCGATGATGTTCGGGCACCAGCGGAACTTCGCGAAGCTGTCGCCGAGCCGGGTGGCCATGGCGAAGGCCGCGTTGCCCCAGAGGTACGAGTCATGCTTCCCGATCACGTCCTCGGTGTAGTTGAAGGTCTTCGCGGGCACGGTCTTGTCACTGTAGGGCAGGCGCAGCAAGAACCGTGGCAAGGCCAGGCCAACGTAGCGCGCGTCCTCCGACTCGCGGAAGGACTGCCACTTGGCGTACTGCGGTCCCTCGAAGATGGCCTTGAGGTCCTTGAGCCCGGGGATGCCGAGGTAGTCTCGGCCACCGAAGAACATCGGGGCGGCGGCCGCGAAGAACGGGGCATGCGCCATCGCTGCCACGGAGGCGCAGCTCTGGAGCAGGGCGATGTCCTGGGGGCCCGGTCCGAAGTCGAAGTTCGCGATCATCGCGCCGTACGGCTTGCCGCCGAACTGCCCGTACTCGGCCGTGTACGCCAAACGGTAGAGACCGCTCTTGGGGATCTCGGGGGCATCCTCGAAGTCCGCGAGCAGGTCTTCCTTGGAGCAGTTCAGGAGCTCGACCTTGATGTTCTCTCGGAAGTCGAGGCGCTCGATGCAGAACTTCAGCGTGCGCCAAGCGGACTCAAGCTTCTGGACCTCGGGCGCGTGCAGGATCTCGTCGAGCTGCGCGGACAGTCGGGTGTCGATCTCCGCGATCATCTGGTCGATCAGCGCCTTGTCGATCCGCTCGTCCGCGCGCTTCGGCGTGAGGAGCTCGGCGATGAAGGCCTGAACGCCACGTCGCGCGATATCGTAGCCGTCGTCTTTCGGCGTCAGCTTGGTTTCCGCGAGGATCTCGTCGAGGAGCGAGCCTTCGGCCGTGGTGGTTTGTTTCTCACTCTGCTGGGATTCTTCAGCCATCGTCAGTCTCCCGAAAAAATCAGCCTCCGGACTCCTCGGACAAGCCGAGCTCTTGCAGCAACTTCGCTCTCGAGTCCTTGTCCTCGAGCAGCGTCTGAATCTTCTTCCTGAACGCCGGCACGTTGCCGAGCGGACCCTTGAGGGCGGTGAGCGCCCGGCGGAGCTCCATGAGCCGCGCCAGCTCCGGCACCTGCTCGACGAGCGCGTCGGGACCGAAATCGCTGAGCTTCTTGAACTTGAGGTTCAGCGCGAGCTGCGCGCCCTCGTCGCCGGAGAGGCGATCGGGGACCTGCAGGGTGACGCCGAGCTTCTGCTCCGCGAGGACCTGCCCGAAGTTGTCCTTGTCCACGTTGATTGGCTTCCGCTCCTCGAGGGGACGCGGGTCTTCCCGACCGACGAAGTCACCGATGAAGAGCATCTTGAGGGGAAGCTCGACCTCTTCCTTGGCGTCCCCCGTTGCCGGTTTGTAGGTGATGTTGACGCGTTCCTGCGGAGCAACGGAACCTTCTTTTGCCATCTGTCTCGTCCCTTATCTACTTGGTGCGCAGCCGAGGCACCTCTTCCCGTACCATGTGTCCCTCGTCGAGATCGACCGCCGACCCGCCAGAGGGGAATTTTCGGCTCATTGGCCGCCCTTGAGCGCTGCCGCTGGATCCAGACGACACAGGCGCTCGAAAGCGAGTCCGGTGTCCTCCTTGGGGGCGGCGGAGGCGAGGAGACCCGCATAGACCTCCGCTGCCAGGTTTGGCTCCCAATCATCCAGTTGGTAGCGCTCGCATTCGGCCTGGAGCGCGCGAAACAAGGGGCGCGCGACCTCCGGCTTGCTGCCCTGGAGCGCGAGCTTGGCCACCGTCAAGCGGGACCGGAATCGCATGCGGCCATCCGCGCCCCGCGTTGCCAGCTGGGCGCCAAGCGCGAGTCCATCCGCTACCTTTCCCTTGGCCACCAGATCCTTCGCCTCGGCGAAACGCTTCGCGATCTCCTCGTCTTCCTCGGAGAGTCGCGAGGAGCCGCCGCCGCCGGAGCCACCCGCATGTTTCGTCGTCTCCTCCTTGAGCCAAGCTCTGGTGGCGGGGTTCGCGAATGGGGTACCGTCCGCGAACGCGAGGTCCGGTATCGCGGGGAACCGCTCGAGGAAGGTGACGACCTCGCGACCCACGATCTCTCGGGCGGGGATGAACAACGCCCCCAGCCGATCCATGGCCAGGGCGCTCAGCCGCTGGAGATCCAGCCAGAAGATCGAGCTATTCGACATCGACTCGCAGGCCAGGAGCAGCGGGAGCCACTGCTCGGCGCTCTGCATGGTCTCGAGCCGCTTCACGGCGTCGCCGGGTCCCCGGATCTTCGTCTTTCCCCCCTCGTTCGGGGGTGCCTGCTGGACGACGAGCCACAACCCCAACCGCTGGAGGCGGTAGGCCCAGGCCTTCGCGGGATCCGCCTTTCTGAGTGCCTCTGCGCAATCCAGGATCGTTTTGGAAACTGAACGTAGAGCGTTGAGGACATCCTGTTCCCCCCCCACGATTGGAGCCGGGGCCACCGCGATGGACGAATCCCCCGAAGGCGCCGCTGCGGTCGTTGCTGGCGGCGGACTGGCCGCGGGTGCGGCGGATTGCGTCGGCGCTGCTGCCGCGGCTGGCGGGAGCTCCTGGACCTTGCCTCGAAGCTCGCTGCGCAGGGCACCCATGCCTGGATAGGAATCTGCCAGCTTCTCGGCAAAGAACGTGTCAAGGTCGTTGGCGTAGACCTCGACCGCTCGCAAGACTTCGGCGTCGGGGTGACCGAACTTCTTGGGCTTGATCTGAGCGGCGACCTGGTCCGAGAACCACCCGGCGAGGGCACCGCGCGCGCGGGCTCGCTTGGCCGGGGGATGCATCGCCTCCCAATGCTCCCCGGCCACCTCCTTGACGGCGACCATCCCCTCCAGCAGACCCGGGAGGCCCGCATCATGGAGGCGAGCCACTGCCAGCCAGACCAGGAGGCGAAGATCCTTCGTCTTGCTGGTGGTAAGCTCCGTGCAGCCCTCGATCACCGCCTTCCAGTTCGGCGCGACCCCAGACATGGCGGCAAGCTTGTCGATCTCTGTCTTGATGACGCCGAAGTCGGCGTCATACGAGGTGTCCGCACCCACGGGAATTGCCCCCTCGATCGGAGCTTTCAGCGGCGCCACGCGGGCGACCAATTGCTCGAGGGATTCCGCCATGTCCTGTCTCGCTGCCTTTGGCCCCAAAGCCGGTGGGGTGGACCCATACCCCTCCAGCAAGGGGAAAAACTAGCCCAATGCACCCAGTGTTTGAAGCATCATCGACACGCTGATGCTCTGCCCTATCTGCTCGGCCAAGGGGTTGTCCAGGCGGCCCTGCGCGAACGGCCAGGCAACATCGAAGACCTGCTCGGCCATGGGACTTGGCGCCCAGAGCTCGGCGAGCACGGGGTCGGTGGCCTCTCCCGGCAGGAGGATCATGGCGCCCAGATCGTCGCTCAGGGGCCAGAACGCGGTCGGCGTGGTCTTCCGCCACGCGGCGATGTGGAGGAAGATGTCGATCCAGAGGGCGCTGCTGAACGCGCGAGGCTGCCCGACCGGCAGGCGAATGGCGAGTCGGGAGCGCGTCTGCTCGTCCGCTCGCACCGGGTAGACCGCGTCCGCCAGGGCGGAGATGGCATGCGCCAGACGGAGGGGCTCGGCGACCCCGAGGAGCCTCAGGGCGAGGGTGGAGACCGCCTCGGTCGGGATCCACCCATCGTACTCCGCCCGTGCCGCGTCAAGCTTCGCTGGGTCCGGGGCGGTGACTCGCGCCACCAGCGCTTCGAGCGCTGCGGGCCCATCGACACTGCTCGCCTGGTAGGCGGTGGCCCGCGCGGCCTCCAGGAAGCCGTTCAGCACCAAGGGGGCGCAGTGCGGTGCGGACGCGAAGGCCGCCCCAGGGAGCGAGACATAGACGACGAAAGGGAAGCGCCGGCCGACTGCGTCACGGCTCGGGAGTGCGACGCCCGCCAGGAGCTCCGCGCTCCGCGCTCCGGGTGTCGACCGAAACGTGAAAGCCTGGGCATCGCCCGTGTCGAAAAGGACATCCCAGGGTCCACCGATGACCCCTTTGGCCGTCTCCAGGCCCCGCTCGAGCCACTCCACGAACCGAGTGGCGTTCCCGTCGAGCGAGCCCACGCGCACGAAATCGCGCGCCCACGGCACCTTGCCATAGGCGCGCACCACTGGTCGGGTCGGCCGCGCGATGCCGAACAGTCCCACTCAACCTCCGCCCTGATGAGCGATCACCCGCGGGCAGTCGTACCCGAGGAAGAGGCTGGAAGAGGTGGCGGTATCCGCCTTTGCGGGTCGGATGTCGAGCTTGAAGAAGGTCGACTCGCTTCGCACGTACCAGGTCGCCACCAGCGTCGCGGTGCCGCTGGCACGACCACCAGCCGTGCCCGGCTTGATCTCGTTGGCGGCATCGAGCAGGCGGAAGATCCCGAACGCACCCGGACGGTTGATCACCTCGTCGAGCCCGCTGTACCCGCGGATCCGAACGCGCGCACCCCGCGACTTCGCCTCGGGTGCCGGCCACTGCGTGCTCAGCCACTCCTGCGGGGTGTTTCGGTAGGTGTTGGAGACCCCGTCGATCTCGATCATGATCTCCGACACATCGGGGCTGACCGAATGGAGGTTGACGTCGAACGCCACCACCGGCGTCTCGCTCCCCTCGGGGAACGTCCCCTTGGTTATCTTGTTGCCTCGCGCGAGGCAGTTCGAGAGGAACGGGCCGGTGTAGGCGACGGAGGACTGGAACCGCCGCTTGGGGATGAAGGCGTCCCCTTCGTGCGCCAGCGTGCTCGACAAGTTCTCGTTGAAGAACCCCCAGAGCAAGCCCGTCTCCGGCCGGAAGAATTCGGAGAAATCCTCGATGGTGGCGTCCTGCTGCGCCTTGGTGAACGGGTACTTCCCGGCGAGCTTCTCTCGCCACTTGTCCCACACCGAAACCTCCCAGAGTCCGCTCGCCGCGGACCCCGAGTCGTTCACGACTCCGGTCCAGGCTCCCGTGATCGGGCGTAGCAGGTAGGGGGCGAGGAGCGGCCGCGTGAACCCGGTCTGACTGGTGAGCAGCTCGTTGGCAGCACGGAATGCGGTCTCGAAGTCCTTGGCCACCTTGGTGGTGTCGACGTCGGGCTTTCCTTCTTTGAGGTCGCTCAGCACTCCGACGAGCTTCGCTAGCTGGTCTTGATACTGCTGGAGCCCGCTCGGTGCTGCTGGGGCGGCCTTCGGGTCCTCACTGCCCTCGGCACCTCCGAAATCGACCATGGGCTTGAAAGCGTGCTCTACCGGGGACAGGGTGCGGGGGGGCGCCTCTTTCTCCGTCGCGTCGTCCCCAGGGTTGATCGCGTCGAGGATCGCCTTCTTCCCTTGGGCCTTCGCCTGGCTGACGGACCTTATCTTGGGCATTCCCTTGAGGCTCAGGTCGGTGCCCGGCTGCTCCACCTCGAGGGTGACGTTCTCGCGCAAGATCCGGATCAGGCGCTGGTAGGGCCACTCGGGCTCGCTCAGGATGTTGAGCTCGTCGAGGGCTACGGTCGCGTCCTTCGGCTGCTCCACCTCCATGTCGAGCAGGAAGTCCCGCCAGGCGCCCTTGTAGCGCTCGAAGTAGATGCTCCGCAGCCGCGCCACCTGCGATTCGATCTCTCCCGCCTGACTGGTCGCGCCCTCGCCGAGGACCCACTGCTCGCTTGCCAGCGACGAGGCCTTCGACTCGAGCAGGTCGCGCACCATGTTCCAGCCCTGCTTGGTGTAGGCGCCTTCGACCTGCTTGTCGGCCTTGGATTTCACCAATGGCGCCACCGAACCGTAGAAGATCGTCTCCTTGCGGATGGGCGGGATGGTGGTGTTCGCGTCGCTGACCATCGCCTCGTACATGCGCTCGAGCTGCGGCGCGCGCAGGAGGACGGTGCGCGCCCGCCCGACCACCACGTCGTCCTTCCCCCACGGCGCGATCTCTCCCGCCTTGAGCAACATCGTGTATAGCTCGATGTGCGGCCGCATCGCGTCGACCTCGGGTGATGGCCCCGAGTGCACGGCGGCTCGCCAGGCGTCGACCAGCCGGGGGACCGCCCACTCGACGTCCAGCCGCTCGGCGGGGTTCGACATCATCAGGTAGAGCTTCAGTCGCGTGTAGTGCGCGCCGTATTGCCCGGGGGGCATCGATTCCAGTCGACCGAGCGCCGCGAGCAGCTTGGTGAGCTCGGCATGGGTGGGTTTCTTGAAGCCGGCATCGAGCTCGGCCACGTACGCGTCTCGGAGCCCGGGGTAGAGGGCGTTCCCCGCGTACATGCCCCACTGATAGGCGAGGGGGGCGCCGTGGTCGCGCCACTCGCGCAGGGTCCGGAGCTGGTTCGCGGCCGGATCGAGCAACCCGATGTCGCTGACCGTCGGGCGGGTGGGGCCCCAGGTGATGGTGCCGGCGGTCTTGGCGACGGCGGCGGTGTCCGAGATGAGCGTCTGGTTGCGGGCGTACGAACACCCCCCTGGCCCCAGCAGGAGCGCGGAGAGCAGGAGCGCGCCGGTGATGAAGGCCAGTCGAACCAGCGCGTCGCGCAGCCGTGCGCTCGCCGTCCGCTCCACGAGGTGCTGGTCGGGGAAGATCACACGACGGAAAAGGTCGGTGACGAAGTAGCTCTTCGGCTCGGTCGGTGCCTCGACGGCGGGGAGGTGGAGCCCGAACGCGCGCGCCATCCCCGAGATCACGCGGTCGATGGGCTTCCCTTCCTGGGTACCGCTGCTGAAATAGAACCCTCGGAAGACCGGGTTCTCCTGGAAGGTGTTGCGCTGGAAGAGCTGCCCCACGAAGTGGCTGAGCGGATCCTTCAGCGCGCCGAACTCTAGCGGATACTGGAAGATACGCTGGCGGAGCGCCGTCTGCCGAACGGCGGACATGCCGTGGAGCGCCCGCCCGTGCACCGCGCTCACGAGGTTGGCAAACTCCTCGCTGAACGCCCCGGCCGGATCCTCGTTGCCCCGCCCGTCGAGGGTGAAGGTGCAACCGAACACCTGGTCTCGCTCGCTCTTGCGCAGGTCGCCCCAGCATTCCACGAACCCGGAGACGAGGTCGGCCTTCGTGAACATCAGATAGACCGGGAGCACGACGTCGAGCCGGGTCATCACCTCGTCGATCCGCGCCCGGAGGCGACGCGCGGTGTCGAGCGCCTTCTGTCCGTCGCCGTCGATCAGGTCGGGCAGGGCCACCGCCACGATGACGCCGTTGATCGGCGCCTTCTTGCGGTACTTCTTCAGGGTGGCCAGGAATGCGAGCCACTCTTCGCGGTCGTCTTCGTCGGTCGCGTAACGGCCTGCCGTGTCGAGCAGGATGGCCTCGTTGGTGAACCACCAGTCGCAGTTGCGGGTACCGCCCGAGCCGCGGACGCCGCCCCCCTTCGAGGGGTCGAGGAACGGGAAGCTCAACCCGGAGTGCCGGAGCGCGGTCGTCTTCCCCGCGCCGGGCGGGCCGATGATCGCGTACCAGGGGAGGGCATAGAGCGCGCTCCCACCCCCCCGAGCCCCTAGCCGGCTCTTCTTCAGCGCGGCGATGCCCTCCTGCATCTGTCGATTGAGCTGCAGGATCTCCGCTCGACGGTCCGGTCGCGCGCTGGCCGCCTGCTGTTCGGCTTGACGCATCAGCTCGCGCTCGATTGCGCGTGCGGCCGCCCCCGCTCGCCAACGTCGGTAGAGCAGGACGCCCACGACGAGCAGGACCACGAGCACCGTGAGCAGCACCTGCAGCCAAAGGGCGAGCGGATAGCCGAACATGGCGAGCACGTAGCCCCCGCCCCAGATCAGCAGCAGACCAACGACCCCTAAGATCCAGAGCATCATCGCTCAGCTCCATCCCTCTTGTTGCGCGACGTGGACGACATTGTCGCTGACCCGCCGCATCTGATCCGCTGCGCGAGCCGCCGAGCTGCTCACCAGCACCCGCATCACGATCAGCGCCAGCAGCGCCGCCACGACCATGGCGATGCTGAGCCCGATCCAAGGCAACTGGCGCCCGGCGCCGCCCGCCACCCGGTCCCGCGGTTCTCCGTGCGGACTGATGGTGTCGGGAGCCGGCAGCTTCCGCATCACCTGGCGCTGGAGCTGCTCGGTCAGGACATCGAGCTCGCCGCTGCCGCGGACGGCGTACATGCCCTGGAACCCCAGCGCGATGCAGAGGTAGTAGACCATCGCCACGTGCGCCCGGTGCGGCGAGGACTGCAAGGCCTGCAGGCGGTGGTAGAAGCCCTCCCCCGCCGTGGTCTCGTTGAAGTAGACGAGCTGGAGCGGCCGTCCCATCCACTGCGTCCGGCCCGGCCACGGCGACCTCAGGATCTGCTCGTCCATGAAGGCGCAGAGGGCGTACTTCGCCTCCATCACGTCTTCGGCGGGGACCTGGACCTGCCGGGCCCGGTGGCCCATGTCCTCGAAGAGGGACTCGATGCGGCGCTGGAGCACCTCGAGGGAAGGGAGGTTGTCAGCTGATGAAAGCTGACCCCCTAGTGTGACGGCATCGGAGCACACCCAGTACATTTTTTCGAGCATGGGGCCACTCGCTCAGAGGTTTTTGGGGTCCACGGCGTAAAGGGCCAGTTCGATCGCAGTTGGTGCCGGGGGATGGTAGATCGCGATCGTGCCCGTGTTCTGGATATCGCTCCAGTATTTGGGGGTCTTGTTCATCCGGAACATGACCAGGCCAGGTTTCAGGGGCAGCGCCCCGGGCGGCCGGTACTCGATCTCGAGCTGGGCGCCGCTGATGGCGCTGTTGAGGATCGCGGCGATCTGTTGCCAGGAAGCGATCTTCGTCAGTCTCGGCAGGGCGTCCCGCACCTCATGCTCCTGAGGGCCGGTCACGCCGAGGAAGAACTCGTAGTCGCGGACGGAGACGTCCTCGATCTGGCCGAGGTACATGCCGTCACTTCGCCGCTGGAGCGGGATCTGGACGTAGCGTTCGGCGATCACGACTCGCAGCAGGGCGACCGCACGAGCCAACAGGGGCTCGAACGACTCTTCCAGGTTCAGGTAGTTGAAGCGCGGGATGGCGGTGGGGTCGCCGTCCACCGCGAAGGTGCAGAGGTGCCCCACCAGTCGGCCGAGCGCGAGGTACGCCCCCTCTGGGTGGGTCGTCCCCTGGTCCACCAGGTGGCTAAACTCCGGGATCGCCTCGTTCAGGGTGTTCAGGAGCCAGAACTTCGCGGAATCGCTGGCCGAGAAGTCGACCCCCGCCGCCGAGCGCTGGCGCCGTGATGCCGCGAGCTCGCGCTGGCGGCTGGTCATGGCGCTCAACAGCCGCCGCATCCCACCCACCAGGAAGGGACTGGTACCGATCTGGAAGATCGGCGGGATGTACGTGTCCCTCAGCACCACGGCGCCGGACGTCGCTCGCGTCAACTCCGCGATCTGGAGGGCCGAGAAGGCTTCCTGGACCTCGCTGCCCAAGAGGAGGCGCAGGTTCGGGCGCGCGGTGGTGATCCCCTGCTCGTGCGTCCCCGTGTTGTAGTCGAACACGCGCATGGATTCGACCGCGCACCGCGCGCTCGCCGACGAGCTCCCGTCGAGATCGACGTTCGTCCCCGCGTCCGATTCGTTGAGGATCGCGACATAGACGGGGAGGGACTGCATCTGGGTCGTGAACAACGAGCCGATCGCGCGGGCCGGAGGCGCGTCCTGTGACTGCTCTCCGCAGTCGAAGGGGGTTCCGTCCGGGAGCACACCCCGGAGCTTGGTCGCTCGCACCTGCCCCGCCTCCAGGGCGCGCGGATCGATCTCCACGTCCGCGAGACCCCAGGCAAAGGGCACGATGCCGTCGAGGCGCGCCTCCACGAAGGACTCGTGGTACCGGTCCTGCTGCTGGAAGTGATGCTGGGTGACGAACAGCCCTTCCGTCCAGACCGGCTTCCGAAGCCTCATGGAACCCCCTTGATGCCCGGGGCCTCCGGCTTCGGTGCGCTCGGGGCCTCCGGCTTCGGCGCGGCGGGGGCCTCGGGGGCGGACGGCGCTTCCACGCCCGGTACCGAGGCACCGCCCGGCAGCTTCGGACCTCCGCCGCGCAACATCATGCCTTCGGTGCGTCCCTCGGGTTGGTCGCTGGCGTGCTCGATCCCGTCCTCCACGCGGTTTCCCTCCACCCAGACGTAGAATTTGGGGTTCAGGACAGGCTCCGTGGTCTCCTCGCAGTCCTCGCCTTCGCACTCCGCCATCCCGCAGGCCCCCTCTCCGGGTGCAGGCGGGTACTCGAAGCTCGTATACCAGGAGCGCCCCTGGGGACTCATGAAGAGGGCTGCCGCCACCACGTACTGGGCGGACTCGTCGCGCTCGAATTTCACGTCCCGGCGGGTGTTCGGATAGAGAGGAAACTCATCCACCTTGACCAGATCGTCCTGCAGCGTCTCCGCATCCTTCTTCCACACGTCCTCGAACGAGGCGTTGAGGAAGCGGATGTCGCTCTTCAGCTGATAGATACGGATCTGAACCGGTCGCGGTTCCCCGAGCGGCGTTGGATTGAGTCGATCGGAGGCGATGACCGAGAAACTCACCATCTGGAGCGTGCAGGGCTCGCCTTCCGGTCCCTTCGCCTCCGTCTGCTTGCGCTTGCAGGAGGCGGCCCCGAGGGCCAATGCGCAAACGGCGATTGCCGCCCATGTCCGACCGACACGCCACTCAATTCTGCTCATGGTCCCTCGGCTGTGCCTCACACGCGAACGCCCCCTCCTCGGTCACCCTGACCCGGAGCCGCTCGAGCGCCTCGCCTCGCGCCAGCACCTGGAGGATTTCGCTCGATACCAGCGGTAGCAGGGTGCCCCGCAGGATGTGGTCCACGTTGCGCGCGCCGCTCTCCACCTCGGTGCAGCGCTGGGCGATCAGGGCCGCCACGGCTTCGTCGACCGTCAGCTCGGCCCGGTGCGCCGACCGGACGCGACGCGCGAGGGCGTCGAGCTTCATGTGCACGATCTCCATGAGAGCGTCGGGTCCGATGGGAATGAAGGGCACCACGCTCATTCGTGCCAGCAGCGCCGGCCTGAAATGCGCGCTGAGGGTGGGTTTTACCAGCTCCACCAGCTCGGCGAACTCCGGCGAGGGTTGCCCGGGGGGGGCCGCGCTGGTGATGAGGTCGGTGGCGAGGTTCGAGGTCATCACGATCACGGTGTTCTTGAAGTCGATGACCCGGCCCTCCCCATCGGCGAGCATGCCCTTGTCGAAGACCTGGTAAAAGAGGTTCAGCACCTCGCGATCGGCCTTCTCCACCTCGTCCAGAAGAACGAGCGAGTAGGGACGGTGCCGCACCGCCTCGGTGAGGACGCCGCCCTCGCCGAAGCCGACGTATCCAGGCGGCGAGCCGATCAGTCGGGACACCGTGTGGCGCTCCTGGAACTCGCTCATGTTGATGGTGACGACGAACCGCTCGCCCCCGAAGACCTGGTCAGCGAGGGCGAGCGCGGTTTCCGTCTTGCCCACGCCGCTCGGCCCCACCAGAAGAAAGACCCCCAAGGGCGTGTTCGGCGCCTTGAGCCCAGAGCGGGCAGCCCGAAGCTCCCGGCCGATCACCGCGAGCGCGGCCTCCTGCCCCCGCACGCGCTGGCGCAGACGATCCTCGAGGGCGAGGATCGCCGCCAGGTCATCGCGCACCATCTTCCCGACCGGGATCCCCGTCCAGTCCGCGACGATCGAGGCGACCACGTTCTCGTCCACGTCGGCGGCCACTACCCGCTCTTCGGGGGGCAGCTCCGACAGGCGCGCGAGCTCCGTGACGAGTTCGTCCCGCTTGTCCGGTCCGGCCGCGCGAAGCTCGTCGATTCGGGCGACGAGCGCCCGCTGCGTGGCCACCCGCTCCTCCAGCGCCGACGCATCCGCCGACAACGTCTCCCGCCGCTCCTGTAGGGCTGTCCTCGCCTCCTCGTCCGCCGGGATGCCGGCAGCCTCGTCGCGCTGCATCGCCGCGAGCTCGCTGTCCACGCTCGCGAGCGCGGCCCGCAGCCCCTCCAAAGAGGCGGGCGGCGCTGCCTTGACCAGGTTGACGTACGCGGCCGCGGTGTCGAGCAGATCGACCGCCTTGTCCGGCAGCTGCCGCCCCGAGATGTAGCGGCTCGAGAGCGCTACCGCGGCCCGCACCGCCTCGTCGCGGATGAGCACCTTGTGGGCATCCTGGAAGCGTCCCGCGAGACCACGCAGCATCACCGTGCCCGTCTCGATGGATGGCTCCTCCACGCGAACGGGCTGGAAGCGACGTTCGAGCGCGGCGTCCTTTTCGAAGTACTTCTTGTACTCCGCATAGGTCGTCGCCGCGATGGTCCTGAGCTCGCCGCGGGACAGGGCCGGCTTCAAGAGGTTCGCCGCGTCTCCGCCGCCCTGTGAGCCGCCGGCGCCGATGATCGTGTGCGCTTCGTCGATGAACAGAATGATCGGAATGGGTGACGCCTTCACCTCGGAGAGGACACCCTTGAGGCGGCTCTCGAACTCTCCCCGGACTCCCGCGCCTGCCTGTAGGGCGCCCAGATCGAGGACTAGCAGGTGCACCTTCTTGAGGCCATCGGGGACGGTTCCCTCGACGATGCGGAGCGCCAGTCCTTCGACCAGCGCGGTCTTGCCGACCCCCGCCTCGCCCACGATGATCGGGTTATTCTTCCGCCGCCGGACGAGGATCTCGATCATTTGGCGGATCTCGGGCTCGCGACCGAGGACCGGGTCGATCCGGCCTTCACGGGCAGCGACCGTGAGGTCGCTCGTGAAGCGGGCCAGGGCACCGCTCGAGGACGCGGCCAGGGGACTTGCCCCCCCGCCCGGCTCCGCGCTGCTCACCGTCGCCACCTCGCCGCTCGTGGAGGCGACCAGCGCTAGTTGCTGGCGGAGCTCGTCTCGCGGGAGTAGCTCCAAGGATGCGTAGGGCTCCGGAAGGTACCGCGTCGCCGTCTGAACGAGGCGGACCAGGAGCGCGCCGGAACGGACCTGGACCTCTCCCAGCTCGGCCACCGTGTAGAGCAGGGCGTCCTGGATCAGTTCGAGGAGCAGCGAACTGAAGACGGGCCGTCCGGCGTTGCCGCCTCGTATCGCCGCGAGGCTGCGCTGGACGGACTCGCGCAGCGTGGGCACATCCACGCGGTAGTACGCGAGGACCGCGGAGACGTCGGATTGCTCGTCATCCAGCAGGGCGGCGAGCAGGTGCTCGACGGCGACCTCGTAATGGCGCCCGTTCACCGAAGTGGCGGCAGCCACCTCCAGAGCACGAGTGCAGGTTGGGTTAAGCTTCCTGAGTAGGGCCTTGGGCTCGACGTTGAGCATGAAGTCACTCCCCTCGTGAGGACGACGATGCGGTTGGTGAGCGTCCTTACCGCATTTCGCTCGCCGCAGGCATCCCGGAAGCGCGCCCCCTCACACCCGCGCAGGGGCCCGGGGTGCCGCCCAACCACGGACGCGCCAGTCCCTGGCGCGGGGAGCTTGCACCGCGATGGTGGTGCCGTAGAATGCTGGCAAATTCCGGCTCGTTCGCCAAGAAAGCGATGAGGAACCTCCTCATTCGTGGGCGCCCCTGGTAGGGTGACCCGGTGGCACAAGGGATCGCGGTCCGGGTCTTCAACACGACCGACCAGAGTGCAACCGACTACACCTTGCGGCGCCTCCCAGTTCGCATCGGTCGCAACCAGCTGAACGACCTGGTCCTCGAATATCCCTTCGTTTCCCAGTTTCACGCGGTTCTGGAGCTGGGCGATCGGGGACTTCGGCTCTGCGATCTCGGAAGCACCAACGGGACTACCTTGCGCAGTACCGGCCGGATGGTCGCCAACCAGCGGGTGGACCTCGTGGACCACCAGTACGAATTCGCCATCGTCGCCCTGGTCCTGCGAGTCTGGGCCGTCACCCTCCCCGACGGTGCGCCGGCCCCCACCTCTGCCAGGCGGCCGTTGGGGGTATCGACCCTGTTTGGTGGGGGAGCCAAGCCGACGGGACAGGCCGGTGCCGATGCCTTCCAGGCGCTGTCGCAGGGGTTGATCGGGCACTACGCGAACTACCGTGCGGGCTGGGTCCAGTTTCTGAGGGCGCTCGAGGCGGGGATCCAGGCCTACCCCCCCCAAGTGCGGGCCGCCCTGGTCCAACAGGCTGTCCAGAGCTTCCCAGAAGCGGCACTGGAACCGGAATTCCGGTCGCTTGCCGCTGGCTTCGGCGTCATGCCCGATCAACCTGGTGCGATGTCCATGGACTCCGTGGCCCTCCAGGCGCTGCGGGAGCTCGCCGCGGACTTCCTCCCGGATCGCCCGCCACCGGCCAGCCCGCAGGACGCCGCCGCTTTTGCAGCGCGGCTCCAGTCCACCCTAGACGTGTTCATCCGGTGTTTCTTGCCGCTTCGCGATGGATACCGGCAGTTCGAGAGCGAGATGGCCATCCGGAATTCCATGAACCCGCCCCTGGGTGACCCCTGGCGCGCGTCCGTGAATTCGGCGAAGGACGCGAAGGAGCTCAGCCGGCTGCTCCTGGATTGGAGAGGAACCTCGACCGAATGCTTCTCGGAGATCGAGTCGACCTTCGCCGACCTCATGATCCACCAGGTTGCGATGCTGAACGGGGTGGTGCGGGGGGTCCGGGCGTTGCTTGCCGAGCTGGCTCCAGCGGCGATCGAGAAATACGTGGCCGAGGGCCGGGCGAAAGCGGGCGGGATGCTGGTGGGACCCCTGAAATTCAAGGTGCTTTGGCGTGTCTTCATGGAGCGCTATGCTGATTTCGCGGAAGATGAGCGGCAGATCCAGTCGCTCCTCTTCGGCGCGCAGTTCGCGAGGGCCTACGGTGAATCGCGCGGTGGCGAAGACCATCGCACTCGGCCCCCGGTCCGCGGTGGAGAGTGATCGCCATGCCTACACGAATACTTGCTGAGCTCGGGAGCGGCACGGTACCGTTCCGCTGGGTTCACCGGTATTCCCCCAGCGGAACTCGGGCATCAGTGGTCATGAAACGGCTAGCCGCAGGATTCGCCTTTGCAGCGTGTACATGTTGGTCTGGTATCGGGGCGGCCCAGGAGGTCGACCGGAGCGAGGAATGGAACACGGTGACGTCAGTGACCGCCGTTGCCAGCCTGGCCTCCGCGGTCCTGGTGCCTCGCCTCTCCTACTCCGATCCCGAGGTGACCGTCGGCTGGAAGGCGCGCTGGCACGTCTCCGCGTTGGCGCCCGTCATGACCCAGGTGGCCTTGACGATGTTGAACGAGTACAAGCTGAAGGACGCGTTCAAGGAGCCGCGCCCCGGATGCCCGGACGAGGATGGGACAGGACCGGATTGCGCAGACTTCGGGATGATGTCGTCCCATACCTACGCGGCGTTCTCCGCGTTGGGTCACGGCGCCGCCGTGTTCATCTTCGACACCGCCAAGCACAGCGGGGGACGTTTTCATGGCGGAGCCTTCGCGGGTGAGATCGTCACCCCCCTCGTGCTCGGCCTCATCACCGGGATTGGCCGCGGAGTCGGGGATTGGGAGACCGGAGGCCAGGTGCTGGCAGGTGGGGCAGCAGGACTCGGCTTGGGGTTCCTGACAGGCATGACCTACGCCCTGATGCAGCGCCCCATGTGCGGTTACTCCGGCGCGCTGGTCTGCTGGTAGCCGTCGTCGCGGGACTGTGCCTCCCAACGGCGGCCAGGCCCGCAACCCAAGCACGGCGTCGGATCGTGCCCGCGCGCGAGCACCGATCGGGTTGCCAACAGCGACGGCGCCGCGGAAACGTACCCATCCCGAGGAGGGTACGTCTCCACCAGCGCGTCGGGCGAGATCTGTTGCCGGTTCGGTGCTCTACTCCCTGAGCGGTGTGATCTTGACCGGATCTGGAAGAGAATTTCTCAATGTTCTCGTGGCCATTAGCCATCAGGCGTCAGCGATCAGGGTCTCCACGTTCTACCTGACCGCTGACCGCTGACCCCTGATGGCCTGGCCGGTTTGGTTCCGGCTCCGCCGGCCCAGGTCTTCTCTTGGCAGGGGAGGCGAGCCCGCTCCCGCATCGGCCGCGACCCGCGGCCTCCCCCTTCGCGCCGGCTGACGAGCGGCGGGCGAGCGCCGGCGCCGCTCTACCGCGCCGTCGAAGATCCGCGCGTGACGCGCGGATGCCACGACCTGGCAGACCAGGGGGCCTTGGCCAGAGCCCTGGCTGCGGGTCGCGATCCATGCCGGTGTCGGTCGGCGGGGTGCCTGGCGTGGGAGTGGGAACGCCCGTGGTGAGCGGAGTCAACGAGGTGGTAGCATCTGCCCCGGACGGAGCCTGAGCATGAAGACGAAGGACAACGGAGGGATCGCGGGCTTTGGGATTCGTTTCGGCGTTGGCGACGGCCCGGCTGGTGTCGGAGAGGTGATGCGCGAGTCCGCGCCGCTGGAGGAGGAGCGCGGAGCATTTCGTGTCCTCGTCGTCGCGGACGTCATGCCAGGGGCGGAGTTCGCCACGAGCCCCACGCCACCCCTCGCCGCGATACCGGTGGACGTCGACACGCTGGATCCGTTGATGCGAACGCTCGCGCCGTCCTTTGTCATCGAGGTCGCCGATCCCGTCGATGCCAACGGTCCGCCGGTTCGTCTCGATCTCCGTCTCGAAGACCTCAAATCCTTCCGCCCCGCGGCAGTCCTGCAGAGCTCGCCAGCGATTCGCTGCTGGCTGGATGCGGCCCGCCTGCTGGCGCAACTCGAGCAAGGCCAGCTAGGGCCAGCCGAGGTGCAGGGCCAGCTCGAACGGATCCTCCCCCGATCCTCCTGGGCCCGCGCCATCGCTACCCAGCTCTCGAAGGGGCCAGCGATCGCGGCCGTCGCCACGAGCGAACGGTCGGATCGGGCGATGGCAACACCCCAGGCCGCTGCCGACGACTCGCGCCTGGACGCGCTCCTCGCGAGCGTGGATCTCCCTGGCGAGGCTGCGCCGCCCGCGGGGGCGGGTCCAGCGACCCCTGCCGGCGCTGCCAGCAAGGGCCCCGTGGCCGCTCTCGTCAGCGCGGTGGCGCGGGCCTCGAGTTCGCGGAGGAGCGGCGGGCAGGAGGCGGGGAGAGCGCGCGCCCTGGCGGAGTCGTCCGCCAGATCCCTGCTGGCATCGGTGCTCGCGCACCCGGAGTTCCGCCGTCTGGAGCGGGTCTGGCGGGGACTCCGCCTCATCCTCGATCAGGCCACCCCGCGGTCGAACGTCGTGGTCGAGTTGGTGGTGGCGCGCGCGGATCAGGTGGCGGCGGCTCTGACGGCCGTGGCGCGACCGACGGCGCGGGCGAGCGATGGGCTCGCGGCCGACCTGGTGGTCATCGATCAGGAGCTCGACGCATCGGCGCGCGACCTCGATCGGATCGAAGAGTGGGGAGGCATCGCGAGCAGTATTCCAGCCCCCCTGGTCGTGGGGGGCACCCCTGCGCTCCTCGGGCTCGGCTCGCTGGAGGAGGCGGGGCGGACGCGCCGCCGGCTCTCGTCATCCGACGATCCGCGGGCGGCCGCTGTTCGTGCCGTCTGCTCACGCGAGCCGGCGCGGTGGGTCTGCGTCGCGTTAAACGGTGCGATGGCACGGGATCCGTACACGGTCGAGACCTCACGCGTCCGCGACCTTCCCTTCGCGGAGGATCCGGAGGCCGTGGCCTTCTTTCTCAACCCGGCGGTGGTGGTGGGCGCGATCGTCGCTCGCGCGTTCGTTCGCAACGGGCATCCGTTCGCGTGTTTGGGCCCGCACGATGGCGCCTTGAGCGGGCTCCCCTTGCGTCACCTGTCAGCGCCGGACGTGGCAACCCCGCTCGCGGCGCTGGTCTCCTCGGACGCGCAGGCGGAGGTGGCCCGCGCGGGGCTTGCGCTGCTCGGTGGACCGCTCAATCGCGACACGGCCATCCTGGCTCACGCACCCATGCTCTATCGCGGGCCTACCGTCGCGCAGGGCGGCGACGCGGCGCCGGAGCTCGGTCTGCCCGATCAGTTGTTCGTGGCGAGAGTCGCTCACGCCGTGGAGCAGCTCGCCGATGCCGTTCCTGCCGGGACCCCGCCGGACGTCGCTGCGCAGCTCGCCCGAGCCTTGCTGAGTCGCCTCTTCCCCGGGGCGGGGCGGCCCGCGCCGGAGATCGAGGCCAGAGTGGCGGACGGGAAGCTTCACGTCACCGTTCGCCCGCATCGATTCGCGCAGGTGCGTCTCGACGCGGTTGGATTCGCTGCCCGCCTGGGATAGCGGCGCACTCAGTGCGGTTCGTCGAGCCAGAACACCTGTTCGACGGTGGCGCGGTTCGCGGTGACGGCGAAGATCTTCGCGACGGGCTTCTTCCCTGGGTTGCTCGCCACACAGGTGTGCTGACCGACCGTGAGCATGGCTCCGCTGAGGTCCACGGGCTTCCCATCGCAGACGATCTGGGTGCACTCGGGCTTGCAGGCGAACGGGACCCACATCCGTGGGCCGCTCTGCTTCCGGGCCCCCGCCTCCTCACCACTCGCAGAGGCGGGGGTCGCTGCCGTGTTCGGATGCCTGGTGGCGTTCCAGAGCGAGATCAGTCCCACCAAGACCACCAGACACAGCACCAGCCCCGCCCCTAGCAGAGCGAGCAGCCACACCCGACGGCCACGCTCGCTGCCGGAGCGCAGCGCGCCCTTCTTCACGATCCGTTGGGGCACGACGGGCACTGCAGGGGGGGGGGCCTCGGCCATCGCCGGCGCGATCGGCGCCCCCGGTGCCGGGCCCATCATGGGAGGTTGGATGAAGGGCGGGGGTTGGGGTCCCATTGCCGCGGCCGGAGTCGGGCTGGCCGCGCCCACCATCGCGGCGAAATAGGCCGGTGCACTGCCGTTGGCCAATCTCGCGCCTGGGGCGTTCGCCGCTCCCGGTTGCATCGGACCAGCAGCCGGATGAACGTTCGGCCTGCCTGCCTGCGGTGGGGCTGTTCCTGGAGGCACCATCCCGGGAGGGCCGTAGTTCGGATTGCCATACGGCAGGTTCGGGGCTGGACCAGGGCCGGCCATTGGCATGGGTGGCTGCTGCATCACCGGTTGGGGTTGAGCGACCGCCACCCCATACGGTCCGGCCGGTGCCCCCGGAGCCATTGCCGGGGATGGTGCCTGGCCCGCCAGGGTCCCCGGAGGGGTGGCGACGGCGGGGAACGTCATCGCGGACGACCCATGCGGCGGGACCGCAGTCCCAGCTCCTGCCGCTGGAGCGGGCATGACCATGCCGGGCTGACCGTATTGGCCTGGCGGGGCTCCGCCCGGGGGTCCAATGGGTGGCCCTGCCGGGGGCTGCAATCCAGGTGGCGCGACCATCGGAGGCGGTGCGTATGGCACGGCCGATGCTGCGGGCATCATCGGGGGCGCCTGTGGGGACGGGACCGGCGAGCCAGGCGCCATTGGCGGCTGAGGTGGGCGTTCGCCAGCGGCGGCTCGCCTCAGCGCCTCACGAGCTTGTTCCAGCGCTGCACCATCGAGTGCGACCGTCATCGGCTTCGGTGGACCTGCCATCGCTCCTCTTCCGCTGTTCAGCGGATCCTCGAGGGCGAGGTTCCCATGAGTCCACCCCGCTTGGGAAGCTGGTTCCGGAAGGAGAACTCTGCGCCCCAGGGCCCGAGCTATCCGGTAGAGTATCGGACCGTGGGCCATGGCTGAACACGAAGAAACGCTGGAGCTATTGCGGACGCGGCTCTTGGTGAAGCCAAACGATCCGTGGAACCAGTTCAAGTTCGGACAAACGCTGCAGAAGCTCGAACGCCACGAAGAAGCAGCGCGCGCCTTCGCCAAGACCGTCCAACTCAAACCCGATCACGCCGAGGCCCATTTCGAGCTGGGTCGATCGCACCTGGTGCTCGGCTCCCTCGAGCCAGCGGCAGAGGCCTTCGCCGCGGCGGCGCGCCTCGACCCCGCCTCACTCGCCGCGCACCTCGCGCGCGCCGAGGTCTGCGCGCGCCTCGGTCGGCACGCGGATGCCGCGACTGCCTTCTCGATCGCGGCCGCGCTCGAGCCGCACGATCCGGCGATGTGGCGGCAACTCGGACGGGCGCGCGCGATGGCCGGGCAGCACCGCCAGGCGGCGGAAGCGCTCGAACGCGTGCTGTCGCTCACGGATGCGGACATCGGCCTCCTGCTGGAGCTCGCTCGGGAATACAGCTTGGTCGACAATTCGCAACGAGCACGCGACCTTCTCGTGCGGTTCGTGGAGAAGGTGCCATCGGAGCCCGAGGCGTGGACGCTGCTTGCCGCCGCGCACGTTGCCCTGGGGGAGCTCGAGCCGGGGCTCGCCGCCTATCGCCAGCTCACGTCGCTCACACCGGACAACCGCCCCGCCTGGCTCGCCCAGGGCGGCTTGGCGCAGGGTCTCGGCTACGTGGAGGAGGCGGCCACGGCGCTGGAGCGCGCCTGTGCCTTGGGCCCGGACGATGCGCCGCTGCTGCGACAGCTCGGCGAGGTCTACCTCGCCCTCGGCCGCGCGGCGGCGGCGGTGCCGAGTTTCGAACGCGCCCTCGCGATCAATTCGGAGGATGCGCGGTCGCTCGCCGGCCTCGGCACCGCCCACAACGAGCTCGCTCAATACCTGGACGCGCTGCGTCCCCTCGAACGTGCCGTGGCCATCGAGGCCACCCTCGGGGTGGCCTTCGCCCACCTGGCCGTCACCTACGAGCACTTGAACCGTCCCGATGACGCCATCGCCGCGCTCGAACGAGCGCTGGCCCTGGCGCCCGACGACGCCGACATCCTCTTCGAGCTCGCGCGCAACCGAGAACGACGCGGGGACGGCGCGGCCGCCCTGGAGGCGTACCGCCGCACCGCCGTCGTGCGCCCGACCCACGTCGAGGCGCAATTCGCGATCGGTCGGCTGCTCGCGGAGAGCGGGGACGCGAATTCGGCGCTCGACCCCTTGCGGCGCGCGCTCGTCCTTCGTCCCGGTTTCACCGACGCCAGTCTCGTGCTTGGTCGCGCCCTGCAGAGCTTCGGGCGACACGTCGAGGCCGTGGAGGTGCTCGACGATGCCGTCCTGCGCGATGCGGCCCGGATCGACCTCCACGTCGCGCTGGCCGCGAGCCTGTATGCACTCAACCGTGACACCGAGCTCATCACCCGGGCGGAGCGCGTGACCTCTCCTCAACCCAACCCCGACCTTTCCCGCTGGGTGGGTCTGGCGCGCCTGCGCCGCGGCCAGGTCGAGGGCGCCATCCGCGAGCTCGAGCAGGTCATCACCCGAACGCCCGACGACGCCGAGGTGCTCGCCGCCCTGGGGTTGGCCCTGGCGCAGACGAACCGCGCGGACGGGGCGCTCGAGATGCTGCGCGACGCGCTGCGCCGCAAGCCCCAGGACACGCGCCTCCTGCTCGCGCTCGGGAAGCTGCTCACCGATCTCCGTCGATGGGACGAAGCGGTGGGTGTGCTGGAGCAGGCACAATGGGTGAGCCCGGACGCGACCGAGGTCCAGATCGCGCTCGGTCGTGCCTTGTCGGGCGCTGGCCGGGCCGGAGAGGCGGCGCAGACGCTGACTCGCGCGATGGAGGCGCACCCCGTCGACGCCGAGCTCCGCGCCGAGCTGGGCGCGCTCTTGAACTCCCTCGGACGATTCGCCGACGCATTGCCCCAGCTCGAGGCCGCCAAGGCGGGGCGTCCGGATGACGGCGAACTCCACTTCCAGCTAGGGGTCGCGCTCGAGGCGTGCGGTCGCGTGCCCGAAGCGGCGGCCGCCTTCCGCGAAGCCACGACTCGCCAGCCCGAGCGTGTCGATGCCTGGCTCTGGGCTGCCCGCTGCTACTTTCGCGCCGGTGCTCCACGCGAGGCAAGCCTGGCTGCGCGTCAGCTCCTCCGTCTCGCGGATGGGCACGGGGAGGGGCTCGGGCTTCTGGGGAAGGCCTTGCTCGCGCTCGGCCAGCACGCGGAGGCCGCCGACGCCCTCGGGCGCGCCGTTGCGGCCGAGCCGTCACGCTCGGATCTCTTGGGGCCCCTCGGGATGGCTCGGCTGGGGGCGGGCCAGCTCGAGGCTGCGGTGCCGGTGCTGGAGGCGGCGACGCACGCGTCGCCGGTGGACCCAGCCCTGCTGCGAGGGCTGCGCGAGGTCTATGAACGTCTCGGACGGATCGACGAGCAGATCCGCGTACTCGAAGCGCTGCGCGTCGCCACCCCGGCGGATCCGCAGGTGTGCGTCGAGCTCGGGCGAGCTCGACGACGGGCTGGGCACCTCGGACCGGCAGCGGACGAGCTCGGCGCTGCCTTGAACATGGACCGCGGCCTCCCCGGCGTCGCGCGCGAGCTCGGCGCGATCCACGAGGAGCTCGGCCAACACGACCGCGCGACCGAGCGCTACGCGGAGGCGCTCGCTGCGGAACCTAGCGACGTGGAGCTCGCCATCGCCGTGACGAGGGCCCTCGGTCACCAGGAACGCTGGAGCGAGGCCGTGAGCGCCGCCCGCAGGGCGGCGAGCGCCGCGCCCGGGCACCCCGGAGTCCAGCGCGCGCTCGGGCTGGCGTGCGTCGGCGCGGGCCTGTACGGGGAAGGACTGGGTCCGCTCCAGCTCGCGCTCCGCGCCCATCCCGGCGACTACGACGCGCGGGTGGCGCTCGGGCGCGCGTTCGTGGCGCTCAACCGCCTTCACGACGCGGCTACGGCCTTGCGGGAGGCGTGCGCGGCCAAACCCGACAGCGCCGAGGCCCAGGTGGCGCTCGCGCGCGTGCTCGTTCAACAGGGCGACGGAAACGCTGCCGTCTCGGCGTATGAGGCCGCGCTCTCCGTGGGCGAAAGCCCTGCGCTCTGGTGCGAGCTCGGCGGCGTGTTGGGGTCCCTCGCTCGCGTGGACCGAGCGGTCGACGCTTACCACCGGGCGCTCGCGCTCGAGCCCCGATACGGGCCGGCGTACGGCTCGATGGGGATCACGCTCCTGAGAGCCGGGCAATTGTCGGAGGGGGTTTCGGCTCTCGAAGAAGCGGTTTCCTGCGACCTCCAGAACCCCGCGCTGCGCGGCGCGCTGGGTTTCGGGTACGCCAAGGCGGGTCGCTACGAAGAGGCGGCGGCAGCTTACCACCATGCCACGCGGCTCGGGTTGGAGGATCCGGACATCTACGCCAACATGGCGCGCCTGCTCGAGCAGATGCTCAGGCACGACGAGGCCGTCGAGGCCTACCGAAAGGTGAGCCAGCTGCGGCCGAACGATGCCTCGGCGCACGGGCGCCTGGGAGTGGCGCTCTTTGCGGCAGGCAAGCCCCTGGACGCGCTCACGCCGCTACAGCACGCGCAGCGCCTGGCGCCGCGGGAGCCGGAGTGGACGTTCCACCTCGCCCTCTGCCTGCATGCGGCGGGCTATCCAGCTGCCGCTCGTCAGCAACGAGACACGCTCGCCGCCTTCGATCCCGCTCGTGCTGCCCAACTCGACCAGAAGCTCGTGTGAGAGCCGGAGATGACCACCCCTTCCATCGACCAGTACGCAGACCTGTGGCTCCGAATTCAATGCGGAGTGCCCGTCGAAACCGCCATCGCCGGCGCCGGAGTGACCCTCGAAGAGTGGGAAACGGAGCACGAGCGGTGGCAGACCTGGGCGGAGCGGGATCCGAACGTCCGCCGGCAGGTCGAGGCGGCGTTGCAGGCCGCCCATGAACGGTTGCTGGCCCTGGCGGGCACCGCGCCGCCGACGGCGGATCTGCCGAGCGGCGGCGTGTCTCCGGCGGCGCCCGACCCAAGCACTCCCTGGGATGCTGCGGATGAGCAGGCATCTGCGGCTCCGGTCACCCCGGTCCTGCACGCAGACGTTCACGAGCCCCCGCCGCCCACCGTCAACGATCCGGCGCCAGTGACCCCCGTGCTTCGGGCGCAGACCCCGCCGCCAGAGGCCTCGCCCTATCCACAGCCCAGCGCCGGGCTCGCTGCGGCGCCACCCGGCCATGCGGCGTCCGGGGGCTACGTCACCCAACAGCCAACGGGGGTGGCTTCCGCCGTTCAGCCACCGAACCAGTCGGCGCTCGGGGGCTACGGTGGCCAGCAGATCGCGGGCATGGCCTCGGCGGCGGCTCAGGCGCCCGATCTGTCGGCGTCCGGGGTCTTTGCTGCCCAGCAGAACGCGGGCCTGGTTCCGGTGGCGGCTCAAGCGCCCGATCTGTCGGCGTCCGGGGCGTACTACGACCAGCAGACGCTGCCTCAAGCGGCCGCCGCCCCCAGCGCCGCTCTGGGGTGGCGCCCGCTGCTGCTCGAACAGCTCGCCTCGATCGACGTCGAGCTCACCGCCAAGCCCGTCCAGGTCCTCGAGATCCTGGCCCGCCACGGCTTCGATCTCCCCTCCTACCAGCAAGAGGACGCGCGGTGGCAGCAGCGTTTCGAGGTCGCGCCGCACCTACGCCACCGATACCTGGCGCTGGTGGAGTACTATCGGCCGCGTGCCTGAGCGGCGTTGCCCCGCGCGTGGGGCGAGGCCGGCGTGACTGTCCTCCCCGATCCGTTCACGGAGTCCTGAGCCAGAAACGACCGACCGAGATCTGCTCCGCTGGCGGGGTCCGGCGCTCCGGGACCCAACGCGGGCCTGGGCGCGTTGGGGAGAGCGTGGGGGTCAAACCTCCGCTCCCGGGACTCGCGTCGCCACGGGTCCCGCGTTGTCTTGGCAACGTGGGTGGCGGCGTGGGGTGCTCGTCGCGCCCCGAGCACCGATCAGGTTGCTGACAGCAACGGCAGCGTTGGAAACGCGTCGGTGCGAGGCGAGGACGCGTTTCCAGCGCTGCCTCTGGAGAGGTCTGCTGCCGGTTCGGTGCTCCAGTCCCTTGGCGGTGTGATCTTGACCGGATCTGGTAGAAAATTCTTCAATGTTCTCGTGGCCACCAGCAATCAGGCGTCAGCGATCAGGGTCTCCACGTTCTACCTGACGCCTGACCGCTGATGGCCCGGCCTGTTTGGCTCCGGCTGTGCCGGGTCAGGTTGTTGATTCGACGCAGCAATCAACCTGATCGCTGCTCCAGCCAGCGAAGCGGCTTTCAGTCGGGGCGGCTGGGGCGTGAAGGCACACGACCTACCGGCGGTGGGGTTGCGGCGGTGCGATCACCGCCGCCGTTGGCGGCGGCGAGTGGACTTCGAGGATGGTCGGGTGGGCGCTGGCGTCATTGACGGTTCGCTCGTCGGCGCCTCGCTCGCGGCCGCCTTGGGCGTTTCGCTCGCGGGCGTTGGTGGCGGGGCGCCGGTGCTGGGAGCCGGAACGGGTTCGGCTGCGGAGGCCGCCGCCGGAGCGCTGTCCTCGGCCGGCTTCTTGGTGTTCACCGTGGGCACGTGCATCACCAGGGTACGCCCTGGCGTGATCAGGTCCGGATTGGACAGGTTGTTCTCGCGGACGATGTGCCCCGAGCTGACGCCGTACATCTGCGCCAGATCCCAAACGGTCTCCCCGGCCTCCACCCGGTGCACGACCCGAGAACGCGGTAGCGCACGCGGCACTTCGGCCCCTTGTTGGCGGGAGCGACGCGGTCGCGTGACGCGACCAGATCTGGCCGCCTCGACGAGATCCGTCTCAGAGGGCGCGTCACTCGTCTCGGCGTCCCCGTCATCGGGCTCGAGACCCTCCGCCGCGGCTCGCGAGGCGGGTGACAGCGGGGCCGAGTTGAGGAGCTCCAGCGGGGCCTGCCGCTTCCTCGCCTTGGGCGACCTGGTCCGGCTCAGCCGCTCGAGCGCCGTCATCCCTCCGTCGGTGCCGAACTCATCGCGGCCCCAGTCGAAATCGTAGGAGGCCGAGAGATCCAGGGCGGAATCGCTATCGTTCTGCACCAGCCTCGGCAGCATCGTCCGCGCGCGCGCCAGCCCCTCCGTCGGGATTCGCACCACCGATGGACCACCGCGGTCGGGAATCATGTCCTCCCGGAACTCCGGGTTCATCTCCCGGACCGTTCGCGTGCTGGTCCCTGCTGCCCGCGCGATCAGGGACAGTCTGATCCCGGGCGGGACCTGGATGGCCGTGGCGCGCAGCGGCTCCGCGAGCTCGACGTCGTCGAAGCCGAAGTGCTCGAGGTTCCGCAGGATCACCGCCACCGCGAGGACCTTGGGGACGTAGAGGGCCGTCTCCCGCGGCAGGCCGCCGTCGATGTCAGCGAGCTCCCAGTAGTTGTTCGCGGCAAGCTCCCCCATTCGACGCTCGACGTTCTCGTGACCGTAGTTATAGGCCGCGAGCGCCAGATCCCACGACCGGAACCGGTCGTGGAGGTCGCGCAGGTGCAGGGTTGCCGCTTCGGTCGAGCGCCAGATGCTGCGGCGCTCGTCCACGTTGCCATCGACCACCAGCCCATAGGCGCGCGCGGTGCGGGGCATGAACTGCCAGAGACCGAGGGCGCCGGCGGTCGAGCGCGCGGTGGGCCAGCAGCCGCTCTCGATGAAGACCACCGCCCGGAGGTCGATCGGCAGCTCCTCCGCTCGGAGGGCATCCTCGACGATCTCCTGGTAGTACCCACTCCGTTTCAGCCACGACGTGAGAAGCTTTCGCCCCTCCGCGTTCTCGGAGAAGTACTTGATGTACTTGGCGACCCGCGGGTGGCGCTGGACGGGCAGGTCGGGCTTGGCGAGATCAGCGAGGAAATTCCCCGTTCGCCGGGAGGAGTCGGACGATCGACGGCGGTTCCCGTCGTCGACGTCGCCGATCGCTTCGCCGTGGTCCCATCGATCCGCGAGGGACGCATCGGGGTCGAAGCCGTGGAGCTCGGGGAACAGGTGGCGTTCCGCCGCCCGCAAGGCGCGAAGCTCCACCGATTCGGCGCCCAAACGCCCGTCCGGGTGCGCGGGTGGCTGACCATCGCGCTGCGGGAACCGCCCCGTCGGCGGCGTGGCACTGGGTGTCGGGCCGAAGGTCGACCCCACCGCCATCCCGCAGAAGAGGACGATCGGATACACGAGCAACCGGCTCAGGACTCGCGGTACCATCTGAGGGGCCACTTTTGCATACATCTACACACCTGGACAAGGAACGGACGCGAGTTGGTTTCTCCGCCAGAATCCAGCGGGACTCATCCGGGAAAGAAGCGAGAGAGCCGCGCGGCCATCTCCGGATCGAGTTGACGAAGCGCCTCGTATTCCGGTCGGGCTAGATCGGCCCGGTTCATCTTGATGTACATGCTGGCGAGTTCGAGCCGCGATCGCGGTTCGCGGGGCGCGATGCCAATCGCTCGGCGGACCTCGGCGATGGCCTCCTCGCGCCGGCCCTCCGCAAAGACGACGCTTGCGTTCCGCACGATCGCCCCTGGGTCGTTGGGGTCGAGCTCCAAGGCTCGCTTCAGGGCATTCCCCGCGAGCTTCATATCGCCGAAGTTCAGAGCGCATTCACCCCAGGTTGCGTAGAGCGTGGCATTGCTGCGGCCGAGCGCCGCGGCGGTGGCGCAGGCGCCAGCCGCTTCCCTGTAGTGCCGCATCCGAGCGAGGGCTAGCCCCAACGTTTCGTGGGCCTCCCCATCTCGCGGCGACCGCTGTATCTCTGCGGATAACAGGTCCGCGGCCTGGGCTCCAGCGCCGTTCGCCAGCCACGCCAACGCCAGCATGGTGGCGACGCGCGGGTGGTCCGGGTTCTCGTTTCGACAGCGAGTCAGGGCTTCGGCCGCCCGGGCGGGGGCGCCCTCCCGGAGGTCCAGGCAACCGACCGCGAACAGCGCGGCCGGGTTGCGCGGTTCCCTGCCCAGGGCCAAGAGGTAATACCTCCGCGCTTCCCCGAGGTCGCCGGTCGTTTCCGCGGCACGCCCCAGCTCGAGGATCAGCGGAGTCTCGAGAGCTCGATCGTTCATGCTGGCGACCCGCCGACCCGCGTCGATGGCGAGCGTCGGATTCTGAGTGGCGAGCGCGACTCGGACGACGGCAAGCTGTACGTCCAGGCGGTCGGGCGCGATGGCCCTCGCGCGAAGGAGCCACCGCACCGCGCCTGCCGCCTGCCCCGCGCGGAGCGAGTCGGCGCCGACCTGCAGCGCCACGCCCACGAACGCCGCTGCGTTCTCCGCCGAGGGCTCGAGCGTCAGCACGCGTTCATACGCAACCATCGCGCCCGCGGGATCGCCGGCGGACAGCCGGGCCGCGCCAAGCTGTACGAGGAGCTGCGTGTCCTGGGGCGCGTGCTGGGCCGCGCGCTCGAGCACCCCCACCGCTTCCTTGACCTGCCCGAGCGAAGCGTGGCTGTACGCGAGTTGCCGCAGCGTCTCGACGCTCGCATGCTGGCTCAGCATCCACTCCAGCACCGGGATGGCGTCCTGGTGTCGGCCGAGTCGCGTGAGCGCGTCCGCTCGCAGCGCGTTGGCGATGTAATTGCCAGGCTCGATCTGGACCGCCTTCCCGATCACGGTGAGCGTTGCCGCGTGGTCGCCCGCCCGGGCGTGGAGGCGCGCCATCGCCAACAGCGCGATGACGTCCCTCGGTTCGCAGGCGACGGCGCACTCGTAGTAGCGAATGGCCTCGGCGGTCTTGCCTTCGGCCTCACAGGCGCCGGCCAGGCTGCGGGCGGTGGGGGCGGTCGGGGTCTGGGCGATCAGGCGCTCCCCCGCCAGGATGGCAAGCTTGGCGTCTTTCATCCGCTCTGCTGCTCGGAGGGTGGCCCCGAGGCAGGCGGCGGAAGCGTCTGGGGCGCGCGCGGCCCGGGCCAGATCCTCCCGGGCTCGCAGCAGATCGCCAGCCTCGAGCTCGAGCAGACCCAGGCGATAGCGGTGCTCCACATGCTCGGGATTGAGCTCGAGCGCCTGGCGGAGGCACACGGCCGCCGCGGTTCCATCCCCGGTGCTGGCGTATTGCGCGGCGCGCTCGCCCAGCGCGTTCGCGAGCACGTCGCGAGCTTCGACCGTGCCCTGCTCCACCGCCTGGGACAGGACGACCAGCGCCCCCTCGACGTCACCTGCCGCGAGCCGAGCGTTTCCGAGCGATAGCAGCACCTCGGGCCGGGGCGCCACCTTCGCCAGGCGCGCGCCGTAGCGCAGAACCCCGGAACGATCCTGAGCTAGGCGGCTCGCCTCGTACGCGGCCTCGAGCAGCTCGACCCGCTCTCCCTCGGCGTTGAGCGCCATCTCGAGCGACCGCAGTGCGCCGCGATGGTCTCCGGACGATACCAGCAGCTGCCCGAGGCGCGCCTGCAAGCCTGGGTGGTCGGGCGCGAGCTCCGCGAGGCGCTGGAGCTCCGAGATCGCACCTGCCAGGTTCCCCGACCGCTCATAGGCCTTGGCGAGCTCGTCGAGGATGGCCGGCTCGGGCTTGGCGGTCGCGGCAGCCTCCAAATGGCGGACCGCCTCAGCTGGATCGCTCGACGCGAGCAGGAGCGAGCCGAGCCGCCGTTCTTCCCCGATGGTCAGCGGTCGGAGGGCAGCGAGCTGCCGCAGGCTGTCCACCGCCTCTGCCCGTCGTCCGAGCGCCTCCGCGCTGCCCCCGAGGGTGGCCACCATCTCGGGATCGGGGCCGGGCTGCCGCGGGATCCCGGCCTGCAGGGTCCGCAGGGCGTCCTCGTGGCGACCGAGCCGCGCGGCGGTGAGGCCGTACCCGCGCAGGGCCGCGGGGTGTCCCCGGTCGATCCCGAGCGCCGCTCCGTACGCAGCGAGCGCCTCGGCGTCCGCTCCGGCACGCTCGCGGATCTCCCCGAGCAGGACATGGGCCTCGACGTCGTCGGCACGCGCGCGCGTCGCCGACTCGGCGCGCTGCGCCGCCAGCCCGAGATCCCCGGCGGCCAGCGCGGCGCGCGCCCCTTGCAGCGCTTGTTGCCGACCCTGCTGTGGATCGATGACCTCGATCTTGCCGTAGACGAGGGCGGCGCTCCCCGGATCCCCCGCGGCCTCGAGCTCGCTCGCGCGCCGCGCGAGGGCGAGGGCGACCCGCGCGCGCTCGGCCGAGGTCATGAGGTCGGGTCGCAGGTCCGCGAGCATCGTCGGAAGCTCCGTCGCCGCGGCGATGGGCAACGAGGCCACGGCGCGCCATGTCCGCGCTGCCCGGTGGCTGGGCGCGACGGTCAACGCTTCGTCGGCGGCGGCTCGCGCCGTCTCGTCGTCCCCGACCTCCATCGAGAGCCTCGCTAGGAGCGCCAGCGTGTCAGGATCGGTACCGAGCCGCATCGCCTCGCGGAGGTGCTCCACGGCTTCGCCCGCCTGTCCACCGGCCGCTAGCAGGTGGCCGAGTTCGCGGTGCGCCATGGTGTCGTCGGGGTTGGCTTCGACCAGGAGCGCCAGCGCGGGCACGAGCTCGGCCGTCGGTACGCGGCGAGCCCATTCCCACGCCAGGGTGCGTCCCTGCACGCGGGTGGGTTCGAGGCGCAGCGCGCGAACCAGCGACGGAGCCCCACCAGTCAAATCACCCAGCTCGAAGGCGCAGGCGGCGGCTCCGAGGAGCGCTTCCACGGAGTCGAAGCGCGCCTCGATCGCGGCGCGGTAGTGCGAGAGTGCCCGGTCTTTGCCACCCGAGGCCAGCTCGACGGCCCCGAGCAGCAACCGCGCGTCGTGGACCACCTCCGGCGGCGCTCCCTCCACCAGCGCGCGCTCCCCGACCCGGAACACGAGCGACGGGTGCCCGATGGTGCGGGCGAGGCGGGCGGCGCGGAGCGCCGCGACGGGTTCGAGCCACAACGACGCCACCTCCTCGAGCAGCAACCGCGTGAGCTCCGGTTCGCCGCGCGAGAGGGCCGCGTCGCCCTCGTCGAGGCAGAGCGACACCAGTCGTTGCTCGAGGTCCGGCGTGCGCTCTGCCGCGCGCAAGCGGTTGATGGCGTCGCGCCGCCGTCCCCCTCGTTCGAACACGTCCGCGAGCGCCAGGAACCACGATGGGCTCGGGGCCACCGCGATCAGCCCCTCGAGGGCCCGCACGCATTCGGCGTCGTCCTGGGCCTGGGTCGCCGCCTCGAGCAGGACCCGAAGCGTCGCGTCGTCCTCGATCGGGGTCTTCGCGAGCGCCGCGATGGCGTCCACGTACCTTCTGCACCCGAGATGGGCGCGGGCCAGGAGGGCCCGGGTTGGCGGCGTCGCCGCCCCCAGTCGGATCGCCTTCTCGAGGGGTGGTGTCGCCGCCTCGGGGTCGTTCATGCGCAGCCGTGCGTCACCGAGCGCGGTCAGGAGCTCCGCCTCGTCGGGAGCAGCATCGAGGGCCTCCTCGAACGCTTCGGCGGCGGCTTCGGCGCGCCCGAGCTCGAGACAGCGATGCCCGAGCCGGGCGCAGGCCTCGGGGGCGAGCTTGCCGGCACCGAGCAGCTGCTGCCACGCGCGGACCGCGTCCGCGATCTCGCCGGTCGCGTCGTAGGAGTCGGCGAGCAACGCCAGGGCCTCGGTGTCATGGGGGTCCTCGACGACCCGTCGCTTGAGCGCCGCGATCGCCTCCGCGTGTCGACCGCCGGCCCGTTCCATGCGGGCGACCCCGAGCACCGCCGTGCGGTCCGTCGGATCCGCGCCGGCCGCCTTGGCGAAGGCCTCGGCTGCGGCGCGCTCGTCACCCACCCTCTCGTAGGCCGTACCGACGAGGCGCCACGCCTCGGCGCCCGCGCCGAGCGTCAGGGCGCGCTGCGCCGCGGCGAGACCGGGCTGGGCACGCCCACCCTCGAGCTCCCGTTCCGCGAGGAGGGTCAGCAAGCTGGCCGCTGGCGCGTGCTCGACGGTTCGCGCGAGCAGGTCGGCGGCATCGCGCCAAGGCAGGTGGCGGCCCAGGCGGACGACGAGCTCGTGCCACTCTTCTACCACGCTCCGATTGCCGTTGACGAAGGACTGCTCGAACGCGGCTGCCGCGTCGGATTCGGTGCCGACGGCGACGAGGGCGCGGGCCTTGACCGCCCACGCTGCGCCCGCGAGGTCCCCGCTGCCCGTCGTCGGAGCCACGCCTGCTGCTCGCCCCGGCTCCCCCACCGCGAGCCAGGACATGGCTAGCATGAGCGCGAGGGCGTCGTCGTCCCTCACTCCGGTCAGGAGCTCGATCCGATCCCGGTGTCTGCCGAGTTCGCCCAGGAGGCGCGCGAGCCGCGGGCGGGCGTCGTCTCGCGACGGAGCGTTGGTCAACAGCCACTGCCAGTGCTCCACCGCCCGCTCGGGCGCCCCGGCGGCCTCGGCGGCCTCCGCCGCGAGCGACCGCCCGAGCTCGTCGTCGGGGGTCAGGGCGATCAGGCGCTCGGCGGTCTTCGTGGCGCGCGCGTCACCCAGCGCGAGCTCAACTCGGGCGAGGCCGCGGAGCGCGTCGATCGCATCGACCTTGACCCGCAATGCCTGTTCGAAGGTGCGGGCGGCCGGTTCGAGATCCCCGAGCTGCTCTTCGAGCTCGGCCAGGAGCACCAGGGCCTCCACGTCGTTCGGAGCCCCCTCCACGGCGGTACGGGCCGCGTCGCGGCTGGCGGTGAGCTCCCCGGCCCGTCGCCAGAGCCTCGCTGCGATGACCAGCAGATCCGGCTCGTCCTCGCCGTGCTCGGTGGCCAAGACGAGCCACGAGACGTTCGGCGCGTCGGCGCTGCTCGCGAGCTCGATCGCCATGGTCGCGAGGTCCCGCGCGATCGAGCGGTTGCGTGGGGCGAGCGAGCGCGCCCGCTCGAACGCGGGCAGCGCCGCCTCCGCGCGGCCCGAGCTCCATTCCGCCCGCCCGAGCTGGTACCAGGCCTCCGCGTCGTCCGGCTGGAGCGCAGTGAGCTCGGTCAGCGCCCGGATCTGCGAGGGAACGTGGTTGGCCTGCTCGGCTGCGGCGAGCCACTCACGGAGCCAGGGTTCGGTCGGGTTCGACCCGCGTGCTCGTTCGTAGGTGGTGCAGGCGGCCTCCCATTTTTCACACGCCGCCTGTGCGCGCGCGAGCTCCGCGGCGACCACGAGATCGTCGGGGGCGTGGTTCGCGGCGCCCTCGAGGGTAGCGAGCTCCTCCGCTCGCCGCCCGAGCCTCCGCTGCACGTCGGCGAGGGCCAGGGCAAGCTCGATCTGGTCCGGCAATTCGTTGACGACGGCCGAGAGCAGCTCACAAGCTCCCTCGAGCTGCCCGGCTTCGCGGCGGGCCAGCCCCCAGGTCACCTGCTCGTCCAGGCCCAACGAGCCGAGCGCCGCCACCCGCTCGTACGCATCCGCGGAGGCTCCGTGTCGTCCGAGCTGATTCTGGAGCTCGGCAAGGCGCCGCCAGGCGTCGATGGCGTTCTCGTCCACGTCCACCAGATCGGCCAGCGCCTCCACGGCTCCGCTCGCGTCGTCAAGGCGGACCAAGACGTCGGCCATCGCTGCCAGTGCGGGCACGTGTCGAGGGTTGCAGCGCAGCGCCAGATCGAACATGGCGCGAGCCTCCTCGAGCTCGTTCGCGCGGAGCAACAAGGTGCCCGCCAGCGTCGCGAGTGGGGCGTCAGGGTGCGCGGCGGAGAGCCCGTGGCGCACGGCGGCCAGCGCCCCTTGCGCGTCGCCCATGCGATCCAGAGCTTCGCCGAGCTCCCGGTGGGCGACCGGATCCTCGGCCCGCAGCGCCGCGATCTCGCGAAAACGGTCCACCGCGAGCCCGGGGTTGGCCGCCGCTGCTCGCTCCGCCTCCTGCCGCATCACGGCGGCCAGGCCGTGTCGGGCCTCGGGATCCCCGGGCGCGATCGCGAGCAGGCGCTGCCAGGCGCGTGCCTCGGCGTCGCGATCCTGGCGCGCCGCCTCGGCCGCCGCCAGCGTCCGGAGCGCGTCGAGGTCCTGCGGGAGCTCTTCGAGCAAACGGTGTGCCGCTTGCGCGGCCTGTCCCGGCTCCCCCGCGCGCAGGGCGCTGCGGGCGAGCGCTCGCAGCAGGACCGGGTCCGTGCGGCGCTGCACGGTCCGCTCGAGATACGGCACCGCGTCCGCGTCGCGCCCGAGACCCGCCAGGGTGAGTCCGCATAGCTCGTCACGCCAGCTCGGGTCGGCCCCCTCGAGCCGCTCCAGGACGGGGAGCGCCTCTCCCCAGCGCTCGAGCGCGACCAGGCTGGTCGCGAGCTGCTGCGCCGTATCGGTCTGGCTCGGATCTACCTCGAGCGCGCGCCGGAACGACGTCACCGCCACCGGGTGCCGCAGGAGTTGCTGCTGGGCGGTCCCGAGGAGGCCGAGGGCGCGCGCCGACAGCGGGCACCGAGCCACGAGCTCGGTCAGCACGGGGAGCGCCTCCTCGGGCTTGCCCAGCTCGATCAGGAGCTCGCCCAACACGGCACATTCCTCCGTGGCGTCCGGACGTGCCGCCACGGCGCGGCGCAGCTCGGCCGTGGCGTCGCTCGCTCTGCCGAGCGCCACCAGGGTTCGGGCTCGCCCGCGCTGCGCCTCGAAGCAAGAGGGGTCGAGCGAGAGCGCCAGCTCGAAGGAGCCGAGCGCGGCGTCGTGCTGTCCTTCCTCGAACGACAGCTCGCCGAGCGCCAGCGGGAATCGGGCGTCCCGCGCCGCCAGGCGCGCTCCCTCGCGCAGCACCTCCACCGCGCGCGCGCGGCGGTCGAGTCGACGGAGCGCCCCGCCGAGCTCCCAGCGCAGCTCGACGTCCAGCGGACGGAGCGGCATGGCACGCTCATAGTCCCCGACCGCCTCCGCGTCGTCTTCGGTGCCGGCTCGTCGACGCGCCTCCACTACGTACAGATGCCCCAGCGCCTCGATGACCGCTGGATCCTTCTCGTCCTGGATCGCGAGCTCGAGGTGCTTGCGGGCACGCTTCTCACGGCCGAGGCGGTCGTAGGCGAGCCCGGCCTTGGCATGGAGCGCAGGTGGCCCCGCCCCGTCGCCGAGCGCGCGTTCGAGCACGACGGTCGCTGCCTCGTCCTCGTGAAGGCGGAGGTGAGAGTCTGCCAGCACCTCGAGCAACGCCGGGTCGTCGACCCCGGCGAGCGCCGGCACGAGCTCGCGGATGGCCTCCTCGTCCCGCTGCAGTCGCGCGAGCAACAGCCCGAGCCGTCGCCGATCCTCGACCGCTTCGGAGCGAAGGGCCAGGCAGCGCCGAAAATGCTCGATCGCCTCGGGCCACCGCTCGAGCGCCTCGAATGCGCGCGCGAGCCCGGAGAGCCCGTCGAAGTCGCCCGGCACCAGCTCGAGCCGGCGTCGGAACGCGCGTTCGGCGTCGCGGGCGGCCCCCATCGCCAGTGCTGCCTGTCCAAACTCGCACCAGGCATCGTCGTCGTCGATGAACCCCTCGGCCGCCCGCTGGAGGCGGAGGAGCGCCGAGCCGCGTTCGCCCCGTTCCCATTCGAGGCGGCCGAGCTGCTGCTGGGCCCCGGAGTGGCCGGGATCGAGGCGGACGGCCTGGACCAGCGCCGCTTCGGCCTCCGCGCGACGGTCGAGCGCGAGCCACGCTGCCGCCCGCCCGACGTGGTGCTCCGCCACCTCCGGCTCGGCCGAGGCAAGCTTCGTGTACCACTCTGCGGCTTCGGAGGGACTGCCGAGTCCGAGGCAGCCCTGGGCGAGGGCGGCGAGGACGGGGGTGGTCTTGGCGCCGCGCTGGACCGCACTGCGGAGCACCGGTACTGCATCGGACCAGCGGCGGAGGCGGGACAGCGCGAGCCCGAGCTCCGCGATGGGCGCGGGATCGCCGGGGAGGAGCTGCGTCGCGACCTCGAGCGCCGGCACCGCCAGGTCGTCGCGCTTGATGGCGGCCCGCTCCCGCCCGAGCAGCAGGAACGCGGTACCCGATTCCGAGTCGAGCTGCGTGGCCCGCTCGAGCGCGCCGATCGCCTCCGGGCTGCGGAAGACCTCGGCGTAGGCTCGACCGAGGGCGAGCCATGAGGCGGCGTCGTTCGGCCGCAGCGCGACCGCTCGAGAGAACGCCTGGATGGCGGGGCCCAGACGGTGGAGGCCAAACAGGGCGGCGCCCAGCTGCGCAGCCGCGTCCGCCGACTCGGGCAGGAGCCTGTCCGCGTTGCCGAGCGAGCTCGCCGCGTCCTCCAACCGCTGCTCGGCGAGCTCCAGGCGCCCTCGTTCGAGCCAGTCCTCGCCGCGTCCGGCATCGAGATCGAGGACCTCACGGTAGGCCGCGATGGCGTCCCCCGGCCGGCCGAGAGCGACCAAGGCCTGCGCGCGTCCGACCCGTGCCGGCACCGAGGTTTCGTCGAGTCGCCCAGCCTCGGCAAAGGTTGCTGCTGCCTTCTCGAGCAACCCGGCAGCGAGCTCTGCGCGGCCGCGCGACACGAGCAGTGGCGCCACCGCCGGGCGTTCGGCACAGGCGGCCTCCAAGAGCTCGAGGGCGTCGCGAGGCTGTCCGAGCCGCTCGTACACCTGGGCCAGGACGACCCCGGCCTCGCTGACCGAGCCGCCGAGCCTGAGCGCTTGCCGCAGGGGGACCACCGCCTCGCCGTCGTGGCCGACCGTGGCCAGCACCTCGCCGAGGAGCGCCTGAACCGACGCCTCGCCGGGGTGCGCCTTGGCGAGCGCTCGCGCTCGCTGGAGCGCGTCCGCGCCGCGCCCGACCGCGATGAGCGAGCGGCAGAGCGGCCCGACGAGGCGTGGGTCGACGGTCTCCTCCTTGAAGAGCGGGAGCGCTTCCGCCCCGCGGCCCAGCATCACCAGCGCCGACGCCCGGTCGGCGCGCGCATCGACATCTTCGGGCAGCCGAGCGAGCAGGCGCTCGGCGCCCGCCAGGGCCGCCGCCCCCTCGCCGAGCGCGAGCTGGGCGCGCACGAGGCCGCGTTGGGCTGCGATCCGAGTCGGATCGGTCGCGACGACGGGACCGAGATCCGCGGCGGCTTGTGGCCACCGCTCACTGGCGAAATAGGCAAGCCCGAGCTCCTCTCGGAGGTCGACGTTCTCGGGCTCGACCTGGCGTGCCTGCTCCAGCAGCTCGAGCGCCCGGTCCCAGCGCCCGAGCTTTCCCTCGCTCGCGGCTCGTGCGCGCAGCGAGCGAGGCAGCCACGGCGGAGGCCAGGCGGGCCGGGCGAGCAGGGCGAGGGCCTCCTCGTGGCGTGCTTGACCAGCGCGGAGCCGAGCTAGCTCGTAGGTCGCCTCGACGTGGCCGGGATCCACCGCCAGCGCATCCGTCAGCTCTCGCTCGCGGTCCGCCGCCTCGCCGCGGGCATCGTGCAGGGTCGCCAGCGCGACGTGGGCTTCAGCGAGCTTCGGGTCGTCGCGCAACGCCCTCCGGAGCGTCTCGAACGCCGCCTCCTCACGGCCGAGCCGGGCGAAGAGCTTGCCGAGGCGGAGTCGCTTCCAGGCGTCCCGCGGATTGACGGCGAGGGCCGCCTGGAGCGTATCGACCATCTCTTCGAGGCTTTGCGCCATAGTCGTGAACCGCCGCCCTCGCCGCCCGGGAGCGCAATGCGCCAGGCGTCGGTCTAGCGCATCCTACCCGCTACAGGAACGGCCTTCGGCGTGCAGCTACGGTCCAGCCTGGTGGCCGCTGGCGAGGGGACCGACCGGGCACGTCCGGACCACGACGGATCCGCGTGCGACGCGGCCGGGCTCACCTGGTGGGTGTCTTCGAGGCAGCCGACCACGCTCGGCAGGGTCGGGGAGGAGTCGGTCACCATCGAGCGCTCCGGACGCGAGCGCGGACTAGCGCGGCGAGGTGCGATAGGCCGCGACGAGGCGCATGAACTGGGCGTGCAGGGTTGGTTCGGCCGCGAACCTCTGCTGCCACCCGAGATCCTCGGCGTACCTTCCGATCGGCGTCAGGTGATAACGAGTGAGGACCGCTTGCGTGTTCCCTCCACGCTCGAGCTCGATGGTAAGGTGTGCGTACTGCTCGAGGCTCAAGCGAACCGGGGGCGGAGCCGAGCTGGGTGAGCCGGGGGCGGCCGTTGCCGAAGGCGCGCCGGCCGCACCGGCCGCGGCGAAGAAGCCAGGGGGCGTGGCGGCGGGAGGTGCCCCGGGGACGTGACCGGCTGCCGCCGAATCCGAGCTTCCCTGCGGAGCCCCGCTGGGGTGGGGTGACACCGGGCCGGTCGCGATGGCGCCGGACCAGCCTGCGGGTGGCGCCGGCGGCGCGGGCCAGGGAGAAGGAGGGGAAGCGACCACCTGAGCTGGCGGAGGGGAGTAGGCCACGGGCGAAATCCCCTCCGGCGATTGCTGCACGGCCCTGAACGCCGAGGTGAAGAAGGCTGCGGGCGCTGGTGCGGCGGGCGCCGGGGCGGCGGGCGCCGGGGCAGCGGGCGACCCGGGAGCTGGCGGGGACACCGAGGTCGGGGTGAGTGACGCGGCCCTTGCAGCGGACGGAGATAGGAAGAACGCGAGCGGCGGCTCGACGGAGGGATTGGCAGCGGTGGGTGGCGCGGGCAGCGGGACCTCGGGCGCCAAGGGTCCTGGAGCCGGGGCCCAACCGACCGGCCCTGGTTCCACGGGGCTCGTCGTGACCGTCCCATCCGGCTGCGCCACCACCATGGGTGGGGGCGCCAGACGGTCGAGCCCACCCATCACCTGAGTCCCGAGCCCAAAGCGTTCTTCCTCCAGGAGCTCGAGGAATTGGGTGAGGAGCTGGAATCGATTGGCCCGCACCTGGGTGGCGAGCCTTTCGAGCCAGGCTCGCTGCCCGGCGAGCCAGTCCGCCTCGCTCAATCCCATGGCAGCGAGAACTGCGTCACGCGGCTGCCCCGCCTCGAGTCGCGCGGAAACGGCGGCGAAACGACCGAGCGTGAAGGCGTCGCCCAAGGCGACGGCATTGTCACGAAGACGGGGGAAGGGTGCAAGTGGATTGGGTGCAGATCCACCCTCGATCGGCGGCACGCTGGGCGAGCCGGGGATTTGGGGGCCAGGAGCGGGAGCGGAACCGGTTTCGGAGATCGGCGTCCGGCAGCGGGCAGGCGGCTGCCCTGGCAAGCAGTGCTGCCAGTGGTTGCCAGGGGCCACTTGCGCGGTGGCCTACGTGGTTCGCTTTGCCCGCCGTCTGCCGCTGGGCGTACCGGTCGTCAGCGCTCGGGATGCTGATGTGCTTGCCGTCGAAGGACACCACGCCGATGGGCAATTCCTCGGCCGTGAACGCCTGGCGGCGCTGCGCGGCTCGCACCAACGAGCGCAGGGCGTGGCGGGTATGATCGGGCTCGATGCGGAGCAGAGCGTCTCGCAGCGTCCTGTCCGGCACGCGTCAGCGCATGCGGAGCCATCCGCGCACGGGCGCCGTCAGATTCGTGCGTTGATCGCTGATGGTCAACGAGAACGCTGGCGCCCACGCAGCAGCGGCTGGAACGAGGGGCGTCCGACCCCGCGTCCCTTCCGCGGGAGCGAAACGGAGGGACCGCCCGCCGCGGAGGTTACCGGGCTGCGGTGCTGGGGGCCGGCGCTCCGGCGGATCCAGCCGGCGCTGCCGCGGATCCACCTGGCTTCGCAGACCGCACGGCGTCTCCCGTCGCGTCGGTGGCGTCGGTGAGGCCGGCGTCGGTCCCCACGCTAGCATCGGGAGGGGCCGGCGCGAGGGCGGGCGGCGCGCCGGTATGGAGCGCGAGCTCACCCTGACGCGCGTAGTCGATGGCCTCCCCGAGGATGCGTGCCGCCTCCTGGGGCGCGTGGAACCCCATGCTGTTTTCGGCCGCGATGAAGTCGATGCGCCACTGCGCCTTGCGCTGGAGCTCCAGCGCCGGGGTGATCTGCGCGGGGGTCGCGCCGCGCGCCTTCGCATCCACCACGGCCTGGATCAGGGCCGCGATGGCGGCGCCGCTCCGCTCGAGCAGGAGGTAGTTTCGCTCCTGGATCGCATCGACGCGAAGCAATAGCTCCTGTTCGTCGACACGGTGGCAGGTCTGGCAGGCGCGATTCACGTTCAACAGCGGACTCCGTACCCAGTGATCGCTGACCTTGGTGGCCCCTTCCCGCATGTACGGCATGTGGCAATCTGCGCAGGCCACCCCGCTCCGCGAGTGGATGCCCTGGTTCCAGAGCTCGAACTCCGGGTGCTGAGCCTTGAGGATCGACGCTCCGGTCTCGGCATGCCGGTAGTCGGCGAAGGCGGACCCATCGGGGAACTTCTGCTCGTTCCAGAAGGACTCGAGGTCCTCGGCGCGGAGCCCTCTCCCCCAGGGGAACGTCAGCTGCATCTTGCTCCCGCAGTAGTACTCGACATGGCACTGCCCGCACACGAACGACCGCATCTCGTTCCGTGACGCGTCCTGGTTGGGGTCGAACGGCCGCTGGCGCTTGCCCGCTCGCCAGATCTCGATGGACGGCAGCGCTGGCACCGGCGCCTCGGAGGCGGCGAGCGCCTGGATCCCCCTGACGAAGCCCGGCCGAGTCACGCGGAGCGCCATCGTCTTCGGGTCGTGGCAGTCCACGCAGCTCACGGAGTGGGCGTGGCCGAGTTGGTGGAGTTTGGCGTTCAGCTCTTGGTAGGGGATGGCGAAGGACGCCTCGAAGCCCTTCATGGCGTCGCCACCGCCGAGGTCCCGGTAGAGCGGCATGATCGAGGCGTGGCAGTGCAGGCAGGAGCCCGACTGCGGCTTCGTCAGCCGCTGGGTGGCCTCCTGATCGGCGAGCATGTGTGCATGGCCGCGCCGATCCCGATAGTCGATCGAGAATGCGTAGCCGAGGAACATGCGCTTCAACCACGGGTGCCGCTCGATCTTCTCCTCGGGCAGGGTCTCGCTCCCCGCGTGCCCCCCGAACCGGGTGCGGGTCTTCAGCGCCGTGCGCCGATAGCCGTCGTACTGAGCAGGGAAGTTGGGCTGCCACTTGGCGGGATCGGTGTCGTCCTCACCGACGTCGACCACCCGGACGAAAGCATGGCGGCGCTCGACCTTCTTTTCCATGATGTCCATCAGGAGCGCCGTCACCCCCGCTGCCACCAGGGCGACGACCGCGGTTGCCGCAACCAGGGCCGCGCGACCCCTCCACCAGGCACCCTTCGCTGCTTCAGTCATGGTTCGTTCGCGCTCCTGCGCTTCTGGGACCCAGGGGTTCCCACGAGCTTGCACGACGAGGTCCCCCGAGCCCCGCCTTCTCGCCGTGCCCGACGGCAGGGTGGCAATGGACGCAATCGGCCTGGGCTGGCCCTTCCGGAGAGCCCTGGGCGAGCTCGGCGACCAGATCGGCGTGGCACCGCACGCAGTTGGCTTGGAGGATCTCGCGCCCCCGTGCCTTGACCGTGATCGGTTCCTCGAAGTCGCCCGTGGTGAACTTCTGGCCGTGTCGGAAGCCGTTCTCTGCCTTGGCGAGGTACTTCGGGACGAAGGCGTCGGGGAGGTGGCAGTCGACACAGCGTGCCACCGTATGGTGGCTCGCCTTCTGCCAGCCATCGTACTCCGGCTGCATGATGTGGCAGTTGACGCAGATCTCTGGCTCGGATCCGAGGTAGGAGAATCCCTCGGCGTAGCGGAAGGTGAAGGCGCCGATCCCGGCTCCCATTCCGGTGACCGCCACCAGCAGCCAGACCAGCCTTCCGAACCGCCTCGGCCCCGGGGGCCCGCTCACTCCTGGCGGGGACGGCGTGACCCTGGGCTTGGTGGCGGGCTCGGTGGACATGGCCAGTCTCTCCGGAAGGCCGGCGTCCTCCCTACCTCCCCAATGAGATGACCGCGTCAGGGTTGCCGATTCCTTGATCTAGGTCAATCGGCGAGAGCCGACGCTGCCCGGCTCTGGATTTGGCGACCACCGGACGGTTGACTCTCCGTCGGGGCAGCCATCAAATCCCGCGTGATGTCGCATCACGACGAACCGAAGCCGAGCCACGAGGGAGCACCGGTCGCCATGGCACCCGAGCCATCGACCGATCACCATGAAGGCGCTGCCTCGCCCCCTGAGCCCGCAGGTCTGCCCGACCAGGCCCCGACGGCGGCGGGCGATCCCGAGCCCACCGAAGACGCGACGGGTGACGCGACGGGTGACGCGGGCGGGCTGGCGCCCCCACCCATGGTGGAGTCGGACCATGTCGCTGACCGGGTCGCGGATCAGGAGGGGGCGGGTGGCGAAGAACCAGCGTCCGCTCCGGCTCCGACGCTCGGCATTGCCAGCCTCGAGCCGACTTCGGGTCCCCGACGGGGCGGAACCGAGCTGGTCATTCGGGGCTCCTGCTTCGGTCCGGATTGCCGAGTGTCGTTCGGTGGCTTGCCGGTGGCGAGCGCGCTCGTGAGCGATCAGGAGCTTCGCATCACGGTGCCGCCCTTCGCAGAAGCGGAGTTTGCGGACCTTCGCGTCGATCGCCCGACCGGGGAAGAGGCCCTCTGGGTCAACGGCTTCCGCTACGATCCGGATCCGACCGTCGAGCGACTGGTCCCCGGATCGGCACCCCCAGCGGGCGGAACCACGGTGTTCCTCCTCGGTAGCGGCCTGCGCGCGGGTTGCGAGGTGCGGATCGGCGGCTCCTTCCCTCTGGTCCGCTGGCTCTCGTCCAGCCGCCTCGAGCTCGAAACGGTCTCTCATCCTGCTGGCGAATACGACGTGACCGTCACCAACGCGGATGGCTCGAGCGCGGTGACGAGCCTCGGGTTCAGGTTCGAGGGTGAACCTGAAGTGAGCGGCGTGGAACCTGCGCGGGGACCCCTCGCGGGCGGGACCGAGATCCAGATCCGAGGGCGCCGCTTCGCGCGTGGCGCCGCGGTGTACCTCGGCGAGGATCCGTCCCCACTGCTCTCGGCTCACGTCAGCTCCGAGGAGCTCCGCGCGCTGACTCCGAGGGCGGTGGCCGCAGGACCACAGCGCCTCCGAGTGGAGAACCCCGATGGATCATCGGGAGAGCTCGCGAAGGGGTTTCGGTACGATGCCGGGCCCGCACCCGTGGTAGCGAGGGTCAGTCCCTCGACCGTCCCACTCGTTGGGGGTCCCATTCGGATCGAAGGGGACCATTTCAGCGAGCCCTGTGAGGTGGTCGTGGCCGGTCACCGGGTGTTCGCCAAGCGGGTCTCCGACCGCGAGCTGACGGCCTCCGCGCCACCCGTGCCGCATGGGGGTGCGGCGATCGTAGAGGTTTTGAACTCGGACGGACAGTCGCATTCATTCGCTCAGGCCTTCTTCTACGTGGCGCTGCGCGCCCCCACGGTGGTCGCGCTCGACCCCGCGGTAGGAACGCTCGGCGGCGGCTACCCGGTCACCATCACGGGGAGCGAATTCGCCTCCGGGTGCACCGTCCGATTCGGGACCGCCCAGGCTCGCTGCGAGCTCGTGTCCGCTAGCCAGCTCATCGCCCACGCGCCGAGGTATGCCTCGCCCGGTCGAGTGCCGGTGGAGGTCAGCAACCCCGACGGGCAGGCCTTCACGCTCGCGGATGGGTTCACCTTCGAGGCTGGCCCCGTTCCACGCATCACCGATGTCTACCCGCGGGAGGGCAAGGCCACGGGAGGGACTCGCCTGACTATCGAGGGACGCCACTTCGCGGCGGGGACCCAGGTGAGTCTGGGGGGAATGCGGGCGGCCCAGGTCGTGGTGAAGGGGCCAACCGAGCTCGAGGTCATCACGCCAGGCGGTCGCCCGGGAATGGTGGATATCGTGGTCACGGCCCCCGACGGGTCGCGGTGCGAGCAGCTCAAGGCCTTCCAGTACCATCGCGCCGAGGCACCCACGATTGGCTCGGTAGCCCCCAATCGCGGCGCCGTGGACGGCGGCACCGAGATCGACGTCTCGGGCACCGGGTTCGTGGAGGGAACGGTGGTCCTGGTGGACGGACAACCCGCCAAGCCTTCGCGCGGCGGGGACGCGCGCACCCTCGTCGTCCTTACGCCAAAGGGCAAGGCGGGGCACATGGTGGACGTTGCCGTGCGCAATCCCGACGGCCAGGTGGCGACCGCCAAGCGCGCGTTTCTCTACGATCCGCGTAGCCGCTGAGCCGGCCCCCCCCGGGTCCGGCGCGCTGGCCGACATGGTGGACCGATGGGAGGGGCGGCAGGATCGCGCCTCGGTCGGCGTAGGTTGGGAGGAGAGCCCCCTCGGCCCCGGGGGGCAGCCCGAAGGGCCTTGCACAGCGGACTAAGGTGACGGATGGTCCGGACGGGGAACGCCCGTATGAAACGAGTTGCTCTGAGGACGATGCTGGCATTGTTAGTGGTTGCCTGCGGTGGCAAGGCGCCGCCTCCGGCCACCCCACCGCCTCCGTCGGCCACCACTCCGCCGCCCGCGCCACCTCCGCCGGCACCCACTCCCACCGCACAAACTGCGCCAAAATGCCTTAGTTTCGGTGACAAGTGTCTGGCCGCGAAGGATCAATCGCTCGACGTGGCTACCACGGCTACGATCACCGTGCCCGAGGGCTGGACCTATGCACGAACCGACCAGCGCGTACAGGCCGTGTCCGCAGATGGTGGGGCGACGCTGGTCTTCGGCGCGGCGGCGAACTCCTCCAAGGAGGCCATCCGCAGCCTCTTCTACGCCATTCTCGCCGAGCTTTCGGTGACGGGAGTGGTGGACCAGCTGGTGGACCTCGGCAAGCCCCAGGTCACCTGGCCTGCCAACTCGCTCGAGGTGCACGCCTGGCAGATCGAGAAACTCAAACGGGGTACGACGGCTCAGAAAGAGGATCCCATGATGGGCGGACAGCCAGGGGCGCTCCTGCTCTCCGTGACCCAAATGGGAGGAGAGGCGTCGGCGGTCGTCGGGGTGGGATTCCTCTTCCGCTCGGCGCCGACCACGCTCGCCGTCCCGATCAAGGCGTGCATGACGTCGATCCGCGCGCGTGGTGCGGCGCCGGCCGAGGGCGAGGCAAAATGAGCGGCGAGGACCGGAAGTTTCAGGGGACGATGCTCGTCGGCCCGTCACCCGTGCCCGCGTCCGCTCCCGCACCATCGGATCGGCCGATCCCCGTGGGGACGATGATCGCGGGGACGCCATCGTCGTTCCCCAACCAGGCCCCTGCTCCCACGAACGACCCGGCGCAGGCCCCGATCACGGGGGCTCCGATCATCGGCGTGCAGGGGACGATGCAACTCTCGTCCGAGAACATGGCGGAGGTGCAGGCGAGGATCGCGGCCGCCATCCAACAGAAGCAGGCCGCGGCCGCTGCGCAGGCGGCCCCTACCGCGCCGCCGATGGGCGTGCAGGGGACGATGCAGCTCTCGCCGGAGAACATGGCGGAGGTGCAGGCGAGGGTCGCGGCCGCCATCCAGCAGAAGCGGGCGGCCGAAGCGGCGCAGGCGGCGGCGCGGCAGCCAGGAGACGTGGCCTCGTACCCGCCGCCGTCCACCCATCCGCCCCCGGTCGTCATGGCGCCGCCGTACGCGGCGCCGGTTCAGCCTCAGCCTGTGCCGTCGGTCCCTCCTCAACCGATGGCGTCGGCCCCACCGATGGTGCAGGAGGTGCCGAAGAAGAAGTCCTCGGCGCTCATCTACGTCCTGGTCGGAGGAGTCGTCTTCTTCCTGGGCCTCGTCGTCCTGGGGGCGATCGGTGTCTTCGCCTACTCCCGGTACGCCGCCCAAGCCACATCATCGGACGCTGACGGCACGGTGGCCACCACCGAGACGACCCCCACCGAAACGCAGCCTCCCGCCCCGACCGATCCAGCAGTTGCCGCGGCCACTACCGAGACGGCCACCGCCGAAACGGCCACCACCGAGACCGGCACCAACGCGGGCGAGGTGCCGTCCGCGGCCGGCTCCGCGGTAGCGGACGCTCCAGCCGCCACCGAGGAAGAGGTCGAGCCGAACGTGATGCTGACCTGCTCTCCCGCCTGCGCGACCCTCGACGCCATCTCTTGCGATCGGGAGAAGGTGACGTTCGCGCGGGGCGGCATTCGGCTCGAGCCCGGCAAGCACGACTGCGTCTTCTACGAGCCTCAGTACTCCGCCCTGCGCGTGGCGATCAAGGTGCCGGAGACAGGGAAGATCGAGCAGTCCGTCACCCTGAAGCGTCGCGTCACCGGTCGTCCGGAGCCCTGCGGCACCTTCATCAATCCCTGCGAGTAGCGCCCGCGCCCGTTGCCGGGCCCGAGGCATTGCGAGGCGCCTCGCGGCCTCTGCCCCTGGGTTCCGCCGTGGGATCTAGACGCTCTGGATCCCCTCCAGGGCTCGCTTGGCGCGTGCCCTGACGGCGATATGCAGGGTGGCGTCCGCGTTGATGCTCATGAAGGCGGCCCGCGCTTCCATCCCCCGGCTGCGGCCGAGCAGCGCCTCGGCTTCGGCCCAGCGGAGCTTCCAGTCGCGACGGGGCAGGCCCTCTTGCTTGCCCGCCTGTTCGAGCACCGCGTCGAACCGACCCCAGCGCACGAGCGCGGTCCAGTATTCGCCACGGAGGTCGTCGTCTTGCGGGGCGAGCTCGAGGGCCTCAAGGTACGCCTCGAGACTGGCATCCTCGGCGTTGGCTCGCGAACGCGCGCGGGCGAGGGCTCGCCAGGCACCCGCTGACTGCTCGTGTTCGGCGACGTACTGCTCGAGCGCAGGCAGCGTCTGCTGGATCTGCTCGAGATCGGTGTCGGGTGCAGAGGGGAAACGCATCCCGAGGGCGGTGAGCTCCCCGGGGTCGACGGCGAGCGCGCGATCGATGGCCGCCTCGGCCCCAGCCTGGTCGTTGGTGGCGAGCAGGCATTTCGCGAGCTCGGCCTCGAGCGCCGCACTGGTCGGCGACTGCTCGATGAAGCCGCGGGCGGTCTCGGTGGCGCGGCCGAGCTCCCCGAGGAGGCGGAGCGCACGGACGCTGGTAAGCTGGGAGGTCGGGTTCTCGGGGGCGGCCCGCAGCGCGCGCTCCGCGGCGGCGAGCATGGCCGCGAATCGGCCTTCGTTCTCGTGGTCGGCGGCGCGGAGCAGATACTCGTCCACCGAGAGCGGGGTCTCGTCCCACTGGCTCTCGAGGTACGAGATGAGCGAGTCCTGCCGCACGTAGACCAGAGACCCCGCATCCCGGGGATCCTCGTAGATCCGCACCAGGACGCCGAGCGCGACCAGGGCGTCCATTGCCGGGCGGAAATCCGGTTGCGCTTCGAGGGCGAGCACGAATTGTTCGAGCGCGTCATCGCGACGCTCGGCAGCCAGACACGCCTGACCGAAAGTGACATGGTAGTCGGGGACTCCCGACCAGACGTCTCCCATCGCGGCGAAGAGCTTCATCGCCTCCTCGGTCTCTTGCGCCGCGAGCAGCGCGGTGGCGAGGCTCTGGCGGGCGGCGTAGTCGTCCGCGTCGACCTGGGTGATGGTTCGGAGCAGGCGGATCGCGGTCGGCATGTCTTGCTGGGCCAGCGCTCCCTCGGCCTTCTGCCAGAACGTCTGCTTGGCGAGGTAGGCGTCGAAGCGCTTCGCGAGATTCGGGTCCTTGCTGCGGAGGGTGGCCGCCGCGGCCGTGGCGAACGCCTGGACGTTCTTCCGAACCTCCTGCTGCGTCAGCCCGCGATCCCCCAGCGCCTCGAACTCGGCCTTGGGCACGGGTACCTGCGGGGGCATTCCGGAACGCTTTGCGAGCTTCTCGTCCAGTTGGATCAGCACCCATTCTCCCTGGTCCGCCATGCGCGGTAACCTATTGGAGTCGGCCCGGGGGTGCAATGCGCACCGCGCCCTTGCCAGGATCGCCCCGGATTCGGGGGCGCTCCCCACGGTGTCGGGTGGTCAGGGCAAGGGCGTGGCCATTGGTGGGTCCCCCGCAATCCGTGAGGGGGCTGCGCGTTCGCGCAGCGCGAGGTGAGTCCCTTGGCGGTGTGATCTTGACCGGATCTGGCAGAAAATTTTTCAATGTCCTCGTGGCCATCAGCAATCAGGCGTCAGCGATCAGGGTCTCCACGTTCTACCTGACCGCTGACCGCTGACCGCTGGCGCGCTGACGGCCTGGCCTGTCTGGTTCCGGCTCCGCCGGCTTGGGCCGCGCGACCTCCCCTTGGCCATCGAGCGCCAGCGCTCGCTCGTGGGCCGACCGCGCTCCCAAGATGTCAGGAGCCTCGGCCAGCGCAATACCGAGAGGGTTCCGGCTGGCGGGATGCTCGGGCTCCCGCCGCGTCCCTCCCCGGCGCGGCTCGATCTCCCCGTCGCATTCCTGTTCGACGGTGATGCCACCTCGCGAATGAACATGCAGTCTGGGCAGCTGGGGTCGGACAGGCGCCGCTCGCCCTAACCGGGCTTGGCGTGATGGCGCCCCACACCGTTCCTTCCGGTCGCATCGTCGAGCAGAAGATTCATTCTTGAAAATACGAGGTGACGCGAGAAGTCCAGCGGTCGGCAAGCTTGACGCTACGTTACGGCCGTTTGGCGTTTTTCCAGGTTTGCGCCGATTCTCCGCGCAGGACCTGGTTTCGTAGCGACGTCGAGATCGACGGTCGGTGTGGATGAAGGCGGGTGTCGACGGTGTGGACGAAGGCGGGTGTCGCCGCCAACGGAACCCGCGCTCTCCGTTGACACAATGAGCAAGACACGGGCCCGCGTCACGTGTATTGTCCCGGTTCTCCGAGAGCTCGGGTGCGAGCATCTTCCATGACCGCTAAACCCTCGCGCTTTGGCGCCACGCGGTGGTTCGCCTTCGTGGTGGCGCTGCTCCTCGCCTCGGGTTTCCTGCTGCGATTGGTGGTGGCCCAGGTGACGCCTCCGGGCGCGCCGACCAACCCAGTGGCCGTCGATATCCGCGCTCGCGGGGCGTTGACCGGAAGCTCGAGCGCCATTGCCTATACGGTAGCGATCGGGGACTGCTCCAACCTGGCGGAAATCGTGCTGCCGCTCGGCAGCGGGGTGCGCGTGGTAGCGCCGAGCGAAGCGCGCGTAGGGCCGGCGCCGCTGAGCTGTGAGGTGGACTTCGAGCGCAGTGACAGCGGCCGACTCGACCCCGAGGTGGAGCTCAAGGGGCTCGACGGGACGATCCAGCGTCACCAGGAGGTCTTCCGGACCGAACGCACGCCGCCGCAGATCGCCGTCGAGCAGGTGGGGTTGTTGTCTGGCTCTGGCAGCGATGGGGCCGCGCAATACCTCGAGATCGTGGTGAGTGCGGGCGACGACACCGACCTCGCCTACGTCACCTACTCGGCCGTCGGTGTGCGTGCCTCCGATCTTCGCGCGGCGGCCGGCGTCGTCGAGGAAGCGAGTCGCCACGCCTTCGCCATCACCGAGGGCGTCTCGCGTGTCCATCCGCGGACGGAGGGACAAACGGCGTATTCTCTCCGGGTCCCGGTCCCGTCCCCGCTCTCGGCCGAGCAGGTGGCGCACGACGGCCTCGTGCTGATCGACGCGGCGGCGGTGGATGCCTCCGGCAACGAGACGGCGATCTCGAAGATCGCCTTCACCGGGGACGACGTGGTGGAGGCGGTGTCGGAGCTCGGTGTTCGCCCCGATCGAATCGTCTTCACCAGCGTCCTCGAGACCGAGACGCTGGTGCCGTCGGTCCGCTTTCAGTTCCGCGGGGTGACGCCGCTGCCCGGCGTCGGCAGCGGCGTCACCTACGAGTCGACCCACCCGAGCCTCATCGCCGTCTCGCCGGGGGGCGTCGTCTACCCGCTCGCGATCCCCACCACGGAGGACGTCCGCATTCGCGTCAGCTACCCGGGCCTCGATCCCCTGGAGGTCCCGGTGACGATCGATCCCTCACGGACTCTCGTGGGACTCCGATCCGAGGGCCTCGACGAAGCGGGTCGACTGGTCTTGGATCGCCTGAACGCATGGCGACCCATGCCGCCGTTCCGGGCGCTGTTCGACGACGGTTCGGAGATGGAGATAGGCCAACGATTCACGTTCGATGTGGCGTTGGATCCGAGCGCGGCCGGCACCCTCGAGCACCAGGCCAAGCAGGGCCTACTCGCGCGGGCCATCATTCCGGACGCAACGCCGCAGGCGGTCACCGTCCGCCTGACCGCGCACCCCGAGATCGCGACGGTCATCCCGGTCGTCGCCCGCGACGCTCCGCCCGAGATCGACCTCGCGGCGGACTCACAGGTGATCGCCGGCGAGCTGCTCCGGATCGGCGCCTCGGTGACCGATGACGTCGCGATCGCCGCGGTCCGCTTCCTAGCCGACGATGTCGAGATCGGCAGGCGGGAGGCGGCTCCCTACGAGGTGACGATGCAGACGTCGGCCGAGAGCCTCGGCGACGTGCTCGAGCTCCGTGCCGAGGCCCGGGACAGCGCCGGGCACACCACGGTCTCCGCATCGCGAGAGGTCCGCGTGGTCGCGGAGCGCACCAGGACCCTGTCCCAGGTGGTGCTCGACATGCCTCACGCCATGCAGCGCTACGTGGAACAGTCGCCGATCCGCTACCAGGTGAGCCTTCCCTTCAGCGCGACCGATGCCAGCAGGGCTGTGTCCTATGTCGAGTTCTTCGTGGACGGGCGCCTCCTCGGGACCGCAAGCTACCCGGTCGTCGAGCTCGATCCCCAGGGCTCCTTCGAGCGCTGGCGCCTCGACGGTCAGACCCCATCGATCACCCTGTCCGAGACGACCCGCGCCGTCTACGCGGTCTTGCACGGGAGCGGGCTCGAGCAGTCGACGGAGCCGCGGCTCTATCGGGTGATCGCCAACCAGCCCCCGAGCGTGACCATGACCGCTCCGCTCGACCAGGCGTCGGTCACCGCCGGGCAGTCGCTGTCCGTGACGGTCGACGTGGCGGACGACACGCTCGCTGCCGGGACCACGCTCGACCTTCTCATCAACGGGGCGTCCGTCCAGACCTTCGTCTTCCAGGAACCGAACCTGGGCTTTGCCGACGCCTACGCCGAGCAGCGCGCGACCCACACGTTTGCCTACCCGGTGGCGAACGAAGCGCTCGGCACGTCCCTCACCGTGATGGTGAGGGCCACCGACCGGCACCAGGAGATCGGGCAGTCGAGCCAGGTGCGGGTGGGCGTGCGTGGCGACCGGCCGCCGCAGGTGGCGCTGACCGCACCGGTGGAGGGCGCCCATCAGGTGGCGGGCCAGACGCTCGAGCTGCGGGCCAACGCGGCGGACGACGTTGGGGTAGGGCGCGTCGAGTTCTACGTCGATGGTCGGTTGGTGGGTGCCGACGCGACCGCGCCGTACGCCTATCTCTACGACACACTGCCCATCACCGGCCCCGCGCAGACCATGGTGGTGTGGGCGGTGGCGTTCGACTCCGCGGGGACGAGCAGCCAGAGCGCTCCCGTGTCGCTCACCCTGGGGCAGGATCAGCAGCCTCCCGTGGTGAACATCGTGTCTCCCGCGGTCACCGCCACCGAAGGGGGCTCCGACTTGGCGCTGGTGGTCGAGGACACGGAGATCGTGGTCAAGGCTGCCGGCTATGACGACGTTGGCGTAGCGAGTCTGGAGCTCGGAGGCGTGGCGATCGAGACCGAACGACTGGTCCTCACCGGTCGCCCCGAGGACATCCTTCGCGGCGCCCAGTTCGCGCCCCAGGCGATCCCGGGGGGGCTCCACGCTTACCAGGCCCTCCGTCTCGTCCGGGTGCCGGCGTTCTCACACGCGCCGGCCGTCGAGCGCGATCATTATCCGATCTGGGTTCGGGCGGTGGACAGCGCAGGGAACGAGTCGACCGCTCGGATCGTCGTCGCCGTCGTCCCCGATCAGCCGCCGACGATCACCGGGGCGCTGCTCGAGCGGGAGGAGTATCGGATCCGCGATACCTTGCGCTTGGCGGCGGTCGCGAAGGACGACTCCGGTCTGGCCGAGCTCAGCGCGACGTTCTTCGTGGATGACGCGGCCGAGCCGGTGCGGACGATGGCGCGGCCGGTCGAGGGTTCGCCCCGCAATGTCCAGGTGCCGTTCGATCTCGACCTCGGCGAGCTTGCGCTGAGCAACACCGCGCACGTGGTCCGGGTGGAGCTTCTGGCCATCGATCGCCGTGACCAACGCTCCGACGGCGAGGGGCCGTTCGTGCGCGAGATCCCGCTCGTGCCCGACTCCATCGCACCGGGGATCACGGTGCACACCCCGCCGCCCGGCTCGAACCTACGGCACGGGGAGACCGCGCAGTTCGAGTGGCGCGCGTTCGACGACTCGGGGCTCGCCAGGGTGGAGTTCCGGGTCGGGGGCACGCTGCTCCACGGCAGTGACGTGAGCGGGCAGGTCGCCACCGGCACCTTCTCCTACCACCTGCCCGCGACCGGGGAGGAGCTCGCCGTCGCGGCGATGGCTCGCGACGCCCTCGGCAACGAGTCATCGGTCACGTCGACGTATGGCCTGGTGGACGATGATCCGCCGACGGTGTGGATCCGGAGTCCGGCAGAGGGCTCGCGGTTGGTCGAGGGCGAGCCGTTCACCATGGTCGCGGGGGCGTCGGACGATCGCGCCCTCGCCTCGGTCACGTTCTTCGTCGAACGCGGGACCAGCACCCTGTTCCAGCAGATGGTGTCCGGCGAGGATCTCGCTGCCGTCGCCGGCGGCTATCTCTCGGCGGCCATGCGGGTCCCGCATCGCGCGGAGGGGACGGAGAGCCCCGAGCGCATCGGTGTGCGGGCTCTGGACGACGCCGGGCTCGTCAGCGAAGCCCTCCTCGACCTCGACATCCAGGACGATATCGAGCCGCCGAACGTGGTCCTGAACCAGCCCGCCGCAGCGTTCGGCGTCATGCCGGAGGTGCCCTTCGAGGTGGCGGTCGAAGCGGACGACGACGTCTACGTCGAGACCTTGACGCCCATGCTGGTGGACAGCGCGGGCGTGCAGGTGCCGCTCGACTGGACGAGCCTGGCGCGCGAGGATCGTCTGGAGTCGATCTCGGTGCCGAACCCGCACGGCCTCGGCGTCGCCGTCGTCGGCACCCGCTTCTATAGTGCGCTGCGCGGGCGGGTCGCTCTGCCTCCCGAGCTCTGGCAGCGGGTGGGCGAATCCTTCGAGCTGGTGCTGGTGGCGACCGATTCCGGGTACAACAGCGCCGCCACGGATCCGGTCGCGATCGAGGTCATCGGGGACGGCGAGGGACCGCAGATCGAGATCACGGCGCCCACGGGGGCCCTCGTGTCGGAACAGGAGGTCGTGCTCGAGGCGCACCTCTCGGACAACACGGGCCTGGCGTCCTACGCCATCTACCTGGGCGACGAGACGACGGCGCCGCTCGCGGGGTCCACGTTGCCAGCGCGGACTTGGGCGGATATCTCTGCCCTCGCGGTGGCTCCACGCTGGGACCAGGGGCTCCCGCAGCAGAACCACGTGACGTTCATCGTGGTGGCGAGCGACCAACATGGCAACACGTCCCGGAGGACCGAGGTCTTCGCCATCGAGCCCGATGACGCGCCGATCATCACGGTGTTGGATCTGTTCCCCGATGAGCGGATCACGAAGGGCGGCATCGCTTTCCAGACGCTGGTGGCGGAAGACGACCACTACGGCAGCGAAGGGGTCCGCCTCTTCGGCGTGTACTCGTCGCTCTCCGGGATCGGGCGCAGCCGGGAGCGCGCCCCGCGGGGGCTCGTCATGGAGGGGAACGGCGGCGATCCCGACACGCCCTACGTCGCGCTAGAGTACCCGGAGGGCGATGGTCGCGGCGGGCGGCTCTCCCTCGACGGCGAGGTGTTCCTGGAGGCGCAGGGGGGCGCTCTCCTGGTTTGGCCGCAGCCGGAATCGGTGCTCGGCCATCTGCGCTTCGACGCCGAGGGCGGAGCGGCGGTCACCTATCGCGTTCGCCGGTGGAGCACGGACGTCTGCGTCGAGCCCCCGGTCGAATCGGTGGTGAGCGCCGCGGAGGGGGTGGGGATGGAGCTGCTCGTCGGGATTGGGACGGCGGCATCCGAGGTGGAGATCGAGGTCCAAGGGGCCGACGGGGGCGCGACGAAGCCCTTCGTCGAGCGCGTGCGGTTCGACGTCGCCAACCTTGCCCGCGTGAAGGAGTACCTGGTCGAGGGACGCCGGCGCAGCGCACCGGGAGGGCGGTACTCCGCCTCCATGGTGGTGCGGGACGAGATGGCGCCCCAGCGGACCGCGTTGCTCGTCGCGGACCCCGTGGCGGTGGCGACCGACCGCGCGAGGAGCCTCGGCACCCGACATGCCATTTGGCCGCTGAGCGGCGTGGATCGTATCGATATCCTCGCTCACGGCATCGATCGCGCCTCCCTCGGCCGGGAGCCGGTCCCCCTCACGGCGGCATCGGCCCGCACCCTGCTGGCCGATGCGATCCCGCCCACGTTGACCATCGACAGCCCCACCAGCGGCACGGTGGTGGTCCCGCTGCAGCGGCTCGAGCTGCGCGTCACGACGACCGATGACACGGATGGCCTCGAGTCGCTCACGCTCGTTGCCAACGGGGAGTCGGTCCGGACCGTGGGCGCCCAGTACGGGCACGATGGCCATACGCTCGTCTACGAGGTCCCGCGCGAGGTGCCCGGGGGGCGGCTCGATCTCCAGGTCGTGGCCCGGGATCCGAGCGGTGTGGTCGCCTCGGCGGAGGTCTCTCTCCCCGTCGTGGCCAACGAGGATCCCGAGCTCGACCTGACCCGGTTCGTCACCGAGGACCTGGCGTTCACCAGCCCGGAGCGCCTCAACCTGGGGGAGTTCTGGGTGCGCATCGGGGATGCCTTCTCGATCGACGCGACGCTGCACGACGATGCCGAGCTCGCCGCGTTCGAGGTCTGGCCGCTCGACGCCGTGGGCGCGCGCACCGGGGCCGCGCCGTTGTTCGTCAGAGCCTTCGGCACCACCTGCCCGGTGGATCCCCAGGACAGCGCGGCGGCGACCTTCGCCCACACCTTCGTGGCGTCGAGCGCTCGGCAGTTCGAGCTCGTGGTGCGCGACACCTACGGCAACGAAACGGCGCGCAGCGTCATCGTCCATCCCCTGGAGAACATGGCGCCAGAGGTGCGGATCACCGTGCCGGCCCCCGACCAGGAGATCGTCGCCGGGGCGTTCCACTTGGGGGTCGGCTTGGTCGCCACCGACGATCGGCCGCTGCCCGACGACGCGATCCAGCTTTACCTGAATGATGTGCCGTTGCACCAGCTGTCACGAGAGCCGGCGGACTTCGCCAAGCTCGGCGGCGAGGCCGTGCTGGAAGCCGCGTTCGCGTCGATGTACGACGCCATCGCCGGCCGATACGGCACGGAGCCAGCGAGCCGCTACGGGAGCCGCGGCAGCCCGAACGCGATCCAGGCCTGGTCGCAGATGAGCGTCCCGAGCGGCGTCCTGACCGCCAACGAACCCGTCACCATCACCGCCCTGGTCCGCGACTCCGACGGGGTCGTGAGCCGGCACGTGGTCGTGTTCCAGGCGGTCCCCGATTCGACCAACCCCGAGGTGGCGATCACCTCCCCCGCGGTTGGCTTCGGTCCTCCCGATGGCTCCGATTTCACGCTCGCCTTCAGGGCCTTCGACAACGTGAAGGTCGAGACGCTCGAGCTTCATACCGGCTACGGGGTGCGCACGCCGGACGGCGCCTATCGGCAGACGGGCTTCGGCACCCCGCTGCGCACGATCGCCGGGATCCCGGCCGAGGACGCGATCCCGAGCTCGATGTCGAACATCGATACCCCGGAGTACCGGCAGCTCGTCCACGTGGACACCATCGCCGAGATCGCCGCGGGCTTCCCGGGGCTCTTGCCCACCGGCGACGAGCTCTACGACGTGTGGGTGCGGCTGGTGGCTCGCGACGCGAGCGGGAATTTCAGGCAGAAGGACGTGAAGTACCCGGTTCGGGCCGACGAGCGGCCCGTCGTCGACATCGTGTTCCCGCCGGCGGGTGGACGGGTCGTGGAGAACGACCATGTCGTCGTCAACGTCCACGCCGCGGACGACGTGGGCATCGACTCGCTGCGCCTGACGGTCACCCGCGGCGCCGGCTACCCCACGCTCTACGATACCCTCCTCAGACAGCCGCCCTACCAGTTCCAGATCACCATCCCCGCCCTCGACCCGGACGATCCGAGCGAGAACACCCTGCTCCTCCACGTCGAAGCGATCGACACCTATGGCGCGAGGATCGCGGATCCCGATCAGCACCGTGCCATCGAAGAAGCGGTCGTCGAGATCATTCCCGATGGGCCGCCCGCGGTGGCCATCGGGCTCCCCACGGACGGTGCCGACGTCGTCGAGGGGCGGCCGCTCCTGGTCCAGGTCAACGCGACGGACGACGTCGGGGTGGAACGGGTCGTGCTCGTGGCGGCGGGGCTCCCGACCGGGGATCGGGCCTTCACCGACCCGACCTTCCCGTTCGAGTACCTGGTGCCCGTTCCGTACGGGATGGCCGGGCAGGACCTGGTCCTCACGGCCACGGCCACCGAGGTCCGCTACCAGGGGGAGGCGCGGACCGCCACCACCACGAAGCCCACCGTCGTCCACGTCACCAAGGACACCGAGGCCCCGGTGATCCGGGTGACCACACCACCGGCCGTGGGCGCCACCGTGGCCGAGCAGCGCGAGCTGCGGTTCGCGGCCGATGTGTCCGACAACGTCGCGGTCGAGAACGTCGAGGTGCGCCTCTTCGCGGACGCGAACCAGGATGGCGCCTTCGCCGCCACCGAGCAGGTCGACGCGCTGACCATGGTGAAGGGGCCGTACGCGGGTGGCCTCCCTCTGAAGAAGCGGACGGAGTACGTGGCCGTTGCCGGCTCCGACCCGGTGGCGATGCGGCTCACCTTCCTGGCTCGCGACGGCGCCGGCAACCAGTCGGTCGAGCACCGGCCCGTAGCGCTCGTAGCCAACGAACCGCCGCAGGTCACGCAGATCCAGCTCCTCGATGCTCGGGGCATGAGCCTCGGCGCGGGCGTGACCACGGTGACCGAGGGGCGTGAGATCGCGGTGAACGTGCTCGCCACCGATCGCGAGGTCGGGGTGCAGGAGGTGCGGCTCTTCCAGGCGGTCGGACCAAGCGCTGCCACCGACACCCATCGCTTCGTCGCCTCGGACGTTGCCGCCCCCTACACGTACTACCTCGAGGTGCCGATGGGGCGGATCGGCGAGACGCTGAGCTTCCGCGCCGACGCCCTGGATCTCGACGGGAACCGCTCGGAGCAGTCGGCATCGCGCACCCTGCAGATCATCGCCGACCAGCCGCCGACCGCGATCATCACCAAGCCGGCCAATGATGCGTCGGTCGTGATCGAGGGCCAGGCCATCGAGATCTTCGTCGAGGCCAGGGACGATCTCGGACCGAGCGGGATCGACCGCGTGGTGTTCTATGCCGGCGGGCTGCCGTTGTTCACGGCGTACGACTCCTGGTCAGAGATCACCGGCTCCGCCGCGCAGGAGCACGTCTACCGGGCCACCTTCACGCCGCCTGCGGGCAGCGGTGCGGTCGTCTTCCACGCCGTGGCGTACGACGTCCGGGGGCAGTCGGCGCGGACCGAGGACGTCGCGGTCGGCCAGGTGCGCGACACGGTGGCCCCCGAGGTCGACGTCCTCTCGCCCGCCGATCGCGATATCCTCACGCAAGCGGAGCCGGTCCACCTCAGGATTGGGGTATCCGATATCGGCGTCGCCGAGGATCGCCACGTGACGCTCGAGGTAGTGCGCGAGTACCTCCCGGCCCCGCGTGCCTGCACCGCGGACGGCGACTGTAGGGAGGGGGCCTGCCGGTCCGGGTTCTGCGACACGGCCTGCGAGACCGAGTTCAACGGCGTCGCCGGTTGCCTACCCATCGGGCTCGATGGCTGGGTGCGACTCGGGGAGCGCGAGCTCGAGCTCGCGTACCTGCCCGCCGAGAGCGACCCTGCGAACCACTATCACGTCTACGGAGCCGAGCTCATCGACGCCGCGATCGCGACCCGAGCGGGTGGGCGCAACGAGCGCGTCCGCATCGAAACCCTGGTGACCACGCCGAACCACCAGGCATCGACCACGACCTATTACGAGGTGGGGCTGCCGGTGCAGGAGCGCTTGCGGTTCGCGCCGTGCCCGCCGAGGGCGGACGACTCGCGCTGCACGAACCTCGCGAGGTCCGTACACCAATCCGCGATCGAGCAGTTCCGGGGTCCAGAGCAGACGGGGGCCGTGCTCGGGGCCTGGTCCACACTCGATCCGATGGGGGTCGAGATGGGGCTCGGGAACCCGCCGCCGGAGGATCGGGAAGCGGCGACCGCGCTGTTCATCGCCGACGAGTCCTTGGTGTCCCTGCGCGACGAGGTGGGCAACGCGTTCGTCTACTCGGAGCTCACGACCGGCGCGACCCACGTCTTCCGCGGCACCATCACGGAGCTCTTCGCGGACGCGAGCTTCGTCCTGGCGGCCAAGGCCGGCCAGCTCGTACAACGTGATGGAGAAGAAGAGAAATTCGTCCTCGAGCTCCAGCAGGAGATCGGCAACGATCCGGCATCCGGCGGACTCCACCTCGAGAACGGCTCCGGCGAGCTGCTCATCTTCACCGTGACCAACTCGGTCGAGACGTTCGGCATCCCGTTCGCGCTCACGGGGCGGGTGGACATGCCTTACCCGGACGTGCTCGGCGTGGCGCGCAAGGACAACCTCGTTCTGGTCGCGAACGGGAACGGCGGCGTGCAGGTGGTCGACATTGGTGATCTCACCGCGCCGTACCATGTGGGGTATATCAAGCCGAACGGCTTCGCCCGCGACGTGGTGGTCCACGAGTCCGTGGCGGTCATCGCTGCGGGGCACGAGGGGCTGGTGCTCGCGGATCTCGTCGATCCGGCGCTGCCCATCATCGCCCGCCTGGACACCCTGGGGATCGCGAACCGCGTGTTCGTCGAGGGCGACCGGGCCTACGTCACGAACATGTCCGGCGACGGCTTCGTCACCCAGGTCGATGTCGTCGATCTCCGCGACGTCTTCGCGCCGAAGCTCGTTCGTTCGGTGGTGCTGCGGCCGGCGCGCCCGGACTTCGTGAGCGATGGCGTCTACGATGTGCACGTCTCGGGCGGGAAGGCCTACGCGACCGTTCACTACTCCGACCAAGAGGACCGGCCCGCCCAGTCCGTGGTCGAGATCGTGGATCTCGAGGCTCTCGACCGTCCGGGGACGGACGCGACCGTGCCGGTCGTCACCCACCGGGACGCGACCGACGCCGACTATGCTGCGCGCGGGCTCACCCTGGCGCGGGGGGAGCTTGTGGTGGCGGCTGGGCTCGAGGGGCTCGAGAAGGTAGAGCTCCCCACGCTCTCCGTGATCCGCCACGACCCCGGGATGAACGAGGACCAGGTGTCGACGCGGATCGCCTCGATCGCGCTCGAGCTCTCACGGCTCCTCCCCGTGGACGCCGCGCTCGCCGACTTCGTCCGGGTCACCGAGCTCGATCCCCTGGTGGGGCCCGACGTCACCGACGAGCTCTTCGAGGTGGGATTCGGCGAGGGCGAGGGCGACACCCCGTATCGGTTCATCGAGCTCGCGCGGCGCGCGGACGTGGAGCTCGAGCCGGACACCGAGTACTTCGTCACCGTCGCGGCTGGCCTCACGCCGCGCGCGGGCATCGCGCTGCCGAGCGATTATGTCTTCGGCTTCTATACCGCGCCGAGCAGCGCCGAGGACGCTCCCGACCTCGTCTCGGTCGTGCCGTCCACCGGGGGCATCGACGGGGGCACCGAGATCTCGGTGCTCGGGCGAGCCCTCGGCGCGAACCCGGCGCTCTACGTCGGCGGGCAACGTCTGGTCGTCGAGTCCGTGCTCCCCGCCTCGTCGCCCGAGAGCCCCGGTGACGGTTTGGATCGCATTCACGCCACCACGGCCCCGAACTATGCTGGGCCTGCGGGCGTCGTGGTCGTGCGTGAGGACGGGCTCTCCGACGAGCTCCTCGGCGGGTTCACCTACGTCGATGACCTCTTCATCTCGTTCATCGACCCGCCCGTGGTGCGGGTGGCCCAGACCGGGGCCGACGATCGGGTCGAGGTCGTAGGCTACGGGTTTCACGATGGCCTCCGGATCCGGGCCTGGCCCGAGGGGGACCCGGCGAGGGTGGTCGAGCACCAGGTCGACCACGACCGGATCCGCCTTTATAGCTCCGAGCGCCTGACCTGGCGGGTTCCGGACTTCGGCGAGGCGTTCCGCGGCTTCGTCGACGTGGATCTCCAGGACCCCGTCACCGGTGCGCGCCATTACCTGCCGCGCGGCCTCTTCTACGGCAAGCTCGCCCTCGATCGCCAGCTCGTGGTCACGCCGCCATCGATGGGGGGAGGGATGCTCGACCCCCTGCGGTTCCCCGTTGGGGCGATCACCGATTTCGCGACCGACGCGGAGCTCGGGCTGGTCTACGTCCTCGGGTGGAACGAATTCCCCGCGGGGAAGCACATACAGAGCTCGAGTGACGTCGAGGAGCACGCGCTCCGCGGCTGGCTGAGCCTGGTGCGCTATGACCCCGAGTCGCTGGCGAACGCGGCCCCGATGCATGGCCTCGGGTACTACGATCTCCCTGCGGATCTCCGGCCCGTCACCATGACGCTCGGCGAGGGACACGTCTACGTGTCCGCGTTCGGCGCGAGCTATCCGTTCAAGACTCCCCACCGCGACCAGCGCTACCTGCTCGTCTACGAACGAGAGACGCGCGCCTTCGGTGACCCGACGGAGCTGCCGGACGGCAAGGATCGCGACATCCTCTACGGCCTGCCGCTGCTCATGCGCGCCGCGCCGGAGACGATGGCGGTCTCGGGCAATCTCTTGGTCGCTGGCAGCATCGACGACGGTCTGGCCCTGGTCGACGTCTCCCGGCCCGCGCAACCGGTGGTGTTTCGCTATCTGAAGGCGGGGGTCGTGAACGGGCAGCTCCTCGCTCTGCGGCCGGTCCGCGTGGAGATCGCCGGGACGATGCTCCACGTCTTCGGCAAGGATCATCATTTCGTCTTCGATGTCTCGAAGCCCACCACCCCGCAGGTGGCGGTGGAGGCCATCCCCGGTGCGGGGGCGATGGCCGCGGATGGCTCCTTTTTCGCCTGGTCGGGGAACCATGCCATCGAGCATGCCCTCTTCGATGCGGAGCACCTCCGCGAGCTCGGGCGGTTCGCCACCCTGGGGTTTTCGCTCGACGCCGAGGTGCAGGGAAACTCCCTGCTCGGCCTGGTCCGCCACAAGCCCTTCGCCAAGACAAGCCTCACGGGCGTGATCGGACGCGGCTCCGACAGCGCCATGATCCCGCTCTATGACGCCAGCCGTCCCGAATCGATATCGCTGCTCGATGCCGTCGTGGTTCCGGCCACGTCTGACCCCCTCGACAAGGCAGTGGGAGCGGAGCTCACGGACGACGGCATCGTCGTCGCCGCCACCAGCACCGCGCTCTCGCTCATCCACTCGCTGACGACCGAGCTCGTGCGGAGCGAGCCCACCGCGGGCGCGCGCGGCGTCTCCACCGGGGCGGCCGTGCGGCTGCGGTTCACCTTGCCCTTCGATCCCGAGGAGCTCTCGCTGGTGGCCGAATACGTCCGTCTCGCGGTCGAGGACGGCACCGAGCAAGGGACGGCGCTCGGTTACCACCTCGAGCTCGGCGAGGACCCGCGGGAGCTCGTGCTCGTCCCCGATGCGCCGCTGGCCCCGAACACGGTGCACCGGGTCGAGCTCTCCGAGGAGCTCGGCAGCCGGCGCACGCAAGGCCTGCTCGATCACGTTCTCCGGTTCACCACCGGCGAGGGCGTGGGCCTGGCCCCCGAGATCCTGGGCGTCGTCAATGGCGCCGTGCCGGCCACCGGCGGTGAGATCACCGCGCTCGTCGCCCACGTGGACGCGGCCCCGAGCTTCCTCGTGGGCGGCGGGGCCGCGGCCGTGGTCTCGCGGACGACCGAACCCGACGACGTCAGCCGCTTCGTGCTCGGGGTGGCGTCCGGGCTCGAAGGACCGGCCGCGCTCACCGTCGTCAACGGCAGCGGGGCCACCGACACCCTGCTCGGTGCCGTCCGCTACACGGTCCCGCTCGCGCTCACGGGCCTGGCGCCCGAGCAGGGCTCCATCAACGGCGGCACCGAGGTCATCATCGAGGGACGCGGCTTCCCTCCCGGGGAGACGCCGGCGATCTGGTTCGGTGACCTCCCGGCCGATCCGGTCGATGTCGCCGTGCTAGACGCCGAGCGGTTGCGCGTGCTCGCTCCGCGGGGCCTGCTCGGCACCGTGGACGTGCGGGTGCGCCTGGCGAACGGTCAGGAGGGTCTGCTCGCGGACGCATTCTCGTACCAGCAGCCCGTGCAGTCCGTGATCGAGGACGGCAAAGTCCCGAGGATCTACGACCTTGCCATCGACCCGACCGGCACCTACCTTCTCGCCGCGGCCGGATCGGGAGGGGTCGTGGTCTACGACATCGACCCCTCCACCTACACCGCCCGCAGCGCCAACCCGCTCAACCTCGACGAGCTCCGGCAGCGGATCGACGGGGACGGCGACGGGCGCGACGATCGGATCGTCGCCCAGGTCGGGCTGCCTGGCGGCTACTACGCGCTCGGGATCGAGCCGTATTTCGAGCGGGGGGTGGACCGGGTGATGGTCACGGCGGTGGCCCCCCCCATCAGCGGCTCGGCGACGCTGTTCATCGTGAGCTTCGATGCGCTCGATCCGAGCCGGGGGCAGGTGATCGGATCGTTGCCGCTTTTCACCGACCTCGCGCGGGGTATCGACGCCGAGAACGGGCTCGCGACGATCGCGCTCGGCACGGGCGGCCTCGGGTTCGCGGACGTATTCCTGCAGACCAAGACCTACCTCGTCGGGTCCTTCGCCCTGCCCCACGGCCACCAGGCGCTCGACGTCGACCCGGTACCTCAGCCCGCGGGCGCCGACGCGGTCTACGCGGTCGCCTCCGGCGGCTACGACATCCCGAATAACTCCCTGGTCGGTGAGGAGGATCCCTCGACGGGGGCTCTCTACCTCGTCACCAACGGGCCCCGGCACGGGACCCGGCTCCTCGGTTCCGTGGACGTGCCCGCGAGTCGGGTCGTCGTCGTGGGGGACTACGCGTATCTCGCCGCGGGGCGCGCGGGCCTCGTCATCGTGGACATCGCCGACCCCGCGACGCCTCGAGTCGTGGGGCGGGTCGATGGGATCGGTGAGATCCGCGACGTGGACGTCAACGGCAACCTCGCGTACGTCGCCCGCGGGGAAGCGGGGATCGGCATCGTCGACGTGACGCGGCCCGCGGCGCCGGTGGTGCGCCCCGGGATGGAGACGCTGGCCAGCGCCCCGGTCGAAGCGGTGACGGCGAGCGACTACTCCGCCGTGGGCGGCGGCCGATCGGGAACCCGGGGGAGCAGCGTCCAGGTCATCCCCGATCCCGTGCTCAAGGTCTTTTTGGTAGAGCCGGAGGACGGCACCCTCGAGCCGACCCCGCTCGGGGACCTGGTCCTTCGTTTTCGCTTCAATCACGCGATCGACCTCTGGCCGCCGAACCTCGAGCGGTTCTGGGTGGAGGACGCCGCTGGGGACCACCTGCCGGCCGCCGTGACCATCGAGAACAACGACGCCCTGGTCACGCTCGCGACGGGGCATGGCCTGACGGCGGGGGACGCGCTCACCGCGGTCGCCCAGGCCGGGGTGGCGTCGGTCAAGCCCCTGCTCGGGGACGCGGTCGCGCCGCTGTACGTGCTCGGCCAGGATCAACGGTATCCGATGACGTACCGCGGGGTCCGTTCCCCGGACGCGGCGCTCGACGCGGTCGTTCCCCGTCGCGTCGCCGTGGGGGAGGCCGCGATCCTGACCGTCTCGGGCACCGGGATCCCGCTCGATCGCAACCGGCTGCGGGTGTCCGTGGGGACGGTGATCGGCAACGTCCAGAGCGTCACCGCGGGCACCGAGGACGGCGGCGGGATCCTGCTCACCGTGGTCCTGCCACCGCTCGTGACACCGGGTCAGTACGATCTGACGGTGTCGGTCGACCACTACGGTCTCTGGGAGACCGCCGTGCTGCGAGGCGGGATCGTGGTGGATGCCCCCATCCGCTTCGACTCCTTGGCGCCGGCCTGGGGTCCCCGGCTTGGCGGGACCACGGTCACCCTCCAGGGTCAGGGGTTCCAGCCGGGCAACACGGTCGCCGACGGCCTGCGCGTGAGCGTCGGTGGGATCCCGGTACGGGGCATGCGCGTCTATTCCACCCGCCTCCTGGAGGTGATTACGCCGAGCGGCAACCCGGGGCAGCACCAGGTCACCGGCGAGGACCAGTACGGCAACCGCACCGTGCTCGCCGGCGAGGCCGGGTTCGGCTACGGACTCCGTCAGCTCGGATATCAAGCCGCGGCGTATGACCTCCTCGACCTCGAGGTGGATCGGCGGAGCGGGATGGCATTCGCTGCTACGGGCTACCTCGATGGCTATCACTGGGCGACGGCGCCAGACGATCCGGGCAGCAAGCGCTGGGTCGGCGAGTGGGGGTTCCCCGACAACTCCCCGCTCGCGGCCTTCGACGTCCAGGATCCGACCCGTCCGCTCCTGGTGGGCGGCACCAGCGTCCTGCCTCCGGCGGCCGAGCTCGAGGCGCGCATCGCCCAGCTCGCCACGGTCACCGGGCTCATGGAGGCGGAGAAGGGGGTGGGCAGCTATGGGGTGGACTCCCTTCGCCTGGTGGTCCGGCGCGAGCGGGAAGGGGACGAGGAGCACCAGGTCGCGTACGTGGCTGCCGGACCGAGCGGAGTCGTGCGCCTCAACCTCGACGACCAGAATGGCCTCCAGTGGCTCGGCACCGTGCTGGACGACCCGACCCAGCCGACCGGCGCGGTCGCCCTTCAGGGACGGCACGTCTACGCCGGGAAGGCGGAATGGGAGGGTATGATTTGCGATCCCCGTCCCCCGGACGGTCCGTCTTCCTGCATGTCGTGTCGCACGGGCTTCGGGGTGAACCTGCCCATCGCCCAGGCGAGCTTCCTGGTCCCCGGCGATCCGGTGGACCTCGGCGAGGTTCGCGGGGCATCGACCGCGCTCGTCGGGTCCGGCGCGCTGCATTCGGCGGGTGAGTGGCTCTACGCGGGTGGCGGCCGCCGAGGGCGTCTGTGGGGTGCGGATCGGCCGTGCCAGCTCCCCGCGATCTCCATGAAGGAGCTGGGCGGCGGTGGCAGCACCGTGCTCGGGATAAACCTCTTCGAGCCCGTGCTCGAGCAGAGCTTCGATCTCTCGGGGAGCCCGGCGGACCTGCTCGTCCACGATCACTACCTGGTGGTCGCGCTGGCGGGTGGCGGCGTCGAGATCGTGGACCGCGACCGGCCCGCGGAGCGGGTCCTGGTTCGGATGGACGAGCGGCTCCAGACCCCACCCGCCTGGGCGACGCGCCTCCGTCTCCTCGGCAACCTGCTCTTCGTGGCCGCCGATAGCGGGGGCATGGTGGTGCTCGACCTCACCGAGCCCCTCGCGCCGCGCGTGGTGTCGGCCGGCAACGACGAGACCGTCCGGGCGCTCGACTCCTTCAACGGCCGGCTGGTGGCGGCCTCCCCGCAGGCCATGTTGGTCTTCGAGACGCCGGGCGCGTTCGTGGTCGACCGGTCGGTGCCCGAGGGCGGGATGATCGGGGAGAGCGAAGCCTACGACCTCGCACTCAGCGAGTTCGTCATCGCGGACTCGTTCCTCGTGAGCGTCGAGCGCCTGGACACCGGTGATGCGGTGGAGGCGACGGTGACCCCGACCAACGTGGTCGGCACGGCGTCGGATCGTTTCGCGATCGAGTTTGCCCGGGAGCCGGGCGTAAGGTACGCGGTCGCGGTCGAATCGGCGCGGAACCTGCGGGGCGGGGAGCAGTGGGTCCGCTTCGTGGGGCACGTCGTGGGCGCGGCGGTCGGCGCCCGGCGGCCGCGGGTCGACACGGTGGACGACGCCATCTTCCACTTCGGAGATCACGCCACCATCACCCTGCACGGCACCGGGTTCCAGCCGACCTCCCGTGTGCTCGTGGACGGCTTCGAGGTCACCCCGAACTACCTCGACGAGGGGACCCTCGAGCTCCCCGCCGGCGCGGTGGAGCTCCTCGGCATCGACGCGGGGGCTCACGGGCTGCGCGTGGTCAACGCGGAGCTCGAAGACGCGATCGCGGGTGCCCTCGTCATGGGCGACGATCCGGAGCTGACCGCCTTCGGTCTGTCCCCCGATTCCGGCCCCTTGTCGGGCGGGGTCACGGTGAGCATCACCGCCAGCGCGTCGGCGATCGTTCCCGGGGCCCAGGTGGTGATGCGGTCCCTCACCGACGAGATCCGGACCGAGGAGAGCTCGCCGGGGGTGTACACCTCGAACCTCCACGACGACGTGCGATCGCTGACCACGTTCCAGTTCGTGACGCCCGGGGTGGCGGAGCGCGACACCTACGACGTGTACCTCGACATGGCCGGCAAAGAGGTCTGGATCGGGCGGTTCTCCTACACCCTCGACCAGGGGCGGGGCATCGACCTGCCCAATTATCCGCCCCTGGTCGCGGGCGCGGCGGAGACGGTCGGCGACACGCTCTACGTGGGGGTCCGCAGCGGCGCCACCGCCTCCGCCGCGAACCGCTTCCTCATGACGGGGGGCCTCGAGATCTACGACATCGGCATCTGGGATCGGCCGCTCCGGCTCTCGCAGCTCCCGATGACGCAGCCGGTCACCGGGCTCGCCGTCCTCGGCGATCTGGTCTATCTCGCGAACGGCAGCGACGGCCTCGCCGTGGTGGCCGCGCACGATCTCGCGAACCCGCTGGTCATCGCACGGTTCCCCGTGTCCTCGAGCCTGGCCACCGACGTCGCCCTCTCGCCCGACCGGACCGTGCTCGCCCTCGCCGTGGCAAGCTCTACCGGCACCGGCCTCGTGCGGTTCTTCGATGTGGCGGACCCCGAGCTCGATCCCCCCGTCGGCTACCCGACCCTGAACCTCGCCGGTGACGAGCTCCGCGGGATGCCCGTGGATGTCGACTGGACCGAGGCGGGCCTCTTCGTCCTCCTGTTCCGCGACCGAGCGCTCTACCTGGTCCACTTCCCCGATCCGAGGATCGGCGGCGAGTACGCCGGGCAGGCCATCGAGCGCGGTACGTTCTCCGGCTTCTTTGATCCTAGCCAAGCCTCGATGAAGGTCGAAGAGGGTCAGATCCTGGTCAGCACGGGCACGGAGGTGCTGGCCCTCACGCCCTCCGCGGATGGCTGGGCCACGACCTACTGGGAGTCCCTCCCCTTCGGCGAGACCGCCGAGCTCGTGCCCCACCAGGGCGCCGTCTTCCTCGCGGGCCGGGAGGGCCTGGTGCACCATCCCACGCCGGATCTCGCCATCACCCGGGTCGAGCCCGCCCACGGTGCCGATCTTACCCCGGGGCAGACCGTACGGATCCAGCTCAGCGATCTCTTCAACACCAGCGACGCGGTGCTCGCAGCAGCGGTCGAGCTCACCGGAGCGGGCGGGATCCCGCTCGGTGTCGACGACTACACCCTCCTCGGCATCAACACCCTCGCGGGTGGGTACCTCGACGTGACCCTCTCGCCAGACCTCACCTATCGCGGCGCCATCCAGCTCGCGGTCACCACCGAGCTGCTCGACCTCGATGGCCGTCCCATCGTGCAAGGGATTTCGGGCACCTACGAGGTGATCGACGGCGTTCGTCCGCACGTGCGCTCTGTCGTCCGCCTGGCGGACGGCGCGGGCACCGCCCCGTATTTCCACGCCGACGGGACCGAGCTCGCGCTCATGCGCGGGTACGGCTTCGGCACCTCCGCGGAGGAGCTCGCCATCGCCGTGGCGGGTCGCGCCGTCACCGAGGTCGAGAGCGTTGCCGACGACGAGGTGCGCTTCCGGATGCCGGCGCTCGTGCTCGGGCTCTCCACCGCGGCGGTCTCGGTCGAGGTCACCCGCGGCGCGGCCTCCACGCTGGTGGTCGGGGCGGTGATCGTGCAGCCGCGCATGCTGCTGAGCGATGTCAACCCCGCGACGGGGCCGCCCCCGGGGGGCAACCGCGTGGGCCTCTACGGCATCGGCTTCAATCCCCAGGTTCGGGTCACCTTCGGGGCGACCCCGGCCGGCGATCTCCGGCTGCTGAGCGGTGGTCACCTCGAGGTGCGGGCCCCCGCCGGCAGCTTCGGCCACGTGGACGTCTCCCTCACGAGCGCGCTCTTCCCGGACGAGTCGAGCACCTTGCCCGCGGCCTATTTCTACACGAACCAGGAAACCGGCTCCGTCGTTCTGAGCGGTGACGACGACCTCAGCCGTTCCCCGGTCGCGGCGATGGTTGTTCGCGACCAGCTCATCTACGCGGTGACCGGCGGACGCTATCCCTTGGTGAGCGTGGACGGCACCTCGCTCGGCTCCGCTTCGACGTCGACCGGACGGCTCGTCCTGCTCGACGCGGCCGATCCCGTGCACCCCGTCGTCATCGAGCGCGAGCTCGCCGGGGAGACCTACCCCTACCACCTGCAGCTCGCCCTCCCGCCCGAAGGGTTTCACGGGATCGCCCTCGACGGCGACGACCTCTTCCTCATCGGCGGCTCGCGGCTGCTGCACCTCGACGTCACCCTGCCCACCGAGCCGCTGGTCCTCGCCGAACACACCTTGCTCGGTGCGAACGGCGACCCGGTGACGGCAAGCGGGCTCGCCGCGCGGGACGGCGTGGTCTACGTCGCCGCCGCGGATGGGGTCCGCGTCTGCAAGATCCTCGACGATCGTTCGCTGCGCGAGCTCGCGCGGATGGACGAGGCGGTGCTCGGTGGTGTCCCCACCGCGCTCCTCGTGGAGGGCGCCTCGCTCTGGGCGGCCATCCCCGAGGCCTCTCGAGTGGTCCGGGTGGACCTGATGCGGGGGCGCTACCAGGTCACGGATCGCGTGACCACCACGGATCTCGCTGGCAACCCGGTCGCCCCGGCCGCGCTCCTCGTCCGGGACGAGCTGCTCCTCGTCTCCACGGGCCCGAGCGCCTCGGTGGTCGCCTACATCGTGCGTCAGGACGGAGAGAGCTATCCGGCGGCCGAGGCGCGGCTGGTGGCGCTTCGCGGCCAGGGCGCGCCCAGTGCTGGCGAGCTCCTGCTCAACGCCCAGACCCTCTACGTTGCCGGTGGAGATGGGGATCTCCAGCTCTTCGACGTCGCCTCCTGGCTCGACGGCGAGCTACATCGAACGGTCGGGCTCCGCAATTACTTCGCGCTCACCGGTGGTGTCTACGCCCTGGGCTTCGATCGCCTCCTCTTCGCCGGCACGCGTTGCACCTACGACCGAGAGCTCGGGCGGCAGGAGAACCCGTTCGACGAGGACTCGGCGGTGGGCCTGGTGACGGGGGCGGTCAGCACGATCCGCACCGACGAGCTTCTGATCGTGGAGCAGGTACCGCTGCCGCGCGAGGCCCACCCGGCCGCGCTGCCCGTCGAGCTCCAGTTCAACCGCATCGTCGATCCGGCGGCGCTCGCCGAGCTCGGCGATGCCCTGGTAGAGGTCACGCGCAACGGCAGCCCGGTTCCGGGGTACCTGTCGGCGCGCGTGAACAACACCGGGTCTCGGCTGAGCTTCGCGCCGCTCACGCCCTTCGTGGACGGCGGCGAGCACGTGGTGAGGGTCTCGGCCGCGCTGCCCGATCTGCACGGGGAGACGCTCACCGAGGACTACGTCTTCCGGTTCACCGCGGTCGCGGGGGAGCGGCCCGAGCTCTTGGGCATCTCGCCCGGGTATGGGAGCTGGCGCGGGGGCACGACCGTCACCCTCTATGGCCGGGGCTTCTCGGCCGCGAGCCAGGTCGTGATCGGCGGGATCCCGGTGCCGCCGGCGGAGGTGACCAGCCCCTCCTCCGACCGCCTGGTCGTGAACCTGCCCGCGCTCGAGGCCGCGCCCGAGGCCGACCGTCTCGTGGGCGTGCAGGTGGCGAACGGGCGGCTCTCTACCTTCCAGCCCGCATTCTTCACCTACGTCGCGGATCCGACCCTCCAGGCCATCGGTCGCTTCGACCCGGGGACGGGATGGCTCGACGGAGCCGACCACCGCTTCGAGTACAACGGCGGCGAGCTCGTCGGGGTGCGGGGGACCGGGCTCAACCCGGGCACCGTCGTGCGCGTGAACGGCGACGTCGTCTCCAACGTCACCGTGGTCGATGGGCGAACCCTGGCCTTCCCGGTGCCGGACGAGACGATCGGCACCCTACGGGTCGAGCTCGCGAACGCCAGCGCCTCGGTGGTCGATGAACGACTGGTCGTCGTGTTCACCCCAACCGGCAGGCTCGAGCCGGCCCCGATGCGGTCACGAGCGGGCGACCTGCTCGCGGTGGCCGGCGGGTCTCGGTTCACCCTGTACACCACCCGGGATGCGGAGATCCCGTCGCTGGTGTCGAGCATCGCCACGTTCGATACGGTGAACGCCGTCGCGTTGTCCGACCGCTTCGGGGTGCTGGCGGTGGGGCCGAACTGGGAGCTGCCGGTCCTCGACCTGAGCAACGTCTACGCGCCCGCACTGGTCAACTGGATCCCCAATCCCACCGGGACTCCCCACGAAGGGCTGGCCCTCGCCGATGATGTCTTCTTCTCCCGCGGGGACGACGGCGTCCGGGTCGGCCAGGTCATGGCCTCCGACTGGACGCTGGTCGAGGATTCGGCGGGGGTGATCGATTTCGCGATCGACGATGATCGCCTCTTCCTGCTGTGGGAGGACGAGCTCGACGTCCGCCACACCTCGCGACCCGACGAATCCTGGCTGGCGGCGCCGGTGGTGCATGGCGTCGCCGGAGCGAGGCGACTCCACGCCGCCCCCCAGCGCCTGGTGGTGGTCGGCAGCGACGGCATCCTCCTCGCCGCCACGGGGCGGGTAGAGACCGAGGGCATGCTCGACGACCTCGGGCGCCTTGCCCCGGGCGAGGTGACCGACGCGGCGCTCGGCGGCGATCTGCTCGCGGTGGCGCTCTATGGCCAGGCGGGGCGGATCTCCCTGTACGATCTCGGCACCACGCCGACCGCGAGTGGGGCGGCGGTGACGCGTCCGGTCGCCGAGATCGACGCCACGGTCACCGGTGAGCTCGCCTTCGCCGGCGCTCTGCTCGAGTGGACGGACGGCGGGGGCTATCGGAATCTGCGCCTCCCGCTGAACAACCCGATCTCGCTTTCGCCCGAGCGGCTCGCCGGCGCCGATCATCCGGTCGCCCTGCGGGTCGGGGGGAGCAGCGAGGCCTGGCGGCAGGTGCCCCTCGAGGTCACCGACGGTGACGGAGCGAGCATCGAGGGGCAAACCCGATTCGTGGGTCAAGAGCTGGTGTTCACGCCGGCCAGCGACGTCTTCGCACAGGGTGGCGAGACCTATCGGGTCATGCCCTATGTTCCGCCCGCCGTCACCGTGGACGGCGGCGCGCTCGAGCTCGATGTGCCCTGGTTCGCGAGCACCGCGGATCTCTTCGGGGTGGCACCCCTCGAGGCACACCGCAGCACCCCCTCCTTCGCGGTGGCCGGAGTCGCCACGGAGGTGACCGTCCAGGGATCGAACCTCGATCGAGCCACTGCCGTATCGCTCGACGCGATCGCCCTCACCGAGTTCTCGGTGAACGCCGAGGGGACCGAGCTCACCTTCACGACCGCCGGACTCGCGGCTGGGACCTACTCGATCTTCATCGACGAATCCGGTAAGCTGGTGGAGCTCATCGCCGCGCTCGCGGTCGGCGAGCCGCTCTCGCTCACGGGGCTCGCGACCAACCACCCCGAGGGCGCCGATGCCATGAGCGACGGGGGCGGCGACAGGGTGGCGGTGACCGGTCGTGGCTTCGAAGGCTTCTTCGACGTCCACCTGGTCCGCGCCGGCCTGAACCCGAACGCGGGGAATCGGATCGCCGTGGCCACGGCGGGCGGCGGGTTCTCCTTCGTTTCGCCCGCCTGTCTGCCGGGTGAGCTCTACCAGGTGGTGGTGGTCAAGACGGCCACCACCGAAGAGGCCGTCGCGCCGACCTGGCTGCGCTGCGTCGACGACACGGTGCCGAGGCTCATCGACAGCACGAGGCTCGGTCCGTTGGGGACCCTCCGCCTCTGGTACTCGGAGCCGGTCCTGGTCGAGGGCTTCGCGATGACGATGGACGTGCGCGACTACCGCGGCCTGCCCATCGCGGACGTCACCAGCGACTTCGAGCTCGCTCTGCTGGCGGACGGCCTCGAGGTCCGCCCGCGCTCCGGGGATCCACTGCTCCCGAACCGGATCTACCGGGTGACCCTCTCGGGGATCGCCGATCCTACCGGCAACCCGGCAGAGGAGCCGACGTTCGTCTCCGAGCTTCGCACCCCCGACACCCTCGCCCCGCGTTCGCTCACGCTGGTGCGGGCGAGCGACGGGGCACCGGTGGAGGCGTCGATGCTGCTCACCCGCGGCCGGAGCTACGGGTTCCGGCTCTCCGCGGTGGACAACCTCACCACCGCCTTGACCTACGGGTACCGGACCTTGTTCGACGGGGGGTCGAGCTTCGGCACGATCCACACTCTCGAGCGCCGGAACGAGGCCCTCTTCAGTGTTTCCGTCCCCCTCGACGCCAAGGGCTTCGCGCTCCGGGCGCGGGCGACCGACGAGGCGGGGAGCGCCGTCGAGGGGACCTTCTCGACTTCGGTCACCGATCCGGAGCTGGTGCTCTCGCCCGTGGTCACCACGCCAGCGCCCGTCGAAGAGGGGTCCACCTGCGACGTGTCCATCCTCGTCACGGGCCGCGACCGCGATCTGGCCACCACGGCGGTGGTCGAGGTGGGCGGCGTCGCCTACGCGGTCAATGCGCTCACCGACGTGGGGACCGACGCGCGCGAGATCCGGGTGCGGAACGTGGCAAACCCGCGGATCGCCGAGCTCGGCAGCGCGACCATCCCGGTCCACACGACGCTCCACTATGGCGTGGGCGGCCGAGTCACCCGCGACGATGCGTACCCGCTGGCCGCGGACGAGACGCCGCCGACGGTCGCCATCGTGTCGCCGCCGGACGGGAGCGGCATCCCGCTCGGCGAGGTCGCGGAGCTGACGATCCGGGCGCGGGACGACAACGGCGTCGAAGCGGTGCGGGTCGCGGTAGACGGCGGGTGGCTCCCGGATCCGCTCCCCGATCCGACTCGGTTCGAGCTCGTGGCGACGAGCGAGGATCCCGTCACCGTCGTGGTGCGCGCCACGGACACGACCGGAAACGCCGCCGACGCATCGGTGACGCTCTACCCGTATCCGCCGGACGAACCACCACCGATCGTCGAGATCCTATCCCCGGCGGACGGCACCGCCTTCCGCGAGCGGGAGCGGATCCCGGTCGAGGTGCGGATCGCGAACGCGGAGCTCGCGAACCTCCATCTCTACCTCGGGGGCGATCGCACGGCGCCCGGCAATCCGGCTCCCATCGCCCTCTCGCGCACGGCCACCGATCCGGAGCGGCGTCTGGTCGAGCTCGACCTGCCCGCCGTGGACCACGATCTCATCGTGGTGCTGCGGCTGACGGAGCCGGAGTCCGGCGTCGAGGCCCTCCGCCGCATCGCCGTCGCGAACGACGACCTGGTCGCCGAGCACATGGTGCTCGACGTCACGCCGCCCGCCCACGTCCTCGGCGGGACGGAGCTCTGGGTCGCCGCGCGCCCGCCGCCGGCGATGGTCGACTTCTCCAACGCCTCGGTCGCCGCGGTCGAGGATCCGGCCGGCGCTGCCGGGCAGGTGGTCGTGGTCGGGGCGGCGGCCCGGCCCTTCACCCTGGGGGCCTCGGGAGCGGAGGTCGCCGTCGTCGCCACCCTGCGCGACCGCTCCGGGAACGAGGCTGCGAACGAGCACCGGGTCACCAAGCTCCCGTACCTGTCCGGTGCCGCGACGACCTGGTTCGACGCCGGCAGCCCCGATCGGCGGGTGGGGGAGCTCGTCGTGGTGCCAGGCCTCGGGGACGGCGTGGTCTTCGCGGTGAACCTGGCCGGTGGCGGCTGGGAGCTCCGGACCGCCGCGGGCGCCATCGAAGCCGGCCCGCGCGGCACCCTGTCGCGGCTCGTGGCCACGGGCTTCGGGGTGCTGGGGCAGGTCACGACCGGCGGCATGCGCGCCATCCGCCATTGGCCGCTGGTCGACGGCGCGCTCGGCGCCGGCGCGGAGCTGCCCGTGGCGGGCGAGCTGGTCGGCGCCAGTGGAGACACCGTCTTCCTGCGCCACGGTGATCTGGTCGATGCCGTGCTCCTGGTCGGCGACGAGGTGGTGCCCGTGGTCGGGGTCTCGCCGAGCGACGGGATCGTTGCCACGGCGGTGGACGGGGATCGGCTCTACCTCATGACCGAGACGGGCGGCCTCTACGGGTACCGCGTCGGCGGCAGCGCGCACCTCGCGCTCGAAGCGGTCCTCGACGCCGCGATCGAGCCCGCGCCCGCGCTGGTGGCCGACGGCGGCCGGCTCGTCACGTTCGGCGACGGTGCCGTGGACTGCTACGTGGTGGGCGGTGACGGCTCGCTGGTGGCCGACGGCACCATCGAGGTCGGCGCGCTTGTCCTGGACGCCGTGCTGGACGGGGAGCTGCTCTGGCTGCTCACGGAGGCCACCGAGGCCGAGCCGGGGCGGTGGCTTGCCTTCCGTGGCGAGGAGCTGGTCGCGGCACAGATCGCAACGAGCGATGCCCGCGTCTTGGTGGGAGGGGCCCTGTTCGAGCGCGGCGCCGACCACGGCGAGCACGAGGGAACCATCCTGCGGCAACCGACCAGCGCGGTGGCCGTGGCTCCGGTGTCCGGCGTCGAGCTCGCGGAGGTTCCGGCCGGGGTCATCCTCTCCACGACCGAGGGAGCGACCCTCGGTGGCGAAACCTGGGCGGTGTTCGACAGCGAAGGCCGGCTGCTCCCGGCCCAGCCGGTCGCTGCGGCGGGGCGCGCCAGGTTCGTGCCGCGAGCGGCGCTCGGTCCCGGAGCGCTGCGCGTGGTGCGGACCGATCGCAGCGGCACCACGACCGAAGACCTGCTCACGCCCGCGGCGGCGACCGACCCGGCCGTGAGCGGGCTCTTCCCGTCGCCGACCGAGGGTCTCACGGTCGGAGCCTTCGCGCCCCTGCGGCTCGCGCTGTCGGCTGGCTCGCAGGTCGCCGCCGGCTCCGTGACCTTCCTGGGCGCCGAGCACGCGCTCCCGCTCGGCGCTTCGCCCCTCGCGTTCCAGTGGCTCGAGGTGCCGGCCACGGCGCCCGCACCGCTCGCGGTCGAGCTCGACGGCGTCCCCATCGCGGCGCAAGAGCTGGCCTTGGTGGACAATCCGGGGGGGACCGCCCTTCGCATCCTGACCCCCGCCCACAACGGCGAGTTCGTGGAGGGCGATTCCATCGCAGTGGAGCTCCTGGCCCCGGCGGTGCACGGGCAGGAGGCGTACGCCTTCTCCGAGGTCCGTCTGCTCGACGCGGAGGGGAACCTCGTCGAGCGACGGCTGGTCGACGCCCTCCAGCCGCGGCTCGGCCTCGACGCACCGCTCGCGGACGCGTGGGACGCCTACGAGCTGGTGGCCCGTGCGTACTACGGTCCTGCCTACCACTACCTCGAGTCCACCGCTTCGCTCCGGATCGTGCCGCAGCACGCCCTCGCCACGCCGCTGCTCGACGGGCTCCCGCCGCGGGCGATGAGCGGCTCCGAGCTCACGGTCGCCATCGCCAACGCCGATCCGGGCGCGGTCTCTTCGGCGCTCACCCTGCGCGCCGACGACGGGACCGTGCTCGCGTCGGGCACGGCCGAGGTCCGCTTCGTCGTTCCCGCCACCACGGGCAGGGTGCGCGCCGAAGCCGCGTTCGAAGACGGTCTGGGCAACCTGCGCTCGAGCGCTGCCGAGATGGAGGTGCTACCGCCGCTCGGGCTCGCGTCGGCGGGGATCACGCGGCCGTTCACCGTGGCCGTCCCCGACGTCGGCGAGGCCTGGTTCGCCGCCGGCCGCGAGCTCTACGGCGTGACGGAGGTCGCGGGGGCGACCCCGCGACACCGGACCGAGGGCACGGTCGACGCGCTCGAGCTCAGCGACGGTCGCCTCCTCGTGTCGCTCCGCGATTCGGGGATCGAGCTGCTCGCGCCCGAGGACGGCTTCCGCCGGCTCGGGTACCTGCCGATGACGGGCGCGATCACCCGGCTGGTGGTCTCGGGTGAGCGCCTCCTCTTCGAGCGGGCCGGCGTGCTCGTCGGCTGTACGCTCTCCGGCAACACCCTTGCCGTCGTCCAGAACCCCGTGCTGTCGGGCGTCGTGCGCGATGTCAAGGCGCGGTCGGGCGGGTTCGCCGTCCTGACCAGCACCGGAGTGTCCCTCCTGTCCTCGAGCTTCTCCGCTATCAAGTCCATCCCCGGCGCGTTCACGGCGCTCGCGCAGTGGCAGGACCTCTTGTTCCTGGTCGAGGAGAGCGGCGGGCTCCTGGTCGTGCAGGGCGAGGCGACGCCGCAGCGCTTCGCGCTCGGGATCACCGCCGACCGGCTGATCCCCCTGCAGGGGGAGCTGCTGGCGCTCGACCCGCGCGGGAAGGCGACGGTCATCGACGTCGCGAGCCCCTTCCGGCCGGAGGTCATCGGGCGCCTGCCCATCCCCGCCGGCGACATGCGGCGGGCCATCCTCGCTCAGGGCCGGCTGTGGCTCGGCGGCGACTCGGGGCTCGTGCTGGAGCTCACGCGTCCCGAGGGTGCCGTCGAGCTCCGCCACGCGACCGGGTCGCTCGGCATGGTTCGGGACGTCGCGGCCGCGCGTGGGGAGCTGGTGGCGGCGGGTGAGGACTACGGTGCGATCCTCCTCATGCGCCCGAGCGCTGGCGCATGGGAGACCGAGGGATATCCGGCGCCCTACACGGCGGCGACGCGGGCCGTGGCCGCGGCGAGCCGGCTCTACCTCCTGCAGCCCGAACAACAACGGGTGCTCGCCCGATCCTGGTACGGTGGCTCGTACCAGCCCGTGCTCTCGGGCACGGCGTTCGACCACCTCGCTGCCAACGACGACTACGTGGCGGGGTCGCTCGGCGATCGGTTGACCCTGGCCGCTGCGAACGGCACCGGGACCTCGACCCTCACCGTGAGCGCAGGCGTCAATATCGTGGGTCTGTCGAGCGCGGGCAAGACCCTCCTCGCGAGCCTGGCCGATCGGAGCGTGGTCGAGGTGGCGGTGCCGGCGCTGCCCATCGCCGCGACGGGCGGGGCCCGGATCACCACCCTTCTCACGGACGCCACCGAGGCGCTCCGCACCGTGGTGAGCGACGGGGATCACCTCTTCAGCGCGACCGGGAGCGCGGTCGTTCGGCGCGAGCTCGGCTCGGGGGCGACGAGCGAGGTGAGCTTCGCGCCCGGCGTCGTCTCCGCGCTCGCGGTCGGGAGCGGCAGCCTCTGGATCGGCGTGGACGCGGCGGTCCATCGCCTGCCCCTGTCCGGTCCCTGGACCACGGCCGAGCTCCTGCTCGAAGCGGATCGTCCGGTCGCTGCCCTCGCGGTCGACGGGGATCGGCTGCTGGTCGGCCAAGCCGAGTACGGCGCTGCGCTCTACTCGTTGCCACGGTCGCTGCTCGGTATCTCGGCGGCCCTCTACGGCCCCATGCCGGGCGACATCCAGGCGGTGGGTGGCGTGCTCGCGGCGCGACCGGTCGACGCGAACGGGATCAACGCCATCCGGTACCGGATCGGGGACCAGACGATCGCCTCCCTGCACGGGGCGCCGCTCGACGTTGCCCCGCGCATCCCCGGCTCCCTGCCGAGCGGCGTGCCCTTTGTCGTGACGGCGGAGGCGGAGTCCGTGTGGGGTGGGGTGGTGACCTCCCTGCCGCGCCGCGTGACCCTGAGCGGCCAGATCCCCGAGAACACCACGCTCGGCGTGACGCTCGCGGCGAGCGGAGGGTGGACCGGCGAGCCCACGCGGCTCAGCGCGCAGGTGACCAGCGCGCTCCCGGTCGAGCAGGTGGAGTTTTACGAATGCGGGACCGGCGGCGCGCCGTCCTGTCGGGTCATCGGTAGCCACGATGGTCCCGAGTACGTGTTCACCCCGACCATGGGCGGCGCCGGGCAGCGCTGGTTCATGGCCCGGGTCCTCGACGTCCACGGCCACGTGGCCACCTCGGCCCTGGTCGAGGTCGCGCTCGACGAGGACCCGGATCCACCCGCGCCCGTGGGGTTCCGGCTCGAGGGTGGCTACGCCGGGCAGCCGATCGCCTCCGTTCCCTTCGCCATCATCGCCGAGGTGACCGACAGCGGCAGCGGCGTCGCCGAGGCCGTGCTCTGGAGGAACGGGCAAGCCGTCGCGGTGCTCCTCGCGAACGGTTCGCTCCGGTACGAGGAGACGGGGCTCACCGCGGGGGTCACCGTCGATTACTCGGTGACCGCGCGCGATCGCGCGGGCAACGAGCTAGCCGCGCCGGCGCTCTTCACGGTGACCGCGCAGGCCGACACCCCGCCCGTGATCGACGCGGTGGCGGCGCCGACCGTGGTGCGCGAGCTCGGCACCTTCACGATCACCGTGGACGCCCACGACGACGCGGGCCTGTCCCTGGTCGAGGTGTTCTGGGGTGACCAGCTCCACGAGACTGCGATCGAGCCCACGGCCGCCTTGGCGAGCGAGGGGTTCACCATCGTGGATCAGCGCGACCGGCTCGCCGAGGCCACGACCGAGGTGGTCACGGTGCGGGTCACCGACTCGAGCGGGCAGACCGCGAGCTCCGCGGACACCGTGACCGTGGTCCCCGACCTGTCGCCGGACGCCGGGGTCGTCTCGGTGACCGCGGCGACCAGCGCCTTCTACGGGGCGCCGGTGACCGTGACCCTGGGCAGCCTCGCGGCGGCCGACGACGGCGGGGCCGCGGGGCTCTCCATCGCGCTAGTCGACGTCAGCACGGCCACGCCGCGGGAGCTCACGACGGTCCCCGGGGCGGCCATCGTCAAGCAGGTCTTGACCATGCCGGCGGCGGATGCCGGCGTCGAGACCTTCCGCTACTTCGTGCGGCTCACCGACGCGCTCGGCCAGTCCTCAGCCAGCGCAACCCGCACCATCGCGTTGACCCAGACGCCGAACCTGGTGGCGTTCGACGCCACCGGACTCGAGGGAGGCAACCCGGCGGAGGCGGCCGTGGGAAGCCCCGCGACCATGCAGGTGGTGGTCCTCGACGCAGCCGGGCGACCGGTGCCGGCGCAACGGGTCGATTGGCGGATCGTGACCGGACCCGGGGTCACCAACGCCAGCCTGGGTCGCACCACCACGCCGGCGAGCGGGTTCACGTCGCTCGCCTTCTCCACCGCGAGGACCGCGGGCACCTACCTGCTCGAGGCGAAGCTCGTGGACTTCCCCGCGATCCTCGCGACCCGGCCGCTCGTGCTGCGGGCGGGGACGCTCCACCACGTGGACATCGCCCACCTGCCGCCGATCGCCGCGGGCGAGTCGGTGACCTTCGGTCTGGCCGCTCTCGATTCGGCGGGCAACCTCGTTACGGGCAGCTCGGACGAGGTGCTGACGATCCGGGTCGACGATCCGACGTTCCACTTCGTGCTCGACGCCGCCATTACGGTCGAGCCCGTGATCGATCCTGGCTGCGACTGCGCGGTCGGCGAGCAGGCGCGGGTTCGCCTGCCGGAGGGCAGCCTCGCCATCGAAGCCACGCCGAGCACCCAGGCGGGGACCTACCCGGCCGTCCTCACCCTCGCCACGACCGGAGTGGTGGCTCGCTACGACCACGACGGGCTAGCGACCACGACGCCGCAGCCGGTGACCTCGGTGCCCGTGGTGGTGCGCGGCGCGCACGCGGCGACCATCGAATGGACCATCGTAGAGAGCACGAGCGAGCCGCTCGGCTGGCCCGACCGGCTCGAGGTGGGCGAGACCGCGACCGTGCGCCTCGAGGTGGTGGACACCCATGGCAACCGGGTGACGCACACCCGAGGCTCGGCAGGCTGGTCGGTGTCGCAGTTCGCCGCCGAGCTACGGCTCTCGGGCTCGGCGACCAGCGATGGCCAGCAACGTCGTTTCCTCGCGCTGCCGTCGGGAGCGGTGGCGTTCCCGGTCACCGACGCGGTGGTGGAGTCGATCGCGGTCGAGGTCGCGTCGGTGGCCGTGACGCCGGCGGATTTCGATGCCTCGCCGGTCCTGCCGCTCGCGTTCGCGAAGCTCCCGCCCGCGATCTCGGCCGTGGCCTTCGCGACCGCCCACGACGACGTCCATCCGCCGCTGGTCGCGACCTACACCGAGCCCGTGGCGCTCACCGCCGGCGGCGAGCCCTTCGCGGTCAGCTTCGAGAGCGCGGCGGTCCCGGGTGCCTTCGTGGTGGCGGACGACCGGGTGGAATGGAGCCCGACGGGCGGGGTCGTGCTCGGCCGCTGCTATGCGCTGTCCACCGCGAGCTCCGGGCTCACGGGCGTGGCCGCCGAGGACGAGGTGCTCGATCAGTCCCTGGAGGTCTGCGGCCCGCAGGTGGCCATCCCCGCGCAGGCCCGCGCCTACGCGGTCGAGGGGCACGCCACCACCGTGGCCCTCACCGTGGGCTCCGGCGTGTACCCGAACGGCATCACGTCCGGGACCGCGACCGTCGGCGGCCTCGCCGTGCCCTTCGCCTGGGGCAGCGGTACCTTCACCGCGCCGGCCTTCTCGAGCTCGGGGCTCGCGGACGGGGAGCTCGTCGTGCTCGCGCTCGCGGGGCAGTACGCCGGGGCACCGCTGCGCGTGGCCAACACCATCACCACTCGCGCGCTCCACGCGGTCACGGACTATGACGGCGACGCCCTGGCGAACGGAGTGGAGGTCGAGCTGGCCTTGGATCCGACCCTCGCGGACACGGACGGCGACGGCATCGCGGACGGTGAGGAGGACGACGACGAAGACGGCCTCGGGATCGCCGCCGAGCTCGCGGCCGGCACCCGCCTCGACCATGCCGACACGGACGGCGACGGCCTCCTCGACGGCGCCGAGCTGCTGATCCACGGGACCGCGCCGCTCGACGCGGACAGCGACGACGACGGCCTCGGCGACGGGCTCGAGATCGCCATCGCCAGCGATCCGAACGCGGGCACGGGGGCGGACCTCGGACCATACACCACGGCCCTCGCCGTGACCCCCGCCGAGCTCACGACGCGCTACGAGCCCGCGGCCCCGCCCATCATCGAGCTCACGGTCACTGCCACCCTCACCGCCGCCGGACGGACCTTCGAGGTCGACGCGACCGAAGAGCGCTTCGGTACCGCGTACGCGACCAGCGACGAGACGGTGGCGAGCGCAGAGGGCGACGGGTTCTACCTGGTCGAGGGCGGCGGCATGGCGGAGCTGACCGTCACCCTGGGCACCCGGACGGCCACGATCCACCTCGCGGTGGAAGCCTGCGGCGACGGCGTCCGCGACGACGTCGAGGCCTGCGACGACGGGAACACGGCTCCGGGCGACGGCTGCGGCGCCGACTGCGAGGTCGAGACGGGATTCGGTCGAGTCGGCGGCACCGTGACCGGCCTCTCCGGCACGATTGGGCTGAGGTTGAACGGGACCGAGACCCTCGAGCTTGCCACCGCTTCCGAGGCCATTCCCTTCCAGTTTTCGACCCTGTTCGGTACGGGCGAAAGCTACACGGTGGAGGTCACGAGCCAGCCGCCGGAGTTCGTGTGCACGGTCAACGGCGGCAGCGGCACCTTCCCGGGCACCGACGTGACCAGCATCGAGGTGGCCTGCCTGCCCGCCACCGCCTACGTCATCCGTGGCGTCGTCAGCGGCCTCGACGACCTCGGGGCGCCGGACGACAACGGCGACGGGTTCCCGGACCACCAGGTGGTGCTCGCCCTCGACGGGCAGCGCGCCGGGTTCGCGAACGGAGCCTTCGACCTCCCCTGGCCGCGTTTCCCGGGCCAGCCCTACGCGGTGACCGTGGCCCTGCAGCCGCCGCTCCGGAGCTGCACGGTGCACAACGGCACCGGCACCATGCCGTTCGCGGACGTCACCGACGTCACCGTCACCTGTCGGACCATCACGGGTCCTTGCGACGGCGGTGGGTGCGTGGTCACGGTGGCGGCCGGGGAGGCAGCGACCTGCGCGCTGGGTGCGGACGGAACGGTGAGCTGCTGGGGTAGTGACTACAGCTCGCTGGTGAGCGGGGTGCCGGCGGCGGGGTCGTACCAGCAGCTGGCGCTGAGGTATCGGACGGGGTGCGTGCGGGACGCGGCGGGGTACGTGGATTGCTGGGGGTACACCTATGGCGGTCTGACGACGGCGGAGCCGGTGGTGGCGGCGACGGACGTGGCCGTGGGCGCGTACCATGCGTGCCTGGTGCGGGCGGACACGCAGGGGGTGCAGTGCTGGGGTGACACCAGCGGCGATCGTCAGGCTGCGCCGGCAGGGCAGTACGTGGCGGTGGCGGCGGCGGCGGACAGCACCTGCGCGCTGTCGGTGGAGGGGACGGTGGCGTGTTGGGGCGAGGCCGTGGAGTACGCGAACCTGCCGGGGGCAGGTGGGTTCGTGGGGCTGGCGGCGGGGGCCTCGCACTACTGCGGGCTGCGGACGGACGGGACGGTGGCCTGCTGGGGCGCGGAGGCGAACGGGCGAACGCAGCCGCCGGGCGGGGAGTTCGTGGCGCTGTCGGCAGGGGAGAACCACACCTGTGG
>JAFGBI010000224.1 GCA_016933275.1 Polyangiaceae bacterium | reverse complement strand
GGGGTGCGCAGATGCTCGGCGACGTCGTAGCGAGTGGTCTTCGTCTTTGCCATGTCGTCCTCCCACAGGTTGCGGGCGAGCCGCAGCGCCGTCCTGATGTCTGCGGCCTGCGTCGTCTTGTCGCCACCGGCCAGCAGCACGATGACCGTTCGGCCTTTCCTGACGAAGTAGACGCGGTAGCCAGGGCCGTAGTCGATGCGCAGTTCCGATACTCCTTGGCCAACCGGCTTCACGTCTCCGGGATTGCCGACGGCGAGCCGCTCGATGCGGGCCTGGACCCGAGCGCGCCCACGTGCGTCCCGCAGGTCGTCAAGCCACGCGGCGAACTCGGCTGACTTGCGGATCTCGGACACCGAGCAAGTGTAGCCACGGGGCTACAGTCCGTCAAGTCGATGGTCGGCCCTTCGAGCGCTCGACGGGGCGCCGCTTGCGTCCGCGGCGAATGGCACCCCCGCGCCTGGGACGTGGCGAGCGGGCGGGGCGTGGGGGTGAAGCGGTCAGCGTAGTCGGACCGCCGTCCTCGCTACGTTCCTTCCGCCACCACGAGCACGAACAGTACGTGCCCTTGAGGTGGGTTCGGGTACCTCGCGATGTAGGACCTGCTCTCAGCACAGGTGCGCGTCGCGAACGACTCGATCGGCTCGTCGTCGCGGCGTTCCGAGTACCAGTTCGCGTATGCGCTTTCGATCCTTCCCCCATCCTCGACGTAGACATCGCCTCCGAGGATCGTTCCCCTTTCGGATTCGACGAGGTCGACTGCTCGAAGAGCGTCCTCACGGCCTACAGCCCTCTCGGCCAGGCCGAGAGACTCGAGAGACTGGCCTCGGCGCTCCAGGAAATCGCGCCAGGTTGACGGCCCACTCATGGCGGCCTCGGAACGAAGAGCCGATGGTTGAGCGCCCCATCGGCCTCCTTGATGAACTGGAAGACGCCGTCCATGATGGTGCCGCGGCTCGTCGCGTACGATCCCGGGATCTCCAGCATCTGTCGTGCGACGCCGTCGCCACCTGTGATGGTCCTGACGGTGCCCGCGCTCTCGAAGGCGGTGACGGACTCCGGGAACGAGCCGTCGGGGGTAGGCTCGTTTCCAGCCGCGCCGCCCAACCCGGCGCTCACCGACGCACCTCCGCAGGCGCGCCATAACCTTGCTGTACACCAGGCGCGCTGGTTTCCCGCTTGCTGTCGCGAGCGCCGCAGAGCTAACATCGCGTGTTCTTGCTCGAGATACACACCATGATTCATTGGCTTCGGGGAACTCACCTTGCCGCGTGTGCGTACCTCGTCTTCGCGTTCGTCGGTGTCGCGTGCGACGGCGCAGGCAAAGATTGCTCGGAGTGTAGCAGCGACGACGATTGCGAATCAGGATTCTGCCACAAATTCAGTTTCGGACACAGGTGCGTCGGAAATGCGTCCGGTGAAAGCACCGAGTGCTGCGTTGGAATCCACTGCGAGATCTACTACGGGAGCGGTAGACCAGGTCACGGGTGCCTCGGAACTGCGCCGACGACCTGCGCCGCGTGCGAGGAGGAAAGCCTCAACGGCTGCCGGGAGTGTGTCGGGTGCGAGAGCGTTGGGACCTGCTCCGGTGAGCTTGAGTTCGATGACTGCGCATCGTGCGCCAAGGCCATTTGGGTAGTCAGCCCGAGAGGCTGTGGGCTCTGCCCGGGCTGCGAAACCGGACCCGCCGCCTGCACCGGCAGTTGCTGGGACATCCACTCCCAGGAAAGGTGCGAGAGCGTGGGCTGCACATGGGATGATGCGGACGCCGATTGCTCCGGGACAGCGCAGACGATATGCGACTCGTTTGTGGACGAGGACTCTTGCAGAGCCACGTCCAATGCTGGAGCGTGCCTCTGGTCCGAATGCGGCGGAACCCTCTCGCCGTGTAGCGAATTGAGCTCCGACAGCTCGGCCTGCAATGACCAGGATGGTTGCACCTGGTCGACCACGTGCACCGGTCAGCCTATTCCTTGTGACCAATTGAGCTCGGAAGAATGCCAAGCCCAGACGGGTTGCTTCTACCAATAGCACGCAACGCGTCTACCTGCGCCGCTCTTGCTCTCGGTTTCGAATGGGCGATCGGCGGCGGCATCAAACCGGCGGGTCCGGCGACGCGAGGCGGGGTCGGCGCTCTGACGGCCACGCTTGGGCTCCTGGGACAGTCCGTGTCCGCCTGCCGGCCCGGAATCCAGGAACTGCCGAGTACCCACGGTCACATTGGCCGGTGCGCAGTTTTCGGAGCGACTCCTGCCGAGAAGTGGCACGACTGGCGCCGTGGCTGCACATCCCTGCATCCTTGCCTTCGCAGTCGCTCATCACAGGCCGATCCGCCAACGGGCCGAGCTCAGCTTCGTGGCGACCTCGCACAAGGAGGAGCCGGCCTTCACGTTGACGAGCCAACACGCCCCTCACGGCACGTTCCCGGTGCTCGGGATCTGGGGCGCCAACGCCTCTGGAGAATCGAGTCTGTTGTCGGCGCTGCTGTTCCTTCGCACCGTTGTCCAGCAGTCGCACGCGCGTTGGGCGCCAACGGATCTGGTACCGTGGTGGCCTTGGCGTCTCTGCCGTGACTCGAGCCTCGCCTCGGAATACGAGCTGGACTTCGAGCTCGACGGCGTCCGCTATGCCTTCGGGTTCGCGGTGCGTTCCGGCACCTTCGAGAGGGAGTGGCTGTGTCGCTGGGAAGGCACGCGGCGCCAGGTGCTCTACTTTCGCTCCGACGAGGGCAGTGCCCCCTGGTACTTCGGCCCGAGCCTGAAGGGGCAGCGAACGAAGCTCGCGGAGAAGGTTCGCAAGAACAACAGCCTGTTCCTCTCCGTCGCGGCCCAGGAGAACCCGTCTGGTCCGTCTGCTGCGGGGCGGACACGACCGTTGGGGCGTGCCCCCCGAGGACGAGAGCCGCGGGACACAGATCCTGCTCGCCCGTCTTGCTGACTTCCTCCCCACACTGCTGCAGGGCGGACTCGTCGTCGTGGATGAGCTCGACACCAGCCTGCACCCCGACCTCTGCGTGGCGCTCGTCCGTCGCTTCACCGACCCCCCTCGAACCGCAACGGCGCGCAGCTCCTGTTCACGACTCACGACCGCGAACTTCTCGAGGTGCTCCGCACCGACGAAGTGGATCTGGTCAACAAGGACGCCGACGGAGCCACCGTGTTCCGCACCGCCTCGGACCACCAGCAGATCCGAACTCGGGAGAGCCTGCGTCGGGTTCATGCCGAAGGCCGCCTCCGAGGGGTGCCCATCCTTGGAGATCTCGCCGAGGTCCTCGACAAGGGACCCCGGTAGTGACCAAGCCACCGAAGGGGCGCCAGGGTCTGGCTCGATCCACCGGCACGGTGGGTCTTTTGCCGAGGATCCTGATCGTGTGTGAGGGAAATGGGGATGCCCCCCTCGTCGGGCGGTGGTCGAGACGAGCCCGCAGCTCGCTGCGCTCGCGCGGGCGGCCCCCCCAACCTGTGCTCGGAAGCGCTGGCGGTCACGACCGCTCACGTGGGTCCACCCGCCAGCGCGTCCTGCGCGTAGCCGGTGGTGTTGTAGCCTTGGGGGGCCCTGCGCGCCGTCATCACCTTGGGGGCCCTGGGGGCCCTGGGGGCCCTGGGCGCCGAGGATGCGCCAGTCTCCAGCTCCGTTCGACTCGAGCGCCTGCCACCGTTGAGCCGCGAGCGCCGTTTGCCCGCCGATAGCCGTGGTGAGTCGCTGCCCGTCGGGTCGGGTGACCTGCGGCGGAGCGCGCATCGTGACAATGGCCGACCCGTCCACGGCGACCCCAATCTGTTGCCTCTTGGTGTCGGGTGTCGCCGGAGGCAACGTCACCGAGACGGTGATGCCCCGCCGTCTTCACTCGAACCATGTCCCCAGACCGAGCCGGTACGTCGGTCGAGGTGATCGGGATCGGGGTGCGGCGTGGCATGACGGCGCGGGCCAGGTCGAAGGCCGAGGTCGTCCGGTTCGATCCTCAATCGTCCTTGTCCTGACGGTCGAGCTCGCGTTGGACCCGGCGTAGGTTCGCACCGTACACGCGGTTGGTGGGGTCGAGACGGAGCGCTTCCTCGAGCGCTGTCAGCGCCGCGGCGAACTGGCCGCTTCGTGCCAGCTCCAGTCCCTGCTCGAACGCCCGAACCGCGCCGGCGTCGGCGCCGGGCTCAGCCGAGGAACGACTGCGGCGCTGGTCCACGACCCGATCCCAGAAATGCCCCGACTCCATCTGGCTTCCCCGGGGGTGCTCCCCACCCTCATTTCGGCCCCAGTTGGGTTCCGGTGGCCCGGCCGGGCTCGCGGTCAGGGTACGAAACGTGGTGGCTCGCTGAACTCCCACGGCACGCCGCGCTTCGGCGGCGGCTCGGTCCCAGGCGTGTACGGAGCCTCTCTGCGCGGCATTCTCCGTCTCCGGGTTGGGGGACGTCGACCCTGCTGCGGCCGGCGCTAGCGGCCCCCTGGATGGCAGGTGGACGGCGAAGACCTCCGTCGGCGACGGTTGGGAACGCGCGCTCGCGGGAGGATCCGAATCGGCATGGTCCACGACGCCGCACACCTGCTGTGCGATGTGGCGTCGACGCGGGCTCAGGCCTGACCAGGCCATGTACCCGACCAGCGCTTCACGGAGCTCTTCGGCGTTGCGCAGGCGGAACGCAGGCTCCCGAGCGATTGCTGCCAGAACGATGTCGTCGAGCGGCTGGGTGACCCACGGCGCCACCACGCTCGGCGGTGGGGGGTCCCGCCGCACATCGAGCACCTCACGGAGCAGGTTCTCCTCGTCCTCCGCCTCGAACGGGCGTCGCCCCGTGAGTGCCTCGTAGAGCACCACTCCGAGAGAGTAGACATCGGCGCGGACGACCTCGGCGGCTTTCGCGGGTGCCGCCACCAGCCGCTCGGGCGCGACGTAGGCGAAGGTGCGGTTGAGCGGGCCAGTCGCGCTCGCCGTGGGGGCCGCATTGGGGAGTCCGAGGCCAAACGAGCAGAACTTCGGATCGCCAGCGAACGAAACCATGATGCTATTGGGTGTGATCACCTGGCGCAGCGTGGTCAGCGGCGCGCCGAGCTCCCCGCAGCGCGCGTGGAGCCAGCGCAGCGCCTCGCAGATCGCGGTCGCCACGTGGAGGGTGAACCAGATGGGGGGAACGCGGTTGATGGAACCCGCGCGGTGCTGGATCTGGCGTAACGTTCGCCCCGACACGAACTCCGTCACCAGGAAGAATCGGCCATCGTCTTCCGCGAGCTCGACCAGACGGGTGAGATGTGGATGCTCGAATGACCTGGCGACGGCGACCTCCCCGTGGGCAGTGCCCATCCGCTCGAGGTCGCTCGTGAACGCGTCTGGCACGATTCGGACCAGCACCGGTGTCGGGTTCGCGCCTGGCTCTGCCGCTCTGGCGACCCACGTCTCGTGTCCGTCGCCCAAGGGAAAGGGCGCGACGAGGGCGTAGCGCCCGAGGCGACCTCCTTCTGCCAGCTCCTTCGCTATCATTCGGTGTGCTCAGAACGGAGTAGGGCTCGATGGTGGATGGACGGTGAGAGCCACAGGCACCAGTCCGCGCGATCCGCCCCGCCCTCTCTTCGCTGCCTCCGATGACGAAGGCACAGTAGCCAGGGTAGCTCTGGGTCAGTCTTTGTCACGGATCGATCTCAGCAATCCTCGCCTAGCCTCGCCCGGCCTCGCCTGGATCGATTTGGGATTCCCCATCGACCTAGCTCGGCGAGTGTCCTCGCCGGCCGCGGGCGTGATCCCTGGGTCATGCAATTCGTTGGTGAGCCTGGAATCCTGGCTTGGGGCATCGTTACGGATTCCGCCACCTCCCCCTCCGAATCGGGGGCCTGTACCATCCTCGTGGGGAGCGCCCTCCGAGGGCGCCACGAGGCACCTCCACGGAACTCGCATGGCTGGCTGTCGTTGCAGCAGGTCTTCACCCAGGACGCTGGCCGAACCCGGTGATCCGGGCCCTGTTGTCGCGGCCATGAGGAGGACCAGCGAAGGGACACGGCGATGGGAACGCCGATCCTGGACGCGGGCGTCGGCTCCGAGGTCTCCGACCCACCCATCGACCACGCATCGGTCGAGCGCTGCTCCGTCCCTCCGGGGTGAGGTGGGACAATGGGTCGCCGAGGCTCATCCCCTCGTCTGCAGTTCCCCTTGCCATGGATGGGCCTTGAGAAGACCTCTCCCCCGAAGGGGCAGCCTCCGCACGAGGCGGCGAGCTCTTCGAGTTTGGCCGTGGTCACCGATGGGTGGGTGGTCATCGAGAGCGGAGGGCGGGTAGCGAGCATGGGGGGATTGGCGCGCGGCCGTCCCTTCGGGCGGTATCGTCTGCGAGAACGCCTCGCCATCGGGGGCATGGCGGAGGTCTGGACGGCTGTTCCCGCCGACGGCGACGACGGTGCACCCACGGTCGTGCTGAAGGTCATACTGCCCGCGATCGCCGCCGAGCCGGAGTTCGTCGCGATGTTCGGCGACGAGGCAGCGCTGGCTCCCGCCGTCGCTCACCCGAACGTGGTTCGCGTGCTCGAGCACGGAGCCTGGGAGGGGCGCCCGTATCTGGTGCTCGAACACGTCCATGGACGAACGCTTCGCGCCGTGATCGATCGCAGCCGGCGGCTGGGGAAGGTCGTGCCGACGTGGTTCTCTTGTCACGTCGCTTGCGAGGTGTGCCAGGCTCTGGAGCGGGCTCACTGCGCGACGGACGGGGCGGGTCAGCCGCTGCGGCTGGTCCACGGTGACATCACGCCCGAGAACCTCATGGTGAGCTTCAGCGGTGCGACCAAGGTGCTCGACTTCGGTCTGGCATCCGCGGCGCGTACCGTCTCGCCGCCGGGGGAAGGTGCGTTCGGGCCCGGTGTGCTGGCGGGCAAGTACGCCTACCTTGCTCCAGAGCAGATCAACGGCTCGCTCGCTGGAACGAAGGTGGATCGTCGCGCGGACATCTATGGGCTCGGTGTTGTTCTCTACGAACTCCTCGCTGGACAGCCGCCGTTCGTCGCCGAGAACGACGTAGCGCTGCTGCGTACAATCCTGGAGGGCGGGGTTGCGAAGCCCCTGCGGGAGCAATCGCCATGGGTGCCGGTGGAGCTCGACGAGATCGTCGCTCGTTCTCTCGTGCACGATCGGGTAGCGCGATTCCAGAACGTATCGGAGCTGCTCGTCGCGATCCAGGGGCACCTTGCCGCGTCTGGGCAGTTTCCCACGCGTCGACACGTGGCGAGGTACCTGGTCCAGCTGTTCCCGGAGGTCGTCGAGGGCGCGTCCGGTGGTCGGGAGGGACAGGGAAGCCGTCCTGCGCCGAGCTTCCTGCCGTCGCGCAGCGCAGCGTTCGATCCAAGGGCCAATGACCGGATGGCGAGCGCAGTGGCCGACGATGCTCGCGCGGACGTCGGCGGTGGCAGCGCGGCTGCGGTCGCCGAGTTCGAGGCGGCGCTGGAGCATGCGCAGCGGCGGGACTACGAGGCAGCGCTGGTCGCGCTCGAACGCGCCGTTGCCCTAGATCCCGAGAACAGGACCTACCGGAGCAATCTCAACGTGCTCCGGAGACAGGTGAGGGAGAGGCTGGAGTCGCGAGGCTTCTGAGCCCGATCATTTTTGTCCCTTTGCGGTGCGATCTTGACCGAATCTGGCAGAAGATTTCTCGATGTTCTCGTGGCGGTCAGCCATCAGCCGTCAGCGTTCAGGGGTTCTCCGTTCTACCTGACAGCTGACAGCCGACCGCTGATGGCCTGTTTGGTCCCGGCTCCGCCGGGTTAGGAGGAGGGGATGGAAAGCGCACGCCAACGCGAGAAACTCGAGGGTCTCATGGTGCTGATGGCTTCGCTGTCGCACGGTCTGGAGACCGTCCTCGGACGAGGTGCGACGACGGTGACCTTCCGAGCCGGGCGGACGATCGGGCTGAAGGCGAGTGCCCGTGAGCAGGCCGGCGACGTCGAGCGGGCGCTGGCCCTGGTCGGCGCGGAGATGCGCCGGATCGGCGTGGAATGGCCCTTCGAGCTGTGGAAGCCGGCGTCGGCGTCGTCCTTCTTCTACGACAAGGAAGGCAAGCGCGCGGCGAAGCTGGTGTTCAGAAACTGTATGGTGCGCTGCTCGCTCTTCCGCTACGGCCATGAGCAGAAGCAGTCGCTGTGTCTGATGAACCACGGCCTCTTCTGCGGGTACGTGCAGAAGATCCTGGGCAAGCGGGTCGATCTGGAGATCCTGCACGCCGGCGAGAATGCGTGCCTCAAGGAGCTGGTGATCCACGACTAGGAGGAACCATGGCCGAAGACGGAAAGTTCACGGTGTCATTCGAATGGCTCTCCGGTTGCTCTGGTTGCGAGCTCGCGATGGTCGATCTGCACGAGCGCCTCTTCCAGGTGTTGGAGGCGATCTCGATCGTGCGTCTGCCCATCCTGATGGACCGCAAGGACTACCCCGCGGCCAAGCTGGGCATCGTTACTGGTGCGCTCCGGACCGAGCACGACGTAGCGGCCGCGCATCGGATGCGCGAGACGTGCGATGCGCTCCTCGCCTTCGGGATCTGCGCGGTATACGGCGGTCCGCAGGGATCCGGGTATGCGCACACGATCGGGGAGATCGAAGACGCGGTGTTCCGCAAGAACCCGACCACGCGAACCACCTTCGTCCCCGACCAGGGGATACCCCGCCTCCTCCCGGAGCTTCGGCCCCTGGACAGCGAGATCCAGGTCGATCATTACCTCCCCGGTTGCCCACCGAATCCCCACTTCGTCGCCGAGTCGCTCACCGCCGTCGTGGGCGGCGGCGTTCCCGAGTTCGGGTCCCACAACGTCTGCTTCCGTTGCCATCGTCGGATGGAGCGCTCGACGGTGAGCTCCCTGCGCCGGCTCCAGGACGTGGAGCTAGCGGGGGACGTCTGCTTCTTGTCGCAAGGGGTCCTCTGCATGGGGAGCGCGACCCTCGATCGATGTTTGGCGCCTTGTCCGCAGCACGGCGCGGTGTGTACGGGATGCGCGGGGCCCTCCGAACTGGTGATTCTAGAGCCGAACCGGGACATCCGTACCGAGATCGCCGACCGAATGTCGCGCATGACCAAGATCCCGCGTGACGCCATCGTGCGCGAGATCGAGCGGCACTCCAAGACCTACTACGCCTATGCCATGGCGTCACCGGTGTTCCGCCAGAAGCCAACCTTCCTCCTCCGCCGTTGGATCCGAGAGGGTGGAGCGTGATCATGGGACGCACGATCGAAATCAACCCGGTCACCCGCATCGAGGGACACGCGAAGGTGTCGCTCGAGCTCGATGAGGTCGGAAAGGTGTTGTCAGCCGTCCTGCACATCCTCGAGTTTCGCGGCTTCGAACGCTTCGTAGAGGGCATGCAGGTGGAGCTGATGCCCACGCTCACCACGCGGATCTGCGGGACCTGTCCCCACGCCCATCACCTGGCGGCCGCGAAGGCCGTCGACCGGGTGTTCGGGGTCACGCCTCCACGGGCGGGGGTGATGCTGCGCGAGCTCCTGAATTGCGGCAGCATGATCCACTCGCACGCGATCCACTTCTTTGCGCTCGCGGGGCCCGATCTCCTGCTGGGGATCGGAGCGCCGGCCGAGCAGCGCAACCTCATGGCTCTGCTCGACGTGGCGCCCGAGTTGGCACGGCAGGCGCTGGAGCTTCGAAGCCTCGGGCAACGCATCGTCGAGTTGGTCGGGGGGCGGGGAACCCATCCGGTTACCTGCGTTGCTGGAGGGATGTCGACCGGGATCGACGGCGACACCCGGGAGAAGCTCCAACGTATGGCGAGCCGTGCTCTGGAGCTCGCCCGAACCGCTCTCGTCGCGGGAAAGGCTGCTCTCCAACGGGACCCGGACCTGCGGCGGGCCTTCCCGCTGGCGGTGGCCGACCTCGGGACGACCAACCAGGGCAAGCTCGACCTCTACGACGGCAAGCTGAGGCTGCGGCGTGCCGATGGAAGCTCGGCCGCAGAATTCGAAGCCGCGAGCTACCGGGACTTCCTCCACGAGGAGGCGCTTCCGCACACCTACGCGAAGCAGATGTGGTTCCGCGATCCGGGCGGTGGGACCTTGCCGTATCGGGTTGGTCCCCTGGCGCGACTGAACGTCGCGGACACGATCGACACGCCGATCGCCGAGGAGGAGCGGGCGGCGCTTCGCGCTTCCTTCGGCGATCCGTGCCACGAGACCGTTCTCATGCACCATGCTCGGCTGATCGAGATCGTGCATCACGCGGAGAAGGCCGTGCAGCTACTCGCCGATGACGAGATCCAATCCCCGCACGTTCGTACCAAGGTGACGGGGAGCCCGCGGGCTGCCGTGGCCCACGTCGAGGCACCGCGCGGAGTGCTGATCCATGACTACGATGTTGACGAGAACGGGCTCGTCAGCCACGCGAACTTCCTCGTGGCGACCCAGCACAACCTCTCGTCGATCGAGGCCACCATCAGAGCTGCGGCGGAACGCTTCGTCGCGGGTCCCGAGCCGGAGCTGCTCAACGGGATCGAGTTCGCGATTCGCTGCTATGATCCATGCCTGTCCTGTGCCACCCACCAGGTGGGAAAGATGCCGCTCGAGGTGGAAGTCCTGCAGAACGGGCGCCTCGCGCGCCGTCTACGGAGGTCCTGATGCCCACCGTAGAAATCGAAGCGAAGGGTTGTAGGGGATGCTCACTGTGCAAGGACATCTGTCCAACGGACGTCTTCGACGTCGATGCCACGACCGGGGTGGCGCGCGCCGCTCGGGTCGGCGACTGCATCGGCTGCACCTCGTGTGAGTACATCTGCCCCTCCCGGTGTCTGACGGTCGGGGAGACGTCGCGCCAGCGGCCGTTTCACCGCATCGAGGAGAACGCGGCGCTCGTCGCCCGGTTTCTGCAGCAGACCCCGATTGCCTCCGCGCTCGGGGCAGCCGATGTCGAAGAGGCGTTGCGGGACGTCAGCGTTCGGCTGGCGGCGCTGGGCGACTCGGTGGTGGAGACGATGGGGCGAGGTCAACGGGCAGTCGGACGTCGGAGCGGGAAGCTCGCGGCCGAGCACCTCCCTGACCTGTACGAGGGCTTCGATCTCGGTGACGTGCTGCGCAGGATGCAGCGGCGCTTCGCGGGGAGCTTTCCCTTCACCGCTGTGGTGGCGAGCGGGGGAGACTCGATCGCGATCGATTTCGAGCGGTGTGCTCTCGAGGACGTGGCGCGCGCGCAGGGACAGGAGCCGGGCCGGGCCGTGCTCTGCGTGCTCTTCCATGAGTATTGGGCGGGCCTCTTGAGCGAATTCGGTGGGAAGAACTATGCTGTGGAGGCGGCGGACTCCGGCCGGGTCTGCTCTCTTCGGTTGTCGGTCCGGGCATGAAACGGATGGAGGAGTGAGGACAGGATGACTTCGCGAACCGAGAAGATCCAAGACGTGCTACGCGGCCTCCGATCCGCGTCCCCAGACATCATCGGCGCCTCGCTCGTGAGCATCGACGGTTTCGTCATCGCCTCGGTGCTGCCAGCAGAGATTGACGAGGAACTCGTGTCCGGGATGGCGGCGGCCATGCTCGGTGTGGGCGAGCGGATTTCGACCGAGCTCATGGGGTCCACGGTGGAGCAGACCTACGTGCGCAGCGAGAAGGGATACGTGGTGCTCAATGCGGTAGGGGGTGATGCGGTTCTCGTCGTGCTAACGACGAAGGACGCGAAGCTCGGGCTCGTCTTCATCGAGCTCAAGCGCCGCTGTGCGGAGCTCGTGAAGACGCTATGACCGGGCACTGGATCGTGTTAGTTGTCTGTTCGCTCGTGGGGGTAGGCTCGTGGGCTGCCGTCAATTTCGTCTTCGCACCGGCGGCGCAGACGCCGGCGGTGGTCGTTCGGGTGGGGACGGCGTCCCCGACGGCTGACCCAGGGCACGGCCGGGAGGCACCAGCTCCACGGGCCTCCGCCGAGCAGTCCGTCGCGTCGGCGGGGGCGGCTGGGGGCTTGCTGGCGCCTTCGGCCGTCCCGACCGGAGAAGGGGCGATGCTGGCGGCGAGTGGCTCCGCGGCGCCCGAAGGGGTGGCCTCGGCGTTGCCTCCGCCGACGGGGCGGCTCCCGTTCGCGCGACGCTCGGTGCGCTTCGAACCGACCACCAGGAACGAGATATTCTCGCTGGTCCGACGGTTGAATGCGGAGCCTGACCGGAAGGTGCGACTGGTCGGTCACGGCGATCCCGGCTCCGACGGGGCGGGAGCGGCCACCTTCGCCGAGCGACGTGCCGAGGTGGTGCGGCAGTTCCTGGTGACGCTGGGGATCGAGGCGGGCCGGGTTTCGGCCTCCGCTGCCCCTGTTTTGTCGGTGGACGAGAGTGAGGGGGGCGCAACGAACCGAACCGTGGAAGTCTTCATCGAGTAGGGAAGGTCATGATCGAAAACCCCCTCGTTGCCGTGTACGTCCTGACCACCACCGGCTCGGCAGCGTTCTTCGGTGCGGGCTACAGCGCAGGGCGCCTTCTGGGACACGCCCGGGCGGTCGCCGCGCAATCCGCGGCCGAGCGCATCCGTCAAGACCAAGAGCTTCGTTGCGCCGCGCTCGAGGGGGAGTTCAGGGCTGCGGTCGAGCGGTGCGGGACGGCTGAGGCAGCATTGGCGCAGCAGCGTTCCCAGGTGGCGGCGGCCGAGGGGCGAACGCAGTCCTTGAAAGCCGAGGTGGACAGGCGAGACGCAGAGATCCACGCGCTGCGGCAGCAGCTCGTGACCCTCGAAGGCAGCGCGCGCGAGCTCTGGGAACGCATCGAGCAAACAGAGCGAACAGCGGCGACCTCGGCTGGACGCGCCGACGAAGCGACGCGGGACCAATCCGAGAGGCAGCCAAGCGAGCCGCAGACCGGGGGGCAGCAGGAGACCCAGAAGGCGCAGCTGGAGGCTCAGAAGACGCAGCAGGAGCTCAAGAAAGCGCAGCTGGAAGCCCAGAAGGCGCAGCAGGAGCTCAAGAAAGCGCAGCTGGAGGCTCAGAAGGCGCAGCAGGAAGCCCAGAGGGCGCAGCAGGAGACCCAGAAGGCGCAGCAGGAGCTGAAGAAAGCGCAGCAGGAGACCCAGAAGGCGCAGCAGGAGCTGAGGCGGGCGCAGCAGGAGACCCAGAAGGCGCAGCAGGAGCTGAAGAAAGCGCAGCAGGAGACCCAGAAGGCGCGGCAAGAGAGCCAGAAGGCGCGCGAGGATTGGGAGAAGGCAAAACAGGAGTTCCGGGAGCCCCCGCCCGAGCTGGAGCGGGCGAGGGGAGAGCGCGAGAAGGCGCAGCAGGAGCTGGAGAAGATCCGTGAGGAGCTCGCGAGCGAACGGCAAGCTCGTGCCCGCCACGAAGCCGACTCGAAACGGCACCTCGAACGTGCCGCGATGCAGGACGCGGAGCTGGCCCGGCGCAGCGGGCGGATCGAGGCCCTCGAGCAGGAGCGGGCCCAGCAGGCGGCAGCCATGCTGGAGCTTCAGCGTCCCCGAGAGGAAACTGCGGAACCCGCGACGGCGGAGCCCCGCGCTCAGAGCGAGGAACTTGCCGAGCTGCGACGGCGTTTGGAACAGATGGAGAACGAGCGCGAGGATCTCGAGGCTCGCCAGAGCGCGGCGGCGGCCTATGTGCGCAGGGCGCAGGAGGATGCGAAGCGACAGGCGGCTCGTGCGGAGGTGGCGGAGCGCGAGCTGGAGACCCTTCGCTGTGCCCCTCCGGCTGCCGCTGGAGGATCGACCGCCACAAGGGTCACGGAGCTAGAGCGGGAGGTGACCTCGCTGCGGACCGCCAATGCGATTGCGGTAGAGGGGGAGACGCAGGTGCTCCGAGTTCGGATCAGTCAGCTCGAGCCACGCGCGTTGGCCGCCGAGCAGCTCGAGTCGGACAACCGCGAGCTCCGGGATCGTATCGAGGAGCTGGTGGTCGAGGCGCTCGAGGCACGTGAGCTGCGGCGCGAAGTGGCGCGGCTCGAAGCTCGTCTGTTTGCGCTGGGCGAGGGGCAATCGGCGAGCAGGGTGACCCCGCGCAGCGACCCGTCACCAGCGTCTGGCGCCATGAGCGCCGCGGCTCAGGTCGCTCACCTCACGGTCTCAGCGGCGATTCGTTGTGCCGTGCTTGCGGACGGTCACGGGCTCCAGGTGGGGGCTGACGGTGAAGCGGAGGTGCAGGAGGGGCTTGCCGCAGTCACCGGTCTCGCGGGGCATCTGGCCGTCCAGGTTCGCCAGATCCTGCCCTTCGGCGACGTCACCGACGTGACGTTCCGTGACCGAAACGACCTCGTCGTCGCCTGTCGGCTCTTCGAGTGCCACGGCGACCACATGGCTATTGCCACGCTGGGCACCAGACTCCCGGACCCGGGCGAGGTCGAAAGGGTCGTCTCGGGGGTGATGCTCGCCATGGCGTTCTCGGGTGGTGAGCCGGCGCCTGCTGCGGGGTAGGACGGACCAGACCACAGCGCAGCCTTCGGCCAGAACCAGAGGGAGGGTCAGGCTGCAGGCTGTCGGTCTGATGCGCGGTCAGTCCCTCGTGCAGGTGTACGGACCCACGAGATACGCCGCGCGCGTACACGTTACCGGTACGGTGGCCGATCGGCACTGGAAGACGTAGTGCTGGAAGATGGGGTAGCGTCCACCTTGAGTGGGGGTTCGCTGTTCGTCGTTCCCGCAGGCGATCGTGGCCGCCTGCCTCCGGAGCTCCGTGTCGTCGCTCATGACGTTGTAGAGCCCGGCGAGGGAGGCGCCGATGATCAAGATCGAGATGATCGGCCGTAGGAGACGTTTCGCTTCTGCCATGGCGATGCCCCTTTGCAGCCCCGGCTCACCCGCCGCCCTGCCCGACCTCGAGCTCGTAGAACGGTGCTGGGCGATCCTTCGGCCACCAGAGTCCGGCGCCGATGTTGAGGAGGTGCTTGCTCAGAATGCCGCGATAGTAGGATCCGTTGCGGACGTGGATGTCGGTGTCGGTGCGTTCGAGGTCACAGTGCTCGCGGAGATCGGCGCGAGTGGTGATCTCGAGGTAGACGAGCCCCTTGGCCATGGCCGCGATGTTGGCTACCGCGGGCGCGACGTCGGGGTCCGGCAGGTACTGGAGCACGCCCTGACAGAGGATGAGATCGTACTTCTTTCGATCGCGCCAACGGGCGATGTCTCGCTCTTGCCAGCCGAAGCGCTTGCACATCGCCTTCGACACCTCGGTACCGGTGTAGCGCACCGAGGGCGCGTGCATGCCAAGCCAGCGTTGCCAGTGGCCAATTCCAGCTCCGATGTCGAGGACGCTGTCGATCTCGAGATGGTTCCAGCCGGCGAAGCCGAAGATGAACTGGGCCAGCGCTCCGTGTCCCGCCGTGTCGTAGACGCGCGTCTTCGGATCCTCGTAGAAGCGCTGGTAGTAGGCGGCATCGAAGCGCCCGTAACGATCCATGGCGGGAGTCTATCAACAAGAACTGCCGAGAACGGAACTGGTGGGAAGCGGGATTCGCATCCCCGTGGGTACAGCCGCAAGAAATTGCAGTTCCACAGGACTAACCCCGCCAGGCGAACGACGGGCCGGACTGGGGGTTTGGGGGAAAGGGCTCCGATCGCGGTGACGGTTGCTGCGTGACCAGCCTTGCTCCGAGGGGGCTCGTGATATACGCGCCCTACGATGACACCGAACGAGTTGAACGTTCTGAAGTCCCTCGTGGTCGTGGCCTGGGCGGACGGGACCATCGCGGCCCCCGAGCGGAGCGTGATCGAAGGGCTTCTTTCTGCCTTCGACGCGACCGAAGCCGAGGAACGTGAGGTGCTCGATTTTGCCCAGCAACGACGAACCCTCCTCGCGGATCTCCCTCTCGGTGAGCTCGACCGTCATGATCGGGAGCTGCTCCTCGCGAACGCTGCGCTGTTGACCCACGCCGATGGTGCGCAAACCGCGAGCGAGAAGGCGCTCCTCGCCAAGCTGGTAGAGGTGCTGGACCTTGGGGACGACGCGGCGGCCATCATAGAGAGCGCCAAGGATGGTGCCCTCGACCTCGGCTCGAAGGTGCTGACCGATGACGAATAGGTTCGGGGTCCTCTGTGTCGCAGCGGCAATGGCCTCCGTCCTGGCCTGTAGCCGTCGCGTTCCGGAACCGGAGGCCGAAGCGTGGCGGAGCGCACCGGCCGAGCCAACCGTGAAGGTCCCCGAGGTGACCGAGCTCATCAAGGAGGATCAATCACCCGGAAGCGGCGAAGCCGCAGAGACTGGCGACCAGATCAAGGTACACTACACGGGCCGGCTCCTCACCGGGCAGAAGTTCGACAGCTCGCGCGACCGGAACGAGCCGTTCGAGTTCACGCTCGGCAGGGGTGAGGTCATCAAGGGTTGGGACGAGGGCGTGGTTGGGATGAAGGCAGGCGGGAAGCGCAAGCTCACCATCCCGTCCGACCTGGCCTACGGGGCGGTCGGGAGCCCGCCGAAGATCCCTCCGAACGCTCCGCTCGAGTTCGAGATCGAGCTCATCGAGATCGTCAAGTAGCGGCGCCAGACCCACCCGCCCGCTCGCCAACGGGCGCTTCCGCGCCGTCAGTCGCTCGCTTGGAGCCAGCCGTTCCGGAGAGGGGGTTCGCGCGTTCGATGGGCCAGAGCCGGCAGCCAGAGGTGGAGCCGGGGAGGGCAGGGAAGAGGGGGCGCCATCACAACGACAGCTGCCTACCCGGGGGATCCTCCCGCATACGGGATACTCGCCAGATCCGCCATGATGCCCGCGAAGTCGTCGAAGGTCAGCGCCTGCTGGGCATCACTCTTCGCCTCCTTCGGATTTGGGTGGACCTCGATCATGATCGCGTGGGCCCCAACGGCCTTGGCAGCGCGACAAAGGGGGCGGATGAACCGCCGAACGCCGACGCCATGGCTGGGGTCGACGAGGACGGGGAGGTGGCTCCGCTCGCGCAGCACGGGGACGGCGGACAGATCGAGGGTGTTGCGGGTGGCGGTCTCGAAGGTGCGAATGCCCCGCTCGCAGAGGATCACGTTGGGGTTGCCCTCGGCGAGGATGTACTCGGCCGCGGCGAGGAGCTCGTCGAGGCTCGCGGAGAGGCCTCGCTTGAGCACGACGGGCTTCGGCTGCCGCCCCACGGCCCTCAGCAGATCGAAGTTCTGCATGTTGCGGGCCCCGATCTGGAGCACGTCCGACTCTCGGGAGAGGCGCTCGACCTGATCGATGCTCATGGCTTCGGTGACGATCGGCACTCCGGTGGCACGGCCCGCTTCGGCGAGCAGGGCCACCCCCTCCCAACCGAGCCCCTGGAAGGCATAGGGATTGGTACGGGGCTTGAACGCTCCGCCGCGGAGGGCGCGTGCTCCGCCCGCGACCACGGCCCTCGCGGTGGCGAACATCTGCTCTCGGGACTCGACCGAGCAGGGGCCGGCGATCACCAGGAACTCGTCGCCCCCGATCTCCACTCCGTGTCCTAGCGAGACCCTGGTGCCTCGGGGGCGCGCTGCGCGGGCGACCTTGGGGTATCCCGCGGCGGCCGGATCGGCGGGCGGGACTGGCTCGACCCCACCCCCGGCGGATGCCGTCGGCGGCGGGGGGAGTCCCGGGGCCCGGGCGTCGGCGGCGCCGTATGAGCCGAGGACCTGCAGTCCCACCGCCGCACCGCGGAGCTGCTCGAGCGCCTGAGCCACCCGCGGTTCGGCGACGTCACCCTCGAGATCGAGGTAGAAGACCGCCTCCCACGCCCGCCCGAGCCGGGGCCGCGATTCGAGCTTGGCGAGGTTGATGTGGGCCTCGGCGAGGATCCCGAGGCAACGGGCCAGCGCTCCCTCCTCGTGGCGGGTCGAGAGGAGCAGGGAGGTCTTCCGTCGCGTGCCGAGGTGGTGGAGGCGCGTGAGCTCCGGCTGGTCGCCAGCCGCCGCGAACAGGAGGAAGCGCGTGATGTTTTCGGGGTGATCGGCGACGTTCGCCGCGAGCTCCACCAAGCCGAAGCGCTCCCCGGCCTCGGGCGGCGCGATGGCCGCGTGGGTGGGGTCCCCAGCGGCGGCGACGTTTCGTGCGGCGAGTCCCGTGTCTTCAGCGGGGATCCCGCGCGCCCCCGCGAGGGTCGCCAGAAAACGCCCGCACTCCGCGAACACCAGGGGGTGCGCGTGCACCTCGCGGATTTCCGGCAACCTGGCACCGGGGAGGCCAAGGAGGCGGTGATCCATCCGCCAATCGAGCTCCACCAGGGGGACGAGATCGTACTGAGCGATGAGGTCGTAGCCGTCGCGGACCGTGCCGGCGATCGCGTTGTCGATCGGGAGCAAGCCGACCTCGGCGCGGCCGCTGACCACGGCCGTGGCGACCTCGCGGAAGGTTGGGGTACCGACGAGCTCGCAGTCGAGCTGAAGCTTGGCGAAGAACGTGGCGAGTGCGATGGCGGAATGAGCCCCCTCGATCCCCTGGAATGCGGCCCGGATGGTCATGGGGGGATCGTGCGGGGGCTCGGTTCGAAACGCCAGGGGGTTACGCCCCGGTTGCGTTCCCGTTCGGGTCACCTCGGGGGGGGGTCGGGGCGGGCGCGCACGCGCCGGCGCGACGGGGATGGGGCGCCCTCCGGGAGCGAGCGCAGACTGGCGTCGAGCTCCCCGCGGTCGTGGTCGTAGGAACGCCACGAGGAGGTGGCATCCGGAGAGCCCGCGAGGTGGCCGTCTGGCCTACGTCGTGTCGTTGAAACGAGCCACGCCCGACGGGGTGTCCGTCGTGACGGTGGGTGGATCGGTGGGGGCAGCGGGACCCGAGACGATCGCCGTTTGGGGCTTGGACGACCGGCGAGCGGCGGGCACAGGGCCGCTCGCGCGGCTGGTCGCCGCAACGTCGCGGGTGGCAATCGTCTGGTCGAGCAACGTCTGAGCACGCGCGGCGTACGGGCTCGACCCGTGGTGGTCCAGGAAGCTCTGCGCAGCGGCCTGCGTTGCCCGAGCATCACCCTGGGCTGCCGTCGCCTCGAGATCGAGCAGGGCGGCCTCGGGAGCGAGCGCTCCCTTCGGGAAGCGGATCCGGTACGCACGGAGCAACCGTGCGGCACCCAACGAGTCACCCTTGTGGAGGGCCGCCCGCGCGCGATCGATCGCTTGGATCTCCTCGGCCACCGCACCTGCCGTCGCGGATGATGCCGCCGGGGCGGACAGCGATGAAGGTTCCGTTGCCGCAATCGGCGCGAGGAGAGCCGGGTTGTTCGCTCCCTCCGCCGGGGGCGTCGGTGTTTCCCGGGGAGGGATGACCGGCACCCGCACGGCTGCCGCACGTGCCGCGGTCGGGGAGGGCGCGAGCAGGGGAGCGCCCACCTCGCGCATCAGTGCCGTTGAACCGAGCCCGACGAGCAGGCTAGCCGCCAGCCACTTGCCGACCGCGACGAAGCCAAGAGCGGTCGCGGTGCTCGCGCCGATCGCGTGCACGCCGATCGACCCCCCGACGGAGGCTGCCGTCGTCGTGGCGCTCGCGGCCGCGACCGTGGGGACCGAGGTTCCCGCGCCCACTGCGGCGATCGTCATCGTCCTGCTCACCACGCCCGTGCCGCTCGAACCGGCGCCGCCCCACATGGTCGCTGCCGGCGCGGTCGAGGACAGGGCGAGGGCCGAGGGGGGGCCGGCCAGGCCCGCGACTCCCAGCACGGCGAGGAGCTGTTCGCGAGCACGCGCACCCGGGTCATCGTCGCCTGCCGAGTCGAGGAGCTCACGCTCGAAGTCATCGCCATCGTGGCGGAGTCGCAAAGGGTCCATCAGCGATCTCCTCGGTCGAACGCTTGCCGAGCGCGCACGCGCTGGGCCGCCGCCTGGAAGAGCTCACGCGCGCGGCGGAGCCGAGAGGAGGTGGTGCCCACCTTGAGGGAGCAGAGCTCCGCGATCTCCGGGACCGAAAGCTCCTCGAGTTCGTAGAGGACGAACACGGCGCGCTCCTCCAGGGGGAGGAAATCCAGGATCTGGTCGAGCGTCGAGCGAGCGCGCCGCATCCCGGTGAGCTCCTCGGGGCTTGGTGGGGTCGGCGACGAGTCGGTCAACGACTCCAAGGCATCGAGATGCGCAGAACGCCGGCGCATCGTGCGCCGGTGCAGGGCTACGATCCTCAGGGCCGTTCCAAAGAGGAACGACCGCTCATGCTCGGGATCGATATCGTCCAGGCGCCGATCCGCGATGCAGAAGACCTCCTGCGCCGCGTCGTCCGCGTCGGCGGCCTGGAGTCCCATCCGCCGCAGGCTGCGCCAGACGAAGCCGAGATGGGTGGTGACCATCATGTGGACCCGCCATGCTCGCGCCGTGGCCGTCGTCCCCGCGGGCACCGTTCCAGACGTTCGAGCGGGCTGCTCGTCGATGGCTTCGGCAGCGAGCCCGTCCGTCATCTTCCCCAATGATGACCGCCGAAACGGGTTCCGATCGCGAAGAATGGCTGACTCGCGGACAAAGCCCGATTCTCGACCGATCCTGGACATGGGGGCGACCTCCGTCGGATGGGTGGTTCTGCGGCCTGAGTGGACCTGTGCGCGAGATTCGGCTCAGTTTCAGGCTACGACGATCCCCACATTCCCGAGGTAGCGCATCGTTGAAACGTCGAGGACCGTGTGCGGATCCCCGCCGTCGCCGAAGAAGAGGCTCGCCTTGGCATGGAAGGGGACCAGGAAACCCGCCGCGAGGCGAACGAGGAGCAGTCCGGCGGGGTCGGAATCACCCCGGGCCCTTGCCGCCACGCTGAGCCAGGGGCCCGTCGATCGTGCGGGTCCGAACGGGATGGGATGGCGCTCTCCAGGGATGGGCAAGGATCGCCCGCGTCCATGGCGAGGCAGGGATGCCGCCGGGTCAAGCTCGCCGGATCACGGCGAGCCGGGGGTTCAGAGCGCCGCCACCCGTGCCAAGCCCTCCAGGCGCTGGAGGGCGAAGCGCTCGGCGGGTGAGAGCGCGTCCTTGCGGGCTTGAAGGACGCGCACGTACTCATCGAGCAACGGGCGGTGAGCGCCGGGAAGGCGACGCATCACTCCGTAGAGCCGGTCGATCGCGTCGAGCGGGAGCGGACGACGTTCCGCGATGAAGACCTGCAGAGCGATCCCGATCCACTTCGGATCGACGGTGCTTTCGGCGAGGCGGGTCGCGAACTCCGCCGCGAGATTCGCCACCTCGGGAACGGCTCGTTGACCACGCTGGGCGGCCTCCGCCAACCGCTCGAGGTGGCCTCCGAGGAGCCGCGCGGCTTCCTCGGACCGGCCGAGCGCGAGGGCCTTCTCCGCCACCGGGCCCACGACCTCCAGGTAATCCCCGGTACGTCCGCTCCCCTCTTCGGTGTTTCGAGGGGCAGGGGCGCTCGAGGACCCCTGCGGCTTCACGAGCGTGGTCGCCTCCGAGCGGGCAGGCTCGACATCGACGTAGACCGTTTCCATCGCCGCGGTCTGCGCACGGCGAAGCTCGCTCCTGAGCTCCAGGTTCGACGCCCGCCTCGTGCCAACGATCTCGAAATCTGCCACGCCGATGCGGAACCGATCGGCAACGCCGAGGTCGGCAGGCGAGCTCATTCGCTTGCCGTTGAGGAGGCAGCCGTTGCGGCTGCCGAGGTCGCGGAGCTGGATCCGCGCCCCGTCGATCTGGAGCATCGCGTGATGCCGGGAGACGAGGGGGTGGTCGAGGATCAGGGTACAGTCCCCGCTACGCCCGATCAGGGTCGTGCCCTCGAGGAGGTCCAACTCCTGGGTCGCGTCAGGAGTCTCGATGCGGAGACGGTAGAGCGACAATGACGGCCTGCGAATACCGCTCGAGTGGGTCTCGGTGGGATGGGATTCGCGCGGGAGTCGCAAGGCTGACACCGATGGGCGAAGTAGCGAGGGATCGGCCCGATTCGTGAAGGTAACTGGCGTATCCGCGGTCCGTGGGCAACTGCCGAATACCGCCAGCATACCCCGAATGCCCGGTCCTTGTCAGCTCCACTGGATTTGTGCGCCGGAAGTGGTCGTGTTCTCGGTGCTTTCTGGCGTTCTCCCTCAAGGTGCTCGCGGGTAGCTGCCGAGCACCTTCACGAACGCGCAGGTTTCTTGGAGCCGTGGCAGGGCTCGTGCCACGGGGGGATCCGAGCGATGACCCACTACGTCGGTGAAGAAGACGTACTGCCAACGCTGGGCGCCTGGGCGGGGACGGGACTCGATCCGGGTCATGTTGAGTCCCTCGGAGTGCAGGACCTCGAGCACGCGCTTCAGAGCACCCTGCTCGTGCGGTGTACTGAACACAATGGTCGTCTTGTCGTCACCGGTGGGAACCGCGTCCTCCTTGCCGATCACGACGAAGCGGGTGGAGTTGTCCATACGGTCCTGGATCCCCTCCCGGAGAACGCGGAGCCCGTGGATCTCCGCTGCCAGACGGGCCGCGATGGCAGCCCCCGCGGGGTCGTTCGCCGCCTCGCGGGCAGCGTTCGACGTCGAGGTCGAGGCGACGAGCTGCGCGGTCGGGAGATTGCGAGCGAGCCATTGCCGGCACTGGGCGAGGCCCTGGGGGTGGGAATAGACCCGCTCGATGACCGCCAGATCCTCGTTTTGACCGACGAGACTCTGCGTGATGTCCAGCACCAGCTCTCCGCGGATCATCAGCGCCGACTCCAACAGGCTGTCGAGGGTGTAGCCAACACCGCCTTCGGTCGAGTTCTCGATGGGGACGACCCCGACCTCCGCGCTGCCTCTCGTCACGGCATCGAACACCGCCGGAATGGTGGCCGCGCTCACGTAGCGAGCTGCCAGGCCGAACACCATCTGCGCGGCCGCGTGGGAGTGCGTCCCCGGGGGGCCGAGGAACGCGACTTCGAGGTCCGCATGGACCGAGAGGCAGGCGCTGAGGATCTCGCGGAACACGGGCCGCACGGCGCGGGCTGGGAAGACCGCCTCGGGCCGCTCCGTCTGCAGACGCTCCACCCGGGCCAGCACCTGCTGTTCACGACGAGGGTCGTGCAGGGGAAGCCCGGTTCGTCGCTTCTCGGCGAAGGCGTCGGCGACCACTCGGGCGCGCTCGTCAAGGAGCTCGAGGAGGCGGTCATCGATGGCGTCGATGCGCAGTCGGAGGTCTTGGAGGCCCATGAGGCGTCGCCGGGCCTAGCCAACCAGCTCGTTCAAGGCCTGGAGCTTCATTGCCAGACCGAGATCGCCATCGACGCGGAGGCGTTGGGCGAAGAACAGCTCCTGGGCGTTGGCGCGGCCTTGTCGCATTGCCACGTAGTCGTCGGCGCTCATCGTGATGGTGCACGCCGCCTCCCCGTCGCCCTCGGTGATGGACGGGGGATCCTGGAGCCGCCAGATGAAGGTGCCGCCTTCGGCGCCGCTGAGCACGAACTTGAACACGGCCCCGATCTGGGCGGCCAGAGCGGTGTTTGCCTCGAGCTTGTTCCGCGCGTCGTCCATGAGCTTCTGCACCGTTGCCATGCTTGTCGTCTCCTGAGGTGTCGGCCGGCGCGCGGCCAGGTCGCCGCGGGCGCGAGCGGTAGCGTCATATCCCGCGTCGGGAGGGGGAATCAAGGCGTTGGGGGGGGCGGTGGGTCCGGTCACTGGCACCAGAGACGCCAGTTTCTGGGCCGTTCGCCGCGAGTTTGGCATGGACCTACCACCATGGTGACCACCCAGAGAGCCGAGACGCTGGCGGGGGGTAGAGGGCGCTGGATTGGGGCCACGGTCCTGACCGTGGTGGCCGGGATCGTTCCGGCGTGCGATCGCCCCACGGAGGTCCTCGGGCGAGAGACCCCCGCGCTTGTCAAGGCAGTGCCGCAAAATGGTGGGCTCGAGGTCCAGCCAGACCCGTGGGCGCTGGTGCCCGTGCCCCCTGCCGACGGACCATTGTTGGCCCCGGTGGCGATGAACGTGCCCATCCTATCCAAACCCGACCGCCACGCGGAGCCCATCGGCTACCTCCGGGTTGGGGCTCGGGTCGCGCGGTCTGCCAAACCAGTGAGCCATCGAGACTGCCCAGACGGTTGGTACGCGATCCGTCCGCTCGGCTTCGTTTGTGCTGGAAGCGACGCCACGACGAAGCTCGACCACCCGGTCGCGCGCGCGATTGCCGTGGAGCCCGATCGGACCCAGCCCATGCCCTACCGCTACGCCTTCGCGCGCGCCATTGGCCCGAACTACCTCAGGATCCCGACCAAGGCCGAGCAGTTCCAATACGAGATGCGGCTCGATCGGCATCTCAGGAACTACCAGAAGCTCCAGGAGAAGTGGGACGCCCTCACCGTGGGCGCGAACGACGTTCCGATCGACGAGCACGGGTTCGCGGTCGGTGCCATTCCGGAGCACGCGCGGCCGATGGACATGAACATGCGGTACGGGGGTAGCGGTGATGATGCCGTGCCCTGGTGGTTGGCCGGGAACGACCGGAAGATCCCGAACCTCTCGAGCTACCAGGCCCCACCCTACGCAGTCATTGCCGACCGGTTCAAGCGGCACGCCGGCGTGGCGCTCATCGGGACCTTCGTGGCGGGGCCGGAGGCACAGGGGCGGAGATTCGCCATCTCCACGGACGGGAGGCTGCTGCCTGCGGACAAGCTGAAGGCGGATTCGGGCTCGCCCTTCCATGGGGCTTCGCTCCGTGAGGTGGGGTTGCCGGTAGCGTTCGCGCGCAAGGCGGGTGCCACCTACTGGCAACTCGAGTCGAGCAGGCTCCGTGCCGGGGAGCGGCTCGGCTGGCGGGAGTTCATCCCGCTTACCGGGAACGTGCGCGAGATCCAAGGGATCCGCATGGTCGAGGCGAGGAACGGGAAGTGGTTGCGGTCGAGTGACCTGAAGACCGCAGCCAAACCGAGTTCGCTGCCATCGTGGGCGAAGAAGGGAGCAAAGTGGATCGATATCTCGATCGTGAGCCAAACGCTGACCCTCTGGGAGGGGGACGTGCCCGTCTACGTGACCCTCGTCTCGACGGGAAAGGATGGTCTCGGTGATCCGAAGGCGACGCTCAGCACACCCCAGGGAACCTACCGGATCTATCAGAAGCACGTCACGACGACGATGGACTCCGAGGTCGCGGATCACGAGTTCGAGCTTCGGGATGTCCCTTGGGTGATGTACTTCAAGGGTGGCTACGCCCTTCACGGCGCCTACTGGCACGACGATTTCGGGCGCGTTCGCTCGCACGGATGCGTGAACGTCGCTCCGATCGACGCCCGCTTCATCTTCACGTGGTCGGCCCCCGAGCTGCCCGAGCACTGGCACGCCGCCTACGCTTCCGACGCGGTTGGCGAAGGGACCATCGTCTCCATCCACAAGTGATCGGGCCTCGGACCTGGCGCGGCAGCTGGCGGCGCCTTCGAGCTACTTGAGCAGGACCTGTACGGCGACCGGGACGGAGTCGCCTTGGAAAGGGGCGATCTTGACCCTTTCGAGGGTCTGGGCGACGCAGTCTCCGACCGCGCTCCCCGCGAGCGGACCGCGCCGGTCGATCTTCGATACCCTTCCCGAATTGGCGAAGGTAACGATTACCATCCCGCCGTAGATGCGCTTGGTTGGATCGAAGCAGACGCTGGCTGCTTCCGCTGCCTCTTCGAGGGCCTCGGCGGCTGCACGACGGCTGAACAGTCCCGCATCGGTGGGAACCTCTTCCAGTGATTCGGCGTCGGCCGTCCCGGCGTCGCGCATCGCGCCGTCCGAGGACGTTGCCGCTGACGGCGCTGAGGCGGTGAGCGCCGGGGGAGGAGCGAGGGTTGGGGGTGATGGGAACAGGCTCGGGGCCAGACGGGGGAGTTCGGGATAGATCCGAACCAAGAGGTCGCGATCGTATGCGTACACCCCGGCCACGGCGGTGACCAAGCACAGGACCATCAAGGCGAGCCACCCGAGCATGCGTATCCCACGTCCCCGACGCCGCGGTCGGTCCCATGAAGGCTCCTGCTGCGGAGCGAACCCCGGCGCTGGTGGTCGCCAGGAGGGCGAGCCTGAGGGCCCTCCGGTCTGGTCCTCCTGGGCACGGGGACTGGTCGTCCCGCCGGACTCGTGGGAGCAGACTGGCTCCTGACGCAGGACGGAAGGGCTCGCCTGGGGGTCGCTCGCTGATATCACCTCCTGTCCGGGTGAAGGGTCCTTGGGGTGAAGGGCCGCACCATCTGGCGGCGAACGCCCGTCTTGGGTCGAGCGGGGCGTGGCGGGGTTGTTGGTGATGGGCGGTGGAGGGATAACGGACGGCGGCGGGGGGATCCGTGACTCGCTCGACGCGAGGGGGGGATGCGGTGCGGGTGCCGATCGCCCTTCCGCGGTGGCGGCCGGGGTCCGCGGCATGGTCAGGGGAGGCCAATGGGATGGCCGCTGGCTCGACTCCGGCGGATCCGCCGAGCTGGCGGGGGCCTGATGCGAAGGCCGAGGGGTCGGCGGTGCGCCGGCCGCGGGAATGGGCGACCGGGAGTAGGCTCCGACCGCCTGCTTTCGCTGGTATCCCCAGGAGGATGAGGCCGCTGCGGTGCCCGGATCGGGGTGGGGTCGAGATTTCGGGGTTCGGGGGTGCTCGCTAGAGGGTGGTGTGGGGGCGGGTTCCTCGCCGGAGTTGGGGGCGATCAGGATCGAGCCCACCGCGCCCGGCTCCTCGAGCTCCGGTGGGAGACGGGCCACCCCAAGCTCGGAGTCGTCGTCATCGAGGCTGGTGGCGTGGGCCGCAAGCGCCCTCACGTCGCCGGAGACGGTACGCTCGTTGCTGAAGGACTCGAGATCCTCGCCGACCCAGTTCTCCTCGCCGGGCTCGAATCCCTCCTCGAGCCTTCGTGCGAGCACCATCGCACGGGGGACGGCGACCGTCGCTTCGTCGTCGTAGCTGTCGGCAAGCTCGCGGTAGCGCGGTGGTTCGGCGAATCGTGCCTGGAGGGATGGGACACCGACGACCGTGGCATCGTCGTAGGCGTCGTGGCGGGTCACCTCCAGGGACGGCTCATTTCCCGCCGATGGTTGGAAACCGCGCGCATGGAGCGCCGCGGCGAGAGCGGGGAAGTCGAACGGCGTGCGCCAGTCTTCGGACCCGAATTGCCACACGAGGGTGCGGGAGTGGATGGTCCCGAGCGCATACAACTCCACCAGCTGTCGCGACGACATCTGGGTCGCATCACGGTCGTTCACCATGACAACCCAGTCAGAATCAGCGTCGCTCGACGCCTGGAGCCCGGCGAGGGGCGGCGAGCTCCCGTGCGCATCGTCTATGATGAAGGCCCTGCCGCAGCGCTTGCACACCATGCGGAGCCGACGGCCGCGGATCTTCGCGTCCGGTACGACGTACTTGGCCGGGCAGCTAGGGCACGAGACGTTCATCGTGGCGGGCGAAGGCGACCGCTCCAGGTCCCGGTGGGGCGAACCGGCGGGGGCAGGTTCACTATAGCTGTGTTGGAGGTCATTCGCGCGGGATTCTCGCACGACTGACCCAGATCGGGGGGCTTCGGACCGAGCTTTTGCGCCAGCGTCAAGGGTACGAGCCCATCGAGAGTCCGCGGATGGGCCACCTCGTTGGGCTCTCCGGCCGATGGGATTGCACGTTTCCTAGGTGTGAGGTGGGGGGACGCGACACCAAACGCGGACAACCACGGTACCCTTCACCGTCCACGGCGTAACATCGATCCGGTCGACGCCGTTCATGGCGGTGACGGGGAGGCGGTGTCCGAGGTACTGGCTGACGAACTCGCGACGCGCATGGTCGGATGCCAATCGGCCGATGTCCCCTCGCACGACGAAGGTGACCATCTCGTGGATCTCGAAGTCCGAGCGGGGCTCCGATCGCGGAGTGGGTGCTGCTGCCTCCGCTCGCGTCCGCCAGGCACCATCGAGGTCCGCTCGGGGAGTCTTCGGGCCGGTGGTTGGACCGTGCTCTCCAGGGCCGTTGGGCGCCGCGCGGTCGGCGCGGGCTCGGTGCGCGGTGGGTGGTTGGGCGGGGCCGGCGGTGGGCGGAGGCGAGAAGCTTCGGGGACGCGGTGGGTCCGTGGCCTTGGCAGGGATTCTCGCAGGATCGCCGAACCCCGGGGGTCGGGCCGGCGGGCGCGGCCCGCTCGGGGGAGCCTCCTCGAAACCGAGGGTGTGTTGGCGCTGCCGCGACGGCAGGCGAAGATCCTCCGTGATCGCAGACAGTGTCTCACGGCCGGCGTCCTCCTCACCCATCTCGATCGCTGGTCCGAGGCTCTCGCCTTGACCCATGAGCTCCGCCGCGATGGCAGCGAGCGTCTCCCGACCCATCGGGGAGTAGGTCGTGTCGATCTCGGGTGCCGACGGTTGGCTCGGCCTGGGCGCGACGGGTGGTGGGATACCAGCCCGGCGGTTGGGGAGTGGGCGCGCCGTGAACAGGGGCCTCCTGGGTGCGGGGGCGCTTTCGTTCGGTCTGCGTGTCAATCGACCACCACCAATGCCAAAGCATCGCATGGACCACCTTCGGTGCGCCAGTCGGGGCTGGTTTCACCGTCGACGCCCAGACCACCGAGATCTAGTCTCCAACAGCAACGGCGCCGCTCCAAACGTAGCCATGCCCAGCGCGGGCACGTCTCCAACGGCGCCCCCGGCGAGATCTGCTGCCGGCTCGGTGCGCTAGGTTGTTGATATGACGCCGCAATCAACCTGATTGCGGCTCTAGGCACCGGTCGGCCCGCCTGGGCTCATCGACGGCTCGGGGGCGGGGCCGGGTCAGTACGATTCTGGGAATGGCAGCGAGCTCGAGCCCATCAGGTAGGTGTCGATCGCGTGAGCCGCGCCCCTGCCCTCGGCGATAGCCCACACGACGAGACTCTGGCCCCGGCGGCAGTCTCCAGCCGCGAAGACCCCGGCGACACTGGTTGCGAATTCCCCGTATTCGGCCTGGTAGCTCGCTCGGGGGTCGAGCTCGATCCCCAGCTGTTCGGCGAGGGCTGGCTCCGGGCCCAAGAAGCCCAGGGCGAGGAGGACCAGGTCCGCGTCGAAGACCTCGTCGGTCCCTGGAAGCTCCACCATCTCGAGGCGTCCGGATCCTCGCCGCCAGTCCACTCGCACCGTGCGCACCCCAGCGACGTTGCCCGAGCCATCGCCGATGAACTCCTTGGACAACACGCTGAACACTCGGGGATCGTCTCCCCATTTGGCGGCTGCTTCGGCGTGTCCGTAGTCGGTGCGCAGGATCCGCGGCCAGGTCGGCCAGGGGTTGTCTTCGGCGCGTTGCGGGGGCGGCTGAGGAAGGAGCTCGAGGTTCGTGAGGCTGCGGCAACCATGGCGGATGGAGGTGGCGACGCAATCGGTGCCGGTGTCGCCTCCGCCGATCACGAGCACGCGCTTGCCGTTGGCATCGAGGTACTTCCCGTCCTGAAGGCTCGACTCGAGCAGGCTCCGCGTATTGGCGGTCAAAAAGTCCATGGCGAGGTGAATGCCAGCGAGATCGCGACCGGGGATCCGGATGTCTCGCGGCTTGGTCGCTCCGCACGCGAGCAGGACGGCGTCGAACTCCTCGCGCAGCCGGCTTGCGTCGACATTGTCACCGACGTTCGCGCGGGTCGCAAAATGGATCCCCTGCGCCCGCATCAGATTCAATCGTCGCTCGACGATGTCCTTGTCGAGTTTCATGTTCGGGATGCCGTAGACGAGGAGCCCCCCGATCCGGTCCTCGCGTTCGAAGACGGTGACTCGGTGTCCGACCTTGTTGAGCTGGTCGGCCGCCGCGAGCCCCGCCGGCCCTGACCCGATGATCGCGATCTGCTTGCCGGTTCGGAGCTTCGGTGGACGGGGCAGGATCCACCCTTCGGCGAAGCCGCGATCGACGATCGCGCACTCGATGGCCTTGATCGACACCGGAGGCTCGTTGATCCCAAGCGTACAGGCCCCCTCGCAGGGCGCGGGGCACACACGCCCCGTGAACTCCGGGAAATTGTTGGTCGAGTGGAGACGCTCCAGCGCCTCCCGCCAACGCCCGCGATACACGAGGTCGTTCCATTCTGGGATCAAATTGTCGATCGGGCATCCGTTGTTCGACTGACAGAAGGGGATGCCGCAGTCCATGCAGCGAGCACCCTGGCGTTTCAGGAGGTCCTCTCCCATCTCGAGCTGGAATTCCCGATAGTGGGTGATCCGTTCGAGCGGGGCCTGGTGCGCAGCGGTCTCCCGTGGAAACTCCTTGAAACCTGTCGGCTTGCCCATCTTTCGTTCTCGACTGAAGGTGCTTGGGTTGTCTGCTCGGGAGGGGGAACGGTGTCGGTGGCGGCGTGCGCGGGTGCCTCGGTGAAGCTACCGGATTTGGCCTTTGGGGGGGCGCCGTCGCCCGAACGGGTGGCGTTGGGTGATCGCTCCGGGGCTCGACCAGCGGTGGTTTCGCGCGGGCGGCCGGCGGGGTCTACTGCGCGGCGTAGCCGGGGCTGACGCTGCCATCCAGCTCCTCGTCGTGGCGCATGCGTTCCTCGAGGATCCGCTTGTAGTCCATGGGGAAGACCTTGACGAACTGGGTGAGGCAGTCGTCCCAGTGCTCGAGGATGTACTTGGCGACCGTGGAGCCCGTGAACCCGCGGTGCATGCTGACGAGGTCGCGAAGCTCGAGGATGTCGTCACTCGTCTCCACCTCCTCCAGCTCTACCATTCCGAGGTTGCACGTGTGCGGGAGCTGGCGATCGCGGTCCCAAACGTAGGCGATTCCCCCTGACATGCCCGCCGCGAAATTGCGGCCAAATGGCCCCAGGATCACCGCCCGTCCGCCGGTCATGTACTCGCAGCCGTGGTCACCCACCCCCTCCACCACGGCGCGCGCCCCGGAGTTTCGCACGCAGAAGCGCTCGGCCGCCCGTCCCCGGAGGAACGCATAGCCCCCGGTGGCGCCGTAGAGGGCCACGTTGCCGACGATCATGTTGTCCTCTGCCTGGAAAGTGGCCCGCTTCGAGGGGTAGATGATGAGCTTTCCGCCGCAGAGCCCTTTGCCCACGTAGTCGTTGGCGTCACCTTCGAGCTCGACCGTCACCCCACGAACCAGCCACGCACCCAGGGATTGTCCCGCGGAGCCAGTGAGCTTGATGTGCACGGTGTCGTCGGGAAGGGCCATCTCACCCCAGCGCCGGGTGATCTCGTGGCTCAAGGTGGTGCCGACGACCCGGTTCACGTTGCGGACCTCGCACTCGATCCGAACGCGGTCAGCGGCGTCGATCGCAGGCTTGGCTTGGCGGATCAGCTCCCGGTCGAGGGAGCCGTCGAGCCCGTGGTCTTGCGCGGTGGTGCAGCGCACTCCGACCTGTTCATGGAGCCTCTCGGCCGGGGCAATCAGCGGAGTGAGGTCCACGGTCGCGGCCTTCCAGTGGGCGATGTCGCGGTCTTGCTCCAGAAGGTCGACCCGGCCGATCAACTCGTCGAGCGTGGACGCTCCGAGCTCCGCCATGAGCTGGCGGACCTCCTCGGCGACCATGAAGAGGTAGTTTACGACGTGCTCTGGTTGCCCCGAGAACTTCTTGCGCAGCACCTTGTCTTGGGTCGCCACCCCGACCGGGCAGGTGTTGAGGTGACATTTGCGCATCATCACGCACCCGAGCGTGATCAGAGGCGTCGTGGCGAAGCCATACTCCTCAGCGCCGAGGCAGGCGGCGATCACGACATCGCGTCCCGTCTTCAACTGCCCGTCGGTCTCGAGGCGGACTCGCGACCGGAGATCATTGAGCACGAGCGTCTGATGAACCTCGGCCAGGCCGAGCTCCCAGGGTAGGCCCGCGTGCTTGATCGAGGTGAGGGGTGAGGCACCGGTGCCTCCGTCGTGGCCGCTGATCAGGATGTGGTCCGCGTGGGCCTTGGCCACCCCGGCCGCCACAGTGCCGACGCCAACCTCGCTCACCAGCTTCACGCTGACCTTCGCCGATGGGTTGGCGTTCTTGAGATCGTGGATCAGCTGCGCGAGGTCTTCGATGGAGTAGATGTCGTGGTGCGGGGGAGGGCTGATCAACCCGACACCCGGCGTGGAGTATCGGGTCTTGGCGATGACTCGGTCGACCTTGTGGCCCGGCAGCTCACCGCCCTCGCCGGGCTTGGCACCCTGCGCGATCTTGATCTGCAGCTCGTCGGCGCTGGAAAGGTAGAAGCTCGTGACACCGAAGCGACCCGACGCGACCTGCTTGATCGCACTGCGGCGGCTGTCTCCGTTGGGAAGAACCTTGGACCGGGAGGGATCCTCCCCACCCTCTCCGGTGTTGCTCTTCCCGCCGATGCGGTTCAGGGCGATGGCGAGCGCTTCGTGGGCCTCCTTCGAGATCGAACCGTAGCTCATGGCACCGGTCCGAAACCGCTTGACGATCTGCTTGGCGGGCTCGACTGCGTCGAGCGGGATGGGGCCGGCGGGCGCGGGGCGCAAGCGAAGGAGGCTTCGCAGCGTGCAGCGCGCGTGATCGTCTTCGTTGACGAGGTGCGAGAACTGGCGGTACGCCTCGCGGTTGTCGGTGCGGGCTGCGAGTTGGATTGCCGCGATGGTCTGGGGGTTCAGCATGTGGTGCTCGCCATTCGCTCGCCAGTGGAACTGGCCGTCGTTGGGGAGCGAGGCGAGGCGGGCGGCGTTGCGTTCCGGATAGGCCGTCCGGTGGCGGAGGAGGGCCTCCTGGGCGAGCACCGCGAAGCCAATCCCAGAGATTGGACTTGCCGTCCCGGCAAAACACCGGTCGATCACCGCGCCGCCGAGGCCGACCGCCTCGAAGATCTGGGCACCCTTGTAGGATTGGAGGGTGCTGATGCCCATCTTGGCCATCACCTTCAGCATCCCTTTGGCGACGCCCTTGCGGTATGCCTCGACGAGCGCCTCGTCGGAGTCGAAGCCGACCAGGGAACCGTCGTCGCGAGCGTGCCAGAGGTTCTCGAAGGCGAGGTATGGGTTGATCCCATCCGCGCCGTAGCCGACGAGCAGGCAGTGGTGGTGCACCTCGCGCGCCTCGCCAGTCTCGAGGAGGATGCCGATGCGGGTGCGCTTCACGCGGCGAATGAGGTGGTGGTGTACGGCGCCGCAAGCAACCAGAGCGCTGACCGGGACCCGTTGGGGCCCCATTTCCCGGTCGCTGAGGACGAGCAGGGACGCCCGTGTGTCGACTGCGGCCTCTGCCTCGGCACAGATGCGGTCGAGCGCGCGTTCGAACCCGTCCGCACCTTCCTCCACCGCGTAGGTGATGTCGATGGTGCGAGCCGACCAGCCGCGGGTGTTGATGTGCTTCAGTGCCGCCAGCTGTTCATTGCTCAGAATGGGATGCGGGACGCGCAGGCGGTGCGCGTGCTCCTTGCCAGTGGCGACGAGGTTGAGCTCGGGGCCGATGTAGCACTCGAGGCTCATGATGATTTCCTCCCGGATCGAGTCGATCGGCGGGTTCGTCACCTGAGCGAAGAGCTGCTTGAAGTAGTCGTAGATGAGTCGAGGCTTGGCGCTGAGCACGGCGAGTGCCGCGTCGTTGCCCATCGAACCGACCGGGTCACGTTTCTGGGTCACCAGCTGGAGCAGCATGAACTGCAGCGTCTCCGTGGTGTATCCGAAGGCCAGCGAGCGCGGGAGGAGGGTGTGTGGATCGAACCCGTGGGGCTGGATCTCCGTCTTCAGGTCGCTGAGCTGAAGGCGCTGCGACACGAGCCATTGGGCGTAGGGGCGACGCTTGGCGAGGCTGCTCTTCACCTCTTCATCGGGTATGAGGCGGCCCGCCTCGAAGTCGACCAGGAACATGCGGCCCGGTTGCAGGCGCCCCTTGAGCTTGACCAATGCCGGATCGACGGGCAGCACGCCGGCCTCCGATGCCATGATCACGCGGTCGTCGGTGGTCAGGTAGTAGCGGCTCGGACGGAGCCCGTTGCGGTCGAGGACGGCGCCGATGTACTTGCCATCGGTGAACACGACGGAGGCTGGGCCATCCCAAGGCTCCATGATGCAGGATTTGTACTCGTAGAACGCTCTCTTCTCTGGCGGCATCGCGTCGTCGTTCTGCCAGGCCTCAGGGATCATCATGACCACCGACTCCTGCAGGCTGCGTCCCGTCATCATCAGGAACTCGAGTACGTTGTCGAACGTTCCCGAGTCCGAGCAATCCGGTTCGGCGATAGGGTAGAGCTTCTGTAGATCCGCGCCGAAGAAGTCGCTCTTGAGGACACCCTGGCGGGCAAACATCCAGTTGATGTTGCCGCGGAGGGTGTTGATCTCCCCGTTGTGGCTCATGAAGCGGTTCGGTTGTGCTCGATCCCACGAGGGGAACGTGTTCGTCGCGAACCGTGAGTGCACCATCGCGAGGTGGGTGGTGTAGTCCGGCGCGTCAAGGTCCGGGTAGTACACGAGCACCTGGTCGGGCGTGAGCATGCCCTTATAGACGATGACTCGAGTGGAGAGGCTGGGGACGTAGAAGAAGTGCCCCTCGGCAAGCTCGGTCGAGGAACGTAGGGCGTGACTGGCTCGCTTCCGGATCAGGTAGAGTTGCCGCTCGAACGCATCGCCCTCGAGATTGCCCCCCGCGGCGACGAAGAGCTGCTCGATGATGGGCTCCGAAGCGCGCGCCGTGGGGCCGAGATCGGCGGCCGCGGCGTCAGTGGGGACGGCCCGCCAACCGAGCAGGAGCTGACCATGTTCGGCGATCAGGCTCTCTACTTGCGCCTTGCAGAAAGCGCGTTCCTTGGCGGCTCGCGGCAGGAACACCAGTCCTGCCGCATATCGGCCGGCGGGGGGCAGGGTGACCCCGAGGTCGTCGCGGGCGACGCGCCGGAGAAACTCGTGGGGCAATGCGGTGAGGATGCCCGCTCCATCGCCCGTGTTCGGCTCGCATCCGCGAGCGCCTCGGTGATCCATGTTCCGAAGCACTCGGTCGGCGTCGAGGACGATCTGGTGGCTCCGCTCACCCTTGACGTGCGCCACGAACCCCACGCCGCAGGCGTCGTGCTCGTAGGCTGGATCGTAGAGCCCGGTCTTTCTGGGACGTTGGGTGCGGGACATCGGAATGTTTCCTGGATGTTTCTGGCTGACTTGCCGGCGTGTCAGCAGGCCCGGTACAGGGGCAGAACCCGACCCGGATGTCAACGGCAAGTCGCCGTCAGCGGGGCTGGGCCTTGCCTGGTCAATTCGAGACCGTGGTGGTCACCGTCGGCGTATTGTGCTGCCAGTCGAGGACTGGTAGGGCCCCCAATATGGGCCAGCATTTGGCCGTGCGCCATCCATTGCTCGTGTTCTCGGTGGTGGGGGTCGCGTTGGCGGGCTGTCCTTCGTCACCACGCGGCTCGTCGCCGGCCTCCTCTGCCGAGCACCCTGACGCTGGGAGTCCGGTTTGTGCCGGCGGTCAGAGCGAGGACCCGCCCATGCGAGATCTCGACCGCGGGCTGAGCGCCTTCGAGGACAAGCGATATCGTGACGCGCAGGCGGTGCTCGACGAGCTAGCGGCCGAGTACCCCAACAGCGCGACGGTGCGGGTGTGGCGCGGCGAGGCGACGCTCTACGAGGGGAAGCTCGAGGATGGCGTGGATGACTATCGTGATGCTGCGGCACGAGCGCTAGTGTATTACCATGCGGCAGCTGGCCTCCACGAGACCGGGTGTGTCCTGCTTGCCTCCGACCACTACTACCTGCGGATGGGCGCGGCATACGCCCACCTGCGACTCGGGGCGCCCGATGCGGCGCTTCGGGAGCTCGACATCGCGCGCGCGACGTGGCCCGACAGCGCTGAGGTGCCGTATACGATGGCGAGGGCCGAGTGCGCCCGGGGACGAATCGATCCCTGCTTGGCGGAGTTTCAGGCGACGTTGGAGCTGGCGCGAGAGCTCAGACGCCCGATGTTCCTGCGAACGCACCGGTCGGTCGCCGACTGGGTTGCCCGCTCGCGCACGCAGAGCGAATTCGATCGGCTCCGCGCCGACTCACGCTACCGGAGCCTGATTCGCGAGCCCTGGGCATCGGGTGGATAGACTAGAGCGCCGATCAGGTTGCCAACAGCAACGGCAGCGCTGGAAACGCGTCTGTGCGAGGCGAGGACGCGTTTCCAGCGCTG
>JAFGBI010000223.1 GCA_016933275.1 Polyangiaceae bacterium | reverse complement strand
TCTGCGCCGCCTGGCGCGCGGGCGACGGCACACAGCGAGCGCAGATCCTCGCCCGGCCGCGTCTCTATCTATCTCCGTCTCGACGAGCACGTCACCGCTAGGTGCGTGCGTTCCCGAGTACCATCTCGATCAGCGTGTGCGTCGTGCGCCTTCTGGTCCCTTCCGAATCGGCGTCTACTCGAGCGACCAGCTCACGTTGCATCCGCTGCCCTGAATGCGAGCATCGGTTCCGGAAACGGTCACTGCCCACGGCGCCTTGCCGTTGGGAGGGGTCCATTGATGCACCTCGAGCGGAACCCTCGTGCCGCTGAGGTTGAAGAGATAGTCCCTGATCACCGTGGTTCCCGGGCGACATTGTCTGACACACGAGTCGCCCTGACCGTCCTTGCAGTCCTGGCCATCGAGACCCGTGAAGTGCTCGAGCATCTGGCTGGATTCCACGTGGAGCTGGAGCGGCTGTTGATGGATCACGGTGGCTTCACTCTTCGAGCCGCAAGGACCCGACGTGGCGGTGAACAGGCGGGCGAAGGGGCGCAGCTTCCCGTCGCTGGTGGCAATCACGACCCCGTAGGCGGTCTGTCTCTCCGACTGCAGACGGACCGCAACGCCCCGATCGGGCTCGGGCCGACAGTCATCGCGCAGGCAGAGCAGGCTTCTTGCCTGATCCGGTGTCGCGGGTCGCGTGACATCGTTCATGGTTCGGGCCATTCGCTCGAACACGCCCAGCCAGTCGACGTTGCCAGACGGTCGGCGGGACTCTTCCGCGCCCTCCTCGGGCTTGGTTTCAGTGACGCGCGCCGTGCAGGTAGGAACGCCACCGAGTCGTTTGCTGGCCGCCTCGGTCGGGTTCATCTCGTTCGAGCGGGCAAAGGCGGATCGGGCGTCCTCGGCTCGTCCCTCCTCTTCTGCGGTGAGTCCGTAATTGAACCAGATTTGCGCGAGCAGCTTGCGATCATCGGTCCGTTCGACGGCGCGATCGAAGTCCTCGCGCGCCAGGCGGAAGTTCTTGGCCAACAGCTGCGCGTACCCGCGTTCGGCGTAGGCCCTGGCGTCGTCCGGCATGACAGCCAGCGCTCGCCCGAAGCCCTCGAGGGCCGCCGGAAAGGCCCTCTTCGTCGTGGCCATCCGCCCTCGACCCATCGCCTTCCAGTACTCGTCGAGCCGTCGTCTCTCCTCATCGTCGACCGCACGCGACGCGTTGGACCCGACAGGAGCGGACGTTGGTGACGGGGCTCGGGCCGCGCTTGGGGTGACGCTGGGGGCGGTTCGAGGGGTGCCGGCCGCGGGCGCCGACGAAGCTTCAGGAGCCGTGCCCGGTTCCCCGCTTGGCCGAGCGGCTCCCTTGCACCCCGCCGACAGCAGGAGCGCGAGCAATACGAGGTTGGCCGATCGGGCCATCAGCGAGGAGGCCCGATCGGCGACTTTGGTGCGCCACGCGGTGGTTAGCATCGCCGATCCATATCACGTTCGGCGCGCGCCATTCATGGCCTTTCTCCCGACGCCGGGCGCCCGATCGCCAAACTGAAGAACCGGCTCGGGACCGAGACCGGCGCGGGCGTGCGCGTCATCGACCGGTGAGACGTGGCGGGCTCGCTTTCGTGCCCGTCCTGGGGCTCGCTCTCCGCTTCACTCAACTGGCGCATCCTGAGCGCAACACCGACGCGCCATATCCCATGCGGCGTCGTCCAGCACCTGTTCTCGCCGTGCGCCCGAAGCTCGGTTCCGCGACGACCTTGCCCTCCGTCGAGCATCCACGAACACGCCGAGGGTGTCCCTGCTCTTCTCCAAGGATGCGAGGCTTGCCCAAGACTTCCCCCTGGCGCTCGCCCCTCGCGGATGGGGCGCCGCCTTCGGTGTTCGGGAGGCTGCGGCCTCGCAGTCCTGCGCTTCGTACGGGCGGCTCGGTGTGCGGACCGTGGCGAACCGGACCCGTCACTTGGGGAGTGGATCCCCGCTTCGTAGACCAGGAGACAGGGATGTCACCCCGCGCTGTAGGCGTCGGTGCTCGCCGAGGACAGCCGAGAGTGGTTGACCGTGGAGCAGCTCCATGACGAGGAAGACCGAGCCATCTTCGGCCGTGTCATCGTCGAGGATCCCTACCACGCCAGGGTGTCCGATCCGGTTGGCGACGTACCCCTCGCGCAGGAAGCGCTTGCACACCTCCTGGTTCGTGGCGAAGTGTTGATTGAGGAGCTTGATGGCGACCCGACGTCCGTTGCGGTGCGTGGCCGCGTAGACGTTGGCCATACCGCCCATGCCGATCAGACTGTCCAGCGTCCATTTGCCCCGCAGGACCATGCCGACCTTGCGGAGCGCCAAACCTCGATTCACTTCCAGGACCACGACAGAAGCCAGGGTCGCGCGCCGGACACAGGGCTGTCAAGCACCGTCGCCAGTGCCCGTCGCGCCTCGCCATCGAACCGGCGCTCGGCCAGTTCGACCGGGGCGTGACCGCACACCATCTGTGGCAGCGCCTGATCACGTCCACCGGTGTGGAGGGCAGGGCGGTAGTTTCCCTACTTGTCGATGGCGCCACGGGCCTGCCCAGCAACAGCGGCGGGTCCTGGGATGCCGCTCTCGACCAGGTGACGGCGGGGTTGGACGTGGCGGAAGGCCGGGTCGGCGATTGCGCCGGCCTGGTCGAGGTCTGGGTAGCTGGCAACAATTCGTCCGCGGTCGTGGTGAACTCGACCTTCGCGGACAACGTGGCGACCATCGAAGGCGGGGCGATCGGTCGCGTCGAGACCAGTACGGTGTCCGTTCAAAATAGCATATTTGGGAACGACCTTCCGGCGGAATTCCAGGACACGTACAGCGGCGCCGCGAACCACCTCGGTGTGGACCCGCTCTTCGTCGATCCGAGTGCTCGGGACTATCGGCTGCTCCCCTCGTCACCCTGCATCGACCGAGGGGACGCCGGCCTTCTCCCCCCAGACGCTGCGGACATCGATGGCGATGGGGACACCACCGAACCGCTTCCCTGGGATCTGGACGGCCGACCTCGGATCGCTGGGGTCGAGCTCGATATCGGGGCCTACGAGTACCAGTGAGTGCGTACCCGGCCCCGACCCTACCACCCGGCGGAGCTGGCGGGGTCCGCGCCCGGTCGCTCCCGCCAGGGGACAGAGTGGGATCGGTGGGCGGCACCACAGGCTCGTCGTCACCCGCGTCCGTGGGCAAGACGCCTCGCGAAATCGTGATCCGGGCGCCGCAGGCGCCGAGCGGCACCGTGCCGCACAGGACCGCGATGGCGCTAGGGATCGTGCGACGTCGTGGCGGTCGCGATCCCGCGCTTTGCGACCCGTGTCTAACCCGACCTCGTATGGATCGTGAACCCACGAAGAGCGCTCGGCAGTACTGCGGCGGCGCGAACCGGGCAGCTGGCGAAGATCGGGGAGATCGGTGGTCGACCTCGGAGTCAGGCTAGCCAAGGCGGATGGGAACGCGACGAGGCGAATCGGGCGCCGGGAGAGGGGGGATCCCGAAGTGAGAGGATTGACAACCGGGGGGAACGCCGTAGGGTACCCTCACTCGGTGGGGCGCTGGAACTCGAGTTGGTGCTCTCTTCGGGACGGGGGATGAGCGCGAGATCTCGGTAGCTCGGCTCGCGCGGGGGGAGAACCCCACCAAATGGTTCAGTCTCAGGTGGTCCTCGCGCTGGAAGACCAGCGCAACGCGTTGCTGCTCGCCCGCGTGCAGCGGTCCATCCGTTGGGTCGCCACCACGCCGCTCCCCAAGGCGCCGGCGATCCTCCTCTGCATTGTCGATCTGCGGGAGTTTTTCCACCTGCCGGCGCGGGGCCTCACGGAGCTCGACCGGCTCGCCGTGCAGGTCGTGCGCGACGCGCTCCACGCCGTCATCGGGCCGCTCAATGGTGCCGCCGCGGTCATCGATCGCATCGCGAAGGAAGAGATCCCGCGGCCGACCGCCGTGAAGTGCGGCGGTGATTTCGACGCACTGAAGAACAACCTGAACCAGATGATCAGCTAGGCGGCCGGCTCAAGATCCCGGTCCAGGGTTAGCGCGTCGAGGCTTGAGAGAGGCTAAAACGAGGTACAGCGTTCGATGGATCGGAAGAACGAAGAGTCTCTATCAAGACTGCGGGAAACCTTTCGCGTCGAGGCGACCGAGCACCTCGATGCGGTCACCGCGGGCCTCTTGGCCATGGAACACGCGAGCGACGCCGATCGCGCCGCGAAGGTCGAGCACGTCTTCCGGGAGGCCCATTCCCTCAGGGGCGCGGCGCGGTCCCTGAGCCTTGCCGGCGTGGAGGCGTTGTGCCTCGAGCTGGAGAGCGTCTTCGCGGCGGTGAGGCGCGAAGAGCTCGGACTGTCGACCGAGACGTGCGACGGCATCCGCGCCGCACTCGGGGTGCTGGCCAAGTCGTGCGCGAGCGCTGGCGCGCCTTCGTCGCCGAAAGGCCTGGTCGAGGAGCAGCAGGCAATCGCGGCGCTCCGGCGAGTCGCTCACGGAACGGTCGACCCGCTGGCGAGCGGCTCGGCCGTCGTGGCTCCGCCTCGGCCACCGGTCGTCGGTACACCCCCCGCTCTTGTCGCCGCCCCGTCGGCGGCGGCCCCCGATCCACCTGAACAGCGGACCCTAGCCACCTCGGCCGCTTCCGATAGGGTCTGTGTCTCGACGCAGAAGCTCGGGGCGATCCTGCTCGAGGCCGAGGAGCTGGTGGGCTCCAGGATTGCCGCCGGTGGGCGCGCTGCCGCGCTTTGCGCGCTCGCCGCCGACCTTGCGGACTGGAATCAGCGCCGGGCCCACGAGACGGCGCGGCGGCGCCAGGGCGAGCCAGTCGCGACCACGGGGTCCGAGCTGTTGGCGTCGGAGATGCACTACCTGAGGGGGCTCGAGTCCTCGCTCTGCAAGACCGCCAGGGCCGCCCTGCAGGACACGCGCGATCTCGCGGCCATCGTCGACCGGCTCCAAGAAGAAACCCGGCAGTTGCTCCTCTTGCCCTGCTCGTACCTATTCGGCACCTTGCCCAAGGTCCTGCGCGATCTGGCGCGAGAGCAAGGCAAGGAGATCGAGCTCCTGGTGGGTGGCGAGGACATCGAGATCGATCGACGGATCCTGGACGAGCTCAAGGAACCGCTCCTCCACCTTCTGCGAAACTGCGTCGACTACGGGTTCGAGAGACCAGACGCCCGCCGGGCGCTGGGCAAGCCCGGTCGCGGGTCGGTCACCATCACGGCGAGCCCGGTCGAGGGGAACCGCGTCGCACTAACGGTGGCCGACGACGGCTCCGGTATCGACGCCGGCCAAGTCAGACAGGCCGCCGCCAAGCTGGGACTCGTCGCGGCCGACGACGCGGCCCATCTGGCCGACGCCGAGGTGATCGGGCTCGTCTTCTGCTCCGGACTCTCGACGAGTTCGATGAGCACTGACTCGACGGGAAGGGGCCTGGGCCTGGCGATCGTGCGCGAGAAGGTGGAGAAGCTCGGCGGAACGGTCACGGTGACGTCCACGCCCGGTGGCGGCACGGCGTTTCGTCTGCTCGTCCCGTCGTCGCTCGCGGCGTTCCGCGGCGTGTTCGTGGCCGTCGCCGGCCAGCGCTTCGTGGTCCCGACTGCCAGTGTGGTGCGCGTGTGCCGGATCGAACCAGCCGAGATCAAGACGGTCGAGAACCGGCAGGCGATCGCGCTCGGCGCTCGCGCGGTTCCACTCTTATGCCTGCGGGATGTCCTCGAGCTCACCGGACCCGAGCCGTCCGAGCGTGGCTCCAGTCGCCCCGTGGTGGTCTTGCGCGCGGCCGATCGTGAGGTGGCGTTCCTCGTCGACCGGGTGGAGGGCGAACAGGAGGTGCGGGTCAAGCCCCTCGCACCCCAGCTCGCCCGGGTTCGCCATGTCAGCGGCGCCTCCATTTCGGGCAGCGGCGCGGTCGTGCCCATCCTCGACGTTGCGGCTCTGGTGGAGACCGCCAGCACGGCAGGCGCACCGCGATCCGGTGAAGCCACCGACGACACCGCCTCCGAACGGCGTGGTCGTTTGCTGATCGCCGAGGACTCGATCACCGCCCGGACGCTGGTGAAGAGCATCCTCGAGGGCGCCGGCTACGAAGTGGTGGCCACGGTGGATGGCATGGACGCGCTGACGAGGCTGAAGACCGAGTTCTTCGATCTCCTGGTATCGGACGTGGACATGCCCCGTCTGAACGGCTTCGAGCTCACCGCGAGGATCCGCGCTGACCAGAAGCTCAATGCGCGCGTGCACGACGTCCTGGCGAACCAGGAGCTTCGCCGAGGCGGGCCCAGCGAAGTGGGTATCAACGTCTTCGTTGCGGGGCAGCGCTTCTTCGTCACCGCCGACCGGCTGCAGATCCTCGTTCTCTTGCTCTCGAGCTACGAAGACGCCGTGCAGCGCAGCCGCGAACTCGTTCACGTCCGCGACGAGCTGCAGGCCCTGAATGAGCAGCTCGAGTCGCGGGTTCGGGAGCGCACGGCTGCGCTCGCGGCGGAGCTCGAAGAGCGCACGCGTATGGAGGTGCGAACTCGGTTGGGAGCGGCTCCTTTGCGACGGTGGAATTCGCCGAGCAATGGGCTACTTGATGCGCCTCAAGCGCGTGGTCGGGATGGGATTC
>JAFGBI010000222.1 GCA_016933275.1 Polyangiaceae bacterium | reverse complement strand
GCAAGAGATCACGTTCGGGATCGCCGCTCAAGACGCACACGTAAGTGATCGAATGTGTTCCATCTTTGATGCGTTCGCCCTGGGGTCCGACCCAGGTGGGCGAGGGGCCAGATATCCGAGGAGCTCGCGGTCGCGGTCAACCAGGTGAGGACCCTGTCGCGGCAATCAGTCTGATTGTGGCAACAGATCGACGTCCGTGACGGTCATTGGAGCCAAAGCCTTCGCATCGATTCGGAATCCATCGTCCACCCCATTTTCGGTGGTGATTGACATCCAGCGCCGTTCGTCGGCGTCCCCCACCGAGGGCCACCCTCGGCCGGTCCTCGGCACCGACGGTGGACCCCACGATGTCGTCCCCCTCGTCGGATCCCGATCCGGACCGACGACGACCCTGCGGATGCTCGTTGGGGCGCAGGGGGACACCGCTGGTGCGAGCACGCCCGCGATCGGCTTCGAGTGGCACGAGGGTTGCAGCTGTGCGACCCAGAAAGGGATCCTCCCCATTCATGGCACAACCTAGGCACCGTTCCATCGGCCTCCTCTCGGCTGTCGGCCTCCTTGCTGCCTGTGGCGGGACAAGCACGCGCAGCGATGACTCTACAGCAGCTCGCCCCGGTGCGTCGGGGATGGGCAGCCTGCCCGAGGCCGGGTCGGAGAACGGCGGTGGTGGCACAAACGGGACCCTAGCCGGTGGCACAGCCACCTCGAGCGGTGGGGATGGCGGGGCCAGCCGGCCCGATGGCATCGGCGGAGCGACGACGGGCGGGGGGACGCCGTCGACCGGAGGGGCGGGCGGTGCAACCTCGAGTGGTGGCGGTTCACTGAGTGGCGGAGGCTCGCCGACCGGCGGTACGCCCTCGACCGGCGGCGCCGCGGGCTCGATAGCGACGGGGGGCTCTGGCGGTGCGACCACCAACGGTGGCACCCTCTCCAACGCTGGCGCCGGGGGCAACGCGACCGACTGTCTCGCGGCCGATCCCCCGGGGACGGGCGGGTACGCCGGTGGGGCCTGCGACATCCTCTATCCCGAGTGCGAGTATGGAGGTGTGGCCAGTGCGACCTGCGGGTGGCTGATGTACCACGCCCGCCACAGCGTGTTCGAGTGGGTGCGGACCTGTCTCGCGGACACCGAGGACCTGTGCGGTGCGCTGGAGACCGAGAAGGTGCGCTCCTGCGTCAACCGCTCGATGTCGCTGGTCTGTCTGGCGGACGACGAGGCCGTCGAGCCTGGCGATGTCACCTGTGGCGACGTCACTGCCCTCTGTCCCGAGGTCACCGAGGCGGCCTGTCTGCAGGCCGTCAGCATCCTGGGTGACGACGACCGTACCCAGGCGTTCCATTGCTTCGCGGCGGCGCCGCTCGACGCGGCGTCGTGCGCCGCGGACTTCTACGGGTGCACGGGGCGACCCGAGGTGTTCGGTATCCCCGGCGAGATCGTTACCCTCCAGTGTCCCGACCAGATGCCCGACGGGGCGTGCAATCGGAACATGCCCGAATGCGAGTACGGGAATACTATCTGTATCTGTATGCCCATGGGGCCCGATCTCGACGCTCCCGCGGAATGGCGGTGCATGACCCCGTAGGGTCCGGATGCCCAGCGCGGTCCTCACGCTTCCGCCACGTTCGGCGACGCGAGGGGTCTCGAGGATTGGCAAGGACCGCGAGAGGAGGATACAGCCAAGGTGCATCACCAGCGCGGAGCGTTCTCGGCCCCCATGTTTCAACCCGCGCGCGCCAACTGACCGATCCCATTTGGGATTCCTTCAGCAATCCGGGGACTGCACCCGTGGGATTTCTACTGCTGGGTCGGCATGGCGGCAGGCGGTTCGGGCCCCGCCCCCTGCGCGGGGGTCTCCGTGCTTCCGTCGGGGATGGGCGGATCCTTCGGCGTGGGTTCTGGCGCGGGGGTCGTGGCCGTGTCTGCCGTTGGGGCTGGCCGCTCTCGCGGCGCGGGCGCTGGCGTGGGGCTCGCCGCCGAACTCGCGGGGGGGGCACTCGCCGAGGTCGTTTGATCCGAGGGCTCCGACACGCAGACGCAGCCGATGTTCTCCGCCATGATCGCCACCGCCGAGAGCTCCATCCCGGTGCGCTCGCACTGCTCGGCGCACTTCGCGGCGGCATCCCGCGGGATTCGAATCCGCGATCCCACCGGCGCCACGCACCCGACCAGCACCGATCCAACGCCAAGCCAGAACACCGCGACTCTCCTCACCATGGGAGGATGATTCCCCACTTTCCACCGCTTGCCAACGGTTGCTTCGCGGCTTCGCGGGGTAGGGTTGTTGATCCGTCATGGCAACCAACCTGACTGCTGCGCTGGAGCACCGATCAGGTTGCCGACAGCAACGGCGCCGCTGGAAACCCGTCGGTGGGGGGCGAGGACGCGTTTCTACCCGCGTTTGCGCCAGGCAAGGCCTGGGTGAGGAGGAAGCGATGTAGACAGCGCGGAAACTTCACGAGGGACCTAGTGGGTAGCTGCGGCCTCGGCTGGTTTGGCACCAGCGGACGCCGGCCGTGACCAGGGAAAACCTGCCGCGCAGGGCGGGATCCACCGGAGACTGGCCCACCGTCTTCGGCGAATACAGCCCCTCCAAACCGATCAGCGAGCGGCCGGGGCAGCGCCCGAGCCGAACACCACCCGCCAGCGGCCAGCGAGGCGCCAGGCCGGTGTGCGTGGCCAAGACCGGTCCGGCGAACCCCCGCCACGACGCCGATCGCCTGGGCCGCGGCGAAGGCGGCGCGCGCGTAGGTCTTGCTTCTGTTCTCGTGCCGGCCGTGGCCGGTGCGCGTTTCCGCTCTTCCGCCGCGTCGGACCCGTCGAGTCGCGTCATGATCTCGGGATCGATCATCATCCCCACGATCAACGCGGTCGCGTTCGCGAGCGCCGCGCACGACTCTGCAGAGCGCTCTTGCGTGCCCGGTCGCCCCTCCTCCAACGTCGAGAGCACCAGGTGCCAGCGGCCGTCGGCTTGCTGGACCACATCCGCCCTGGCCACGAAGGGCTCCGCGTCGGACCGGTCTCGTTCGGTACCACCCAGCAGTCGGATCACGTCGCCTTCCACCTGGGCGCGCTCGGGGCAACTGCTCGGGGCTCGCCAGTCGATCGAGACCGACCCTCCGTCGACCTCCTGGGAACGAACTGGTCCGCTCAGCACCACGAACGAGGCGAAGCTGGCGAGAACGGTTCTCCGCAGGCGGAAGACGGCCAATCGCCGAGGGACCTACCACGATCACCTCCGCTGCCACATGCCGCGGCACAGCCAGCACCTGAGCGTGGGTGGCACGCACGCGAGCGGCTTCGGCCACCTCGGGACCCCCGCGCATCGGCTCTGCTCCAGATCACCGTCCGCGACCGGACCCTGCGCTGGTCGGCGAAGGGAGCGCGGACGAACCGCTCGACCTCGACGACGTTCTCCTTGCGATGTCCGTCCACCTCGACGGTCCCCGGCGGTCACCGGGCCGGCGTGGGGGAGGGCGCGACCCGAGCGGCAGCGCCGCTGGCACAGACTGAGCCAGCCGACCCGAGGTGACCCTTCGATGCGTTGGGAAACGAGAGGGAATTCAGGGCAGATCCTGGGGGCCTCGAGTGGCATGATGCGTGCAAGAGACCGAACCGCGAGGTTCTGATGAAAGCTGCCATTCCCATCTTCTGTGCCGTAACCTGCCTACCCATGGCGGCGTTCGCCAATCCGGTGCTCATGGACGCCATGGTCGCGCTGCAGGTGCCCGACACGCTGCATGTGCAAGTCACCCTGCTCGGCCATGCGTGTGATGGTCTGTCGGCCACCCGAGACGAGGAGCCGCTCACGCAGGAGTGGACGCCGACGAGCTCGTTCGGTTGGAACATGGGCAGCGGCGTGACTGGGCTCAACGGATGCCAGCTCTGCGACTGCGATGTCGCGACGGGCTCCCACTCGTACCGTGCAGATTCGCTCCCCGAGGTCACGTACCTCAGCACGGCGGTGAACGTGCAGGCGGGTTACCAGGGTCCGGCCGCTCCGGGCACCGGAGGTGAAGGCGGGGTGATGCCGTGGGATGAGCCGAACCCCACCTACATGCAAGGGATCGACTGCGTTTCTGTTTGCGAGATGCCCGATCCAGGAGCCGGTGGGGTAGCCGGCGGTGGCGGCACCAACGGCGGTGCCGCTGGCGGGCCAGCAACCAGTGGTGCGAGCAGCGGTGGCGGTACGATCAGTGAGATGGGTGGTGTCAGCGGCGGCGCCAACGGGGGCGCGAGCAGTGGCGGCACGACCAGTGAGACGGGCGGCAACAGCGCTGGCGGCACCAACGGGGGCGCGAGCAGCGGCGGTACGACCAGTGAGACGGGCGGCAACGGCGCTGGCGGCACCAACGGCGGCGCGAGCAGTGACACCGGCGGCGCGACCAGCCGAACCGGCGGCGCGAGCAGTGACACTGGCGGCGCGACCAGCCAAACCGGCGGCGCGAGCAGTGACACCGGCGGCGCGACCAGCCAAACCGGCGGCAGGACGACCGGTGGTGCCTCGACCTCGGATCGCCGCAACAAGGACCACGGTGGATGCTCGTTCACGGGCCACGATTCCAGCCACCCGAGCCTTGCGTGGGCCTTGCTCGGTGGGATCGCGCTGCTGCGACGGCGTCGTCGGTGAGTCTACGTTCTGCCCACGGCTGCGCGGCCACGCTCACCGTCCTGCTCCTCGTGGGTTGCCGCAACGCGGCCTCGCGTTCCCAGCCGGAAGCAGCGGCGAGCGGGGGCGCCGTCTCGAGCTTGACCCCGTCGGGGAAGGCTGCACCGAGCGCGCGCGCATCCCGTGTTTCGCGGCTGACGGTCGGCTGGGATCCGGCCACGGGCAAGGGTGACGTCGTGCACCACTTCGCCTCGGGCGACTACCTGCGTACCTGCTTCCACTGCGGTTTCGAGGGATACACGGGTGGGCTGGTGATCGGAAACTACGGTGGCTCGGGCATGGGGTTCTTCCCAGCGCGGCCGATCCGCGGGCACCGGCAGATCAACGTGGTCTGCGCGCAGGACGAGTCGATTTGGGATCGCGACGAACGCCGCGAGTACACCTATGGCTGGTCCGAGAACTACGGCCAGGGCTCGGACGGGGTCCGCCTCGAGTACGTACGCGGCAAAGTGGTGGAAGAGACGCCCGATCGCGTCACCCTCGCCGCGCGGAACGAAGGCGGGTGCTACACGGTGGACAAGGTAGTGACCACCGGCGCCGGGGATCGGTACTGGGTCCTCGCGACGCGGATCACCAACCGCTGCGACCACCCGATCCATTTCGACTTCTTCACCGGTGACGACCCCTGGATCGGCCTCTACCGAACCGCGGCGGGTGACGTCGGCTGGACACCCGCCGGGATCGTGCGTCGTGAAACCGCGTTCCTCGCCGGACAGCTCACGGTTGCCGGTATGTACGATCTCGGGAACGCCGTTGCCGGCGAGCACGAAGGAGATTTCACGGGGCAGGCGGACTTCTTTGCCCTCGATCCAGCGCTGCCGCTCCCCGACTTTTCGGCGATCGCCAACTCCTTCGCGCACGAGCCGCGCGACGTCGATCCGAACCGCCCGCTCGACGACCAGACGATCACGGCGGTGAACCTCGGCTGGCGGAAGCTTCGGCTCGCTCCAGGCGAGGGGGCTGCGTTCGCGTTTGCCCTCGGCCTGGCCGAGGTGGGCGAGCGCGTCGTTGAGCAGCCACGGGTGCCTGCGATCCCGCTCGCCGACTGGTCGCGATGGCGCTCCGTCCTCGACGCCGAGCGCGGGACGCGGCGCCGAGGGATCGACTTCGCAGCGGAGCGGGTCGAGCTCGAACTCACCGCGAGCGCGTTCACCGTGCGCGCCCGGTACCTGGTCGAGAATCACGACCGCAACTCGACCGCGATCATCATCCGCTACCCCATCGTGGTCGACAGGACCCAAGCCCCGCCAGCCGACGTGAAGGTCGATGGCAAGGTCGTGCCCGTCGTCGTGACCGAGAAGGGGGTTGACGCGAGGTTCCCGGTGACTGTCCCCGTCCGTGGGCTCGCGGGTTTCGAGATCGAATACACACAGGCGATCACCGCCCGACGGGCCACGTACCTCGTCACCTCTGCGCTGACCTGGGCGTACCCCATCGGTCGCGCCGAGCTCGTCGTGCGATACCCGAAGTCGTTGGGCGCAGTGAAGCTCTCGTACCCAGTGTCATTCGAACGAGGTTCGGACCACGAGGTTGTGGCCACGGTCGTTCGGCAGCCGTTCGTACCGGACCGCGAGCTCGTGGCGACCTGGTGAGGCTTCCTTGCCCCTCGCAGCCATGCCTCGCATGTCGGCGCCCGTCCTGACCAGCTTCAGGTCATGGGCAGGTCCCACGGTGCTGCCGCCGTCCGCGGTGGTCTCCAACCAAGTATCCTTGTCCCTGCCAATGCCAATGTCGTTTCACCCTCACGCCAAGCCCCGCCAGCAGCGCGTCGAGCTACAGGGGATCGGGAACGTGCCAGAGTACTACGGCCGATTCGCCTACGAGACGTTCGGCGTTGCGTACCGACCCGGCGACCCCTTCCACTTCGAGATCCTCGAGATCTCACGAACCTCTCGCTCGTTTTCACCCAGACGTTGATCGAGCCCCGGCGAACTCCGGGGACCGGAGACTGAAGACCGGAGATGGCCTGGTCGGTTCCGGCTCTGCCGGGATAGCTTCCGGAAGCTCGAGGCCCAGAGGTACGACCGCTCTCGAGAGCGCCGCCAGTCCGATCAGCGTCGCCGCGCCAGTGACCTCCGCCTGCCGGTCAAGCTCACACCCACGAAATGGCCAAGCGCGGCGGCGACGGCGGATGCCACGCGTCGGACGAACCGTAGGCCGGGTTCGACGACGACCTGGCGCGATGGCGCGAAGAGGGGGGTACGCGAAGGGAAATCGTCGAGGACAGGGCGTTGGGCGAGCGAGCTGACCTCTCGGCCGGTTGAAGAGACCCCGATTTCCGCGGTCTCATGGCGCTCGTATCGGTGCAAGATTCGCTAGGCATCGCCCAGGCATCGCCTGGGCGTGGCCGCGTAGGTCCAGCGCGTGGCGACGCGGTGAGGCGCCGCGACCGAGAGGAAGAATCGTGCGTACTCCGCCCCCTCCCCCCCCGCCTCCGCCTCCCCCGAGGGGCCCCTCGTCACCGCTGCCCTCCTTCGATGAGGCGCTTCCGTCGTTCGCCAGCGAGGTGGCGGCTCCGGACGAGGAGGAGCTGGCTGAGGCTCTCTGGTCGTCGGGACCCTCCCGCGTGCCAGGACCCGCCAACACCCGCGGCCCACTGCCGGCACCACGCGCGTCGACCTCACCGCGACGCCATCCGGCGTCGCCGGCGTCTGCGCCACCGCCCCTCTCCTTGCGGTCCACCGCGTCCCCGTTCGTCGCGGCGCCGCCCTCCGCCGCACCTCCTCCGCCGCCTTCGGCGGCCCCGCGCTCTGTCCCCTCCTCGCCTCCGGTCGGAACAGGCGCAGCCGTGGTGAACGCCACACCGGCGGCGATGGCGGGCGGTTCTCCGCCGCCGCCGCCATCTTCACTGGCCCCGGCTCAGCCCCGCCCGGAGCCTCCCGTCACCGCACCGTCCCCGGCGGTCCCTGTCGCGACCGCGGCGGCGGCCGCGCCGGTCGCGACCGTCCCGACCGCCCGCGGGCGGTCTGACTCCTCGTTCGAGATGGCACCGGTACGCCGAGGCGTCCCCGTTTGGCTATTCCTACTGGCCGTGGTGGTCGCGGCCGGCGCCGGTGTTGCCGTGCCCGTTCCCGATCGCGCTGTCCGAGCCTGGTTCGAGCAGCCTGCGCCGCAGCCGTCTGTGCCCGCTTCGACCTCGGCCCCGCCACCTTCGGCGTCGGCCCCGCCACCCTCGGCGTCGTCGGTGCTGCCCCCACCGCTCAAGCTCACCGTGGAGGAGCGCGCCGCACGCGGTGACGAGGACGCGCGTGCGACCCTCGATGGAATCGCACCGGCCAAGCTCACGGTGGCGCAGTCCGTTGCGCTCGCTCGCGGCGACACCGCCATCCAGCAGGCCGAGCTCACCGCCCTCGGCGAGCGCATGAAGGCCGATCCCTTGCTCGCGGACCACCCCGAGACGCTCGCCAAGCTGCTGACCTTCGCCCGCGATCCGGTCACCACCGTCGCTGCCCAGGAATTGATCGCCGCGCAGCAGCGCTCCACCACCACCGACCTCCTTTACGAGATCTGGACAGGAGTGCCGGGTCGGACTCCGGCTACCATCCTCGCCGAACGCCTGGTGCTCAGCCAGGCGGTGCGCGCGCACGCTTCTCCCGCATTGGCCGTGGCGCTTGAGCTGCGCGAAGTAGAGGATTGCGAAAGCGCCGAGCGCCTGGTCGCGACGGCGGGGGAGGTGGGCGATCGGCGCGCTATCCGCGGTCTGCAGCGCCTAGTGACCAAGAAGGACTGCGGGGACAACGGCCGCGACTACTGCTTCCCGTGTTATCGTGCCCCGCAGGGTCGCCGGACGATCGGCATCACGATCACCACCCTCCAGCGCCGGGAAGCTCCCCAGTTCTGACTTTGGTCCCTTGGCGGTGTGATCTTGACCGGACCTGGCAGAATATCTCGTTCGCGGGCAGATAGGTGCCATCCGGACCGAGGTGCCTGGGTGCTCCGAAATCATCGGCGCCCGTGGTCGTTGAGCCCCGGGGCGGCGCTGACGGTATCGCAGGGGGCCCTCTCCTCGACGTCGACCGGGTGCCTCGAACGCGCCGCGTCACCATCAGCAACAGCCCGAGGCCGACTCCGAGCATGGCGAAGGGGCTCTGGGGCTGAGCGGCACCCGCGGCAGCGCACCGGCAACCGCGCCGGTCGCTGCTGCCGCGTTCGTGGTCGCCTGTGGGCGCGCCCGCCTCCGTCGCACCGGCGGCGGCGCCCCGAGCGCCCGCGCGGGTCGAGGTCCCGGCGCCGGGGGAGCGGTTCGAATCCGTGCCGGTGCCAGCGTCGTCGGTGCCGCCGGCGTTCGTGCCGCCACCGGCCGTAGTGATGCCGCCGGTGCCGGTGCCGCCGGTTGCTGCGGGACCGTCGATGCGGACGCAGTCATCCTCGATGCAGTCGTAGCCCTCGGCGCAGTCGATCGTTTCGTCACAGCTCTCGCGGCACACCCCTGCCCGACACTCGTAGGGCCGGCAGTCCGTGGCGCTGCCATTCGCGGATCCCATGGTGTACGGATCGACGCACACGGTGCTGGCCGCTGCGCACTGCCCCGCCGCCACGTCGCACCGAGCACCGGACGCACAGTCCGCGTCGCGGCGGCAATCGGCCAGGCAAGCGCCGGCCTCGCCGTCGCAGGCGTGAAGACCGCAGTCGTGCGTCTCCGCTGCCCGACAGAGTCCGTTGCCGTCGCAGGTGCGGGCCGTGGTGAGGACGTTCCCTGTACAGCTCGCGGCGCCGCAGAGGGTTCCCGCGTCAGGGGCCCGGCAGCCATCGCGTCGCTCGCCGTCGCACTGGGGCTGGCACGCATCACCGTTGCCTGAGCAGGGCGCCCGATCGCCGCGCTCCTGCGGGGGGCCTCGGGCTCGTGCCTGGGGCTGAACGTGCCGTCCCCACCACCGGCCTGCCCGTCGCCCTCTTCGAGCGGAAGAAGAGCCTCACCAAGCCTACGGTGATCGACGCGGTGGAGCAATGCGGGTCCGACCGCGACCCACGCGAGGTCCGCATCCAGTTCGGGCGCTGCCTGGTCCATTTCGCGGTCCACGATCCCGAAGTCATCCGCGATCATTCGAGCGTCGGCGTGCACCAGGTGCGCGTGTCGCACCAGGGCTTGGGGTCCTCTAGACAGGGCGAAGTCGTCGAAACCGGCGCCAAGCGGAGCAACGCCTCCGCATCACGACCAACTCCGCCGAGCGGCTGGCCGTCGGCGGAGTTGAGGGCGAAGTCGAACGCGATGTTCGCGCCCGAGCTCGGTGTCACGTCGGTCCACGGTAGCAGTGTCTCGACCACGTATCCGTCCGGCCTGACGGACGTCTCGTACCAGGTGGCGTTGAGGGTCGAGATCGAGCTTACGCCGTTCCGGGTGGTGACCCGCCCGGCGAGCGACGGCGCGCCGGCGAAGATGGCATGGAAGGCTCTGTCCGTGGCGGGGTCGCCATCGAGCTTGGAGCCGCTGGAGGTGAAGAGGACCTCGACGCCGTCTCCTTCCCAGACGCTGCTGACGAGACGAGCGGGTTCCCGTAGCGGATCGCTGACGGTGATGAAGAGGTGGAGCCCCGCCGGGGACCACCCGACGCGAACGCTCGCCGATTCGGGCCGTTCGCTCTCTGGGACGGTGGTCCCATGCTCGAGCACGGCGTCGTTGGCGTCGAAGAAGTCGATGGCGAAGGTGGGCAGGGCACAGACATCCGAGTCGTCGCCGTCGAGCGTCTGCGCGCCCTGGAAGCGGGGGATCGTCGAGCACGGGTCGATCGTCGCCGACGTACACCCGGGAGCGCCGCCGGTTTGGGTCGCGCTGCCCGTTGCCGTGTCCCCGGCTTCGCTGCCGTCGACGGAGGGGCCGTCGCCCCCGTCGCCGTTATTCCCGCCGGCACCTCCGGGATGCGGAGATACGCCCTCGCTTCCGTCGGCGCGCTCGCAGATCCCCTCGACGCAAGTGTACCCTTGGACGCATTCGCCGGAAGGCGTGCAGGTCTTGCCGGCGAGCAGCTCGTCTCTGGACAGCCCAGCGCAAGCGGTGGCGACCACAATCAGGACCGGGAAGTAGCTCCGACGAACCACCATCCCAGACGCCGTCCACGGCGCACGAACGGAGACACTCGGAGCGCCCGACCCGTGCATGACCCCAGATCATAGTTGGCGACCGCGAGCGGCGCCACGTCCCGCCGTGCGACAGCGGAGACGTCGTGCGGCCACGGACGCCTCGAGTCGAGCTCGGTGGCCGACGCAGTGGCCGACGCAATTGCGGGGGCCCGAGCAGGGCAACCGGCCCGATGCCTCGGTGACGGGGCCGTTCACCGGGCGGTGCCCTTGGGCGGCGGTTCTCCCGCGCTGGGCGGACCGAGATCCGTGGTCGGTCACTGCGGTTGGGTTGGGAAGTCGCTGAGGGGACCGAGCAGCGTGCCATCGCGCTGAGCGATGGGGCCGGTCTGGACATACAGGCCAAGCAGCTGGGCTAGCGCGCACAGACCGGTCATGTGGGCGCGCTCGTAGCCATGAGAGGCATCCAGCCCGAAGCAGACCAAGGCGACCCGTAGATCGTTGCCGGCTTCTACCGCTGCAGCCGCGTCGCAGCGGTAGTACTTGAACACGTCCCGCTGATGCTCGAGGTTGTGCTGCTCGCAGAGACGGATCAGCTTGTGCGTCAAGTGGTAGTCGAAGGGGCCGCTCGAATCCATCATCGCGATCGTGACCCCGCGCTCACGCGAGTTCTGTCCTGGTGCCTGGGTCGCGTTGTCGACCGCCACCAATTCTGCGGTGTGGCCGTGGAGGACAGACGAAGCGCCCGTCCCCACCTCCTCGGAGATCGTGAAGATCAGGTTGCACTCTGTCGGGACCGTGACCCCAGAGTCGACGATGGATTTGGCCGCTGCCAAGACCGCCGCGACCCCCGCCTTGTCATCGAGGTGCCGCGAGACGACGAACCCGTCCGGCGTGAACTCGGTTCCGGGATCGATGGCGACGAAGTCACCCACATGGTACCCCTCGGCGCGGAGTTCGGCTTCGTCGCGCGCGAAATCATTGGTCCGAATCTCGACGTTGTCCCAAGCCACCGGTTGGGTGTCGATCTCCTCGTCGAACGTGTGGCCCGATGCCTTCAGCGGCAAAATGGTGCCGCGCTTGGGGCCGTGGTGATCGGTGAAGATGGTGACGCGGCAGCCCTCGGCGAACCGGCTCGACCAATGGCCAATGGGCATCATCTCCAACCGCCCGTTCGGCTTCAGTTGCTTGACCATCGCGCCCACCGTGTCAAGGTGCGAAACGACGGCGCACCGGGGGGCTCGCACCTGACCGGCGATGGTCGCGCGAATGCCGCCGCGCCGGGTGAGTCGGCACGGTAGGCCCAGCTTCTCGAGCTCGCCCACACAGTAGTGGACCACGCAGTCCGTGTATCCGCTGGGGCTCGGGATCTCGAGCAGCGCCTGCAAGGTCGTCTTCAGGTACGCGAGGTCGATATCAAGTTTGCGCATGTGCTCACCCGGGCGAGTCGTTCCGAGTCTCGTGGCTCATGGGGTTGGGTGGGCTGGGTTCGCCGGCCGTCGCGGGTAACGGCAGGTCGACGAGACGTTCAGCCGCGGGTCGAGGCTCATGGTTCGCTGGGCCCGGTCGTTCATTGGCCTCGAGGAGGTCCTCATCGGATCCCTCCAAGGCAGCCCCACCAGATCCCGTCCAGCGACCGGGAGGTCCAGCTCTTCGGGCGTATCAACCCCCGCCTCGACTGTCCAGCCGCAATCCTCACCCTCGACCGGCGGCACGCTGCGCGAGCCGGGGGATTGGGGGCCGGGAGGGGGCTAGCCTGGCAAGCAATGCTGCCAGTGGTTGCCAGGACCGGGGCGGGGGATAGCTGTTCGCACCCTACTCCTTCGCATTACGGCCATGCTGACCGCGATGGCCTGGAAGAATTCGGGCTTGGGCTCGGGCTCGGGCTGGTTCGAGGCAAGCACGGTCGGCCGCGGTCCCTCCGCGCTTCGGGCATTGCCGGCCGGCCTCCGTGCAACGGACGGCGTCGTACGGGACGCGTGACTCGCGCTATGGCTCGATGAGCTGGGTCCAGGCGAAGCTGCCGCACCCACTCGTGGCGGGATCGGTCGCATCAGCTGCCGGCGTGGCGAGCGCATCCGCCTCGGACGCGGCCGCATAGGCCGTCTGGCAGAAGTAGAGATTGCCGTTGTGCTCGGTCCAGTCGAAGCGAGACCACAGACCCGCGTTCCACGCGTTTTCGCCGTCGTTTTGGGCGACCACGAAGTCATCGTCATTGTCGAACTGGGTGAGTACGAAGAGCGACGTGGAGGAATCGGTGCCCTGCACCCACCGGTAGGCGTCGACGTAGTGGTCGCCGCCGTAGTTGTCCATGTAGGTTCCCACGACCTCCGGCGGGATCAGCCGGCTCCAGGCGAAGCCGCTGCAGCCGCCGCGGCTCGGGTCAGTGTCGTCAGCGCGCGGCGTGTCGCGCGCAGCCGCTTCGGTGGTCGCACCGTAGGTGGTCTGGCAGTACCAGAGGGAGCCGCCGTACTCGGTCCAGTCAAAGCGAGACCAGAGCTCCGGGTTGTACGAGTTGCCAACGTCGTTCTGCGCGATCGCGAACATCGCCGCCTCGTCGTAGTCCACGATTTCGAAGCCTGACCGGTCACCGAAGCCCGACTGAGTCCAGACCGTCTCCGTGACGCGGTGTTGGCCGCCGTAGTCGTCCACCCACACTCCCATCACTGAAAACGGCAGCGGCTCGATGCTCCTGCGTTCCCCCGCACCCCCTTCGCCACCCTCACCGCCGTCGCGGCCGGCCGCGCCCCCGGTGACGCTACCAGTCGCACCACCCGGAGCCGTGCCGCTGGTCCCATCACCCGCGCCGCCGCCCATCGGACCACGCGCGCCGCTGCCCGCCGAACCGCCCGCGTGGCCGCCGGCCGTGTCCTCGCTGGCACCGCCGCCGGCGGTGCCGTCGCTGCCGCCCGTTTCCCCGCCACGGCCGGCTCCTGCGGTCCCAGCCGCGCCACCAGCTGTCGACCTCGGGGTGTCGTCATCGTCGCTGCACGCCGCGAGCGCCAGCGTTGACCCGAGCACCGCCGCGACCGTCCACCACCTCATTACACCGATCTTCTCTTCTGCCACGAGAACTACCTCCAAGCTTGCGTCACACCCGCCGTGTGACCATGACCTGCCTGCGCGGAGCGAGGGGAACCGTGACGGAACCTGGGGCACGGCCCTCCGTTCACCCCGCGGAGGCTCGACTGGGACATGGCTGGTCAGGTTTCCTGACTCCCGGATCATCCCTCGGGGGCGCCTTCCCGGGCTCTTCGCCCAGTGGCTCCTGCTGCCCCGTTGGTTCCCGGCTACAGTGGCGGGGGCCGTGCCGGCCTTCGACCGGCTTCCCTTGGCCAGCTCATGGGTGACGGAACGTCACCGCGGACGCGAATAGCATGAAGCAGCGCATCGACCAAGGGCTTCCTGATCCGGCCCGCTCATCGGGTGGTCCGATGGTGCAGGTCGGGCAGAGCGTTCCGGTCCCGGGTCGGTCGAGGCGCACCAGGATCGCCGCCGCGAACAGCTTCGCGAGGGCCGATGGGAGTCGATCCAGGAGCAGCGCCTGCGCCGCCCGTTCGTCAAGGATGTTGAGCAGCCGGGTGAGGCGAGCGGCGTCGCGAACCGCTGTCTCGGCGGCGAGCAGGGCTGCGTCGCGCGCCGCCCGGAGATCGGCGAGATCGCCTCCGGATCCGGTCGACTCGGCGTTGTCTGTCGAGGCGGGATCCGATCCCCGGCAACTCCGATGCCCCGCGCCGCCAGCCCTGCTCTAGCCCCTGCTCGCTCCGGGTCCTGCGCGCAATCACGTCGCCAACCCCCTCCAGCGCTCCACGAGCCAACGTGGGCCCTTCGTGATCCTTGCCCTCGATGAACCGCGGAGACCAGGCCCGAGCGGCCCCGTCACCGGCACCTGCCGTGGCCGTGGCCAAACCGGGACGGACCGATCAGCCATCCGATCCTCAGCGCGCCAGGGTGCCCCATGGCCGAACCGGTTCGGCTGCCCTATTAGAGGGCACGGCGCATCGCGACGCCTGCAGGACCTGATGACGTTCGGGAATAATCACCAATCGAGGGGGCATTGCTTGTGGCTACCGCGGAACAACCGCAGTCGGGCGCGGGCCACCTTCGAGGTCAATCTCTATCTCGTGCCCCAGCGCCCCGAGGAGGTGTCCGCGCGGGTGGCGGACGAGCTCGTTCGTCACCTCGAGCGGCGGGAGATCGTCGGGCCGTTCTACGACCTCGCGCTCGGGTGGCTCGCACCGGGACGACGCTCGGGCGGGGCTTTCCCCCAGGCGTTGCCCGATCGACCGGCCTTCGAGTACGCGTTTGCGTACGAAGGGGTGCCCGAGCTCGTTCCCAATGCACACACGGGATCCTTCGGCGCCGTTTGCGCCTGTGGCGCGGACTTGGACGAGAAGGTTCATGCCTTCCTCGAGGCACAGGCGGCGGGCGCACCGGCGCGGGACGCGCGCATCCGGTGCGCTTGTGGCCGGGCGACCCCGTTGGACGAGGTCTCGTCCGAGGTCCCGCTCGCGGTGACGGGCCTGTACGTGAACTTCTGTCACGTCGACTCCACGGAGGTCGATCCCGGGCTACTCGCCGAGCTCGGTGCGATCGTGGGGTCGCCGCTTCGCGTGCTGCGCGAGCGGTTGTGAGGTGAACAGAGCTGCCGTCGGCGAAGACGTGCCTCGCGGTCCGAAGACGGACTTCCGCCGAACCGGTCTGGGGTGCGTCGTGCGGACCAGGGCGTCGCCTCGGCCGTGGGTGCAAGCTCCCCGGGAGCTCCTCGTGCTGGGCGCCGCTGGTCCACGCCGAGCAGCGAGCCAACGTAGCCTCTACTGGTTGTCTGGGTGGCGCGACGGGGTATCGAGGACCGCGCTCTTCGCGGCATGGAAGGCTTTGTCCCGCAGCTTCGCGTCGCGGAGGGTCGCGGCCTCAACGGCGAGCAGGAGCTCGACGGCGACGTGATAGGCGACGAGGCGGTGGTGCGGGAGCTGTGAAGGTGTGTGCTGGTTGGTCATGCGCCCCCCCTGGCGCAGAAAGCGTGACGCTGCGGAGCGGTGGCGCGGGGGCGCTGCGCGCCGGGCCCCGCGCGGCCCTGGCCGCGTGGGCAGCGCGGGGGGTGCGCCGTTCGGTGTGGCCAACCAGCACACGCCCGGCGAACGGACGTGGCCGCACGCGGCGCGCTCCATCCCGGGGCTTCGGCCGGTACGACCAACGGAAGCACTGCGCTGTCTCCTGGAGTGCCTGAATGCCCGTCTTCTCATCGACGCAGACGACGTGCCCATTCTTCGGCGTCTCGTAGTACACGTTGCAAGACGTCGTCGCGCTCTTCGCGCAACTCCTCGTCATGCAAGGGGAGGTACATTCCCTGCCGATGCGGCCGTAGGTCGGCGTCCTTGTGGATTTGACGCAGCAATCAACCTGATTGCTGCGCTAGAAGCGGCAGCCTGCAGGCTGCGGTTCGTCGTCTTCGACTCCCAGGGCGTAGTCGTCGCCGATGTCGGGCGCGGCCGTGAACCCTGACTCCGCGCTCCCCCGCATGACCTGCCCATGATAGCCGCCACTGTTCATGTGAGCTCGCACGAACACGGATCGGTCGGCGGCGATGGGGACCGGGCCGCCGGCGCGGGTGAAGGTGTTGCCAGGGGCGTCGGCGTCGCTGGTGCCGTTCGCGTCCGTGTGGCTGTGCTCGAGGATCCGGCGGAAGAGCAGGCTGCCGTCCTCGTCGAGCACCTCCCACCAATCGGCATATTGCGAGCAGTTGATGTCCGCGCTCTCGACGGAAACCGCGAGCTCGTAGCCGCCGTCGACTGCGGTGGCGGTGACGGCCGTCACGTTGGCATACGGAGGATCGCCGCTGGTGTTCGCGCCCGTGCCACCGTCCCCGGAGTAGCCGCCCGCGCTCGCACCACCGTTGCCGCCAGCTGTCGCACCGCCGGAACCGTCCGCGCTGCCACCGGTCGTGCCGGGATCGTTGGGGCCGCCACCGTTCGTGCCGGGATCGTCTGCGCCCCCATCGCTGGTGCCGGGATCGTCGGTGCCGCCGGTCACCCTCTCGCTCGTGGGCTCGGCGCCGGTCGCAGCGCAACCGCCACCCGTCGCCGTGATCAGGGCAATCAGGACAATCCGACCTAGGCTCTGCGACCGTTCCATGGAACGAATTGTGGCCCGAGCCGCCAGGTATGGCGCCGAGCGGTGACCAGTTTTGCACGTGGCGTCTGGGTTCGGAAGAGCGACCACCGCCATGCCACTTCTGGAGGAATCCCCGCTTCGCTCTTGCCCCGTGCAAGGAGGGTTGGGGGACGTAGCCTCTGGGATCGCCGCCGCCGGTCGTCGAGCAGTGGTCCCCGATGGTCACGCGCGGTAGGACATCCCGGTGGCCGCCAAAGCGACGAGGATCGAGATCGCGAAGCCCTGCCTGGGTGAAGCAGAGAAGCGCGCCGTGCTGGAGGTCCTCGAGCGCGGGCAGCTCATCCACGGGGAGCGAGTCGCCGAGTTTGAGCGACGGTTCGCGGCGGCGCACGGCGCGCGCTACGGAGTCGCCACGAGCAACGGAACCACCGCACTCACCGCCGCGCTGCTCGCCCACGAAATCGGCGCTGGCGACGAGGTCATCGTCCCCTCGTTCAGCTTCTTTGCCACCGCGTCGTCGGTGATCGCTGCGGGGGCGATCCCGGTGTTCGCCGACATCGACCCCGAGACGTTCGCGCTCTCGGTAGAAAGGGCGGAGGCCGCCATCTCATCACGCACCAGGGCCGTCATGCCGGTTCACCTCTTCGGTCACCCCGCCGATCTCCCCCGCTTCGCGTCACTCTGCGCGCGTCGTGGTCTCATTCTGCTCGAGGACGCCGCGCAGGCTCACCTCGCTGCGATCGAAGGGCGACGGGTCGGCAGCTACGGCACGACGGCGTTCAGCTTCCACCCCTCGAAGAACATGACGACCACCGAGGGCGGGATGGTGCTGACCAACGATGCGGGAATCGCGGAGCGCCTCCGCATGATCAGGAATCAGGGCCGGGGCGCCGAGCCCGTGCACGAGCTCCTCGGGTACAACTTTCGCATGACCGAGGTCGCGGGTGCCATCGGCGTGGCGCAGCTCGCCCGGCTCCCAGAGCTCACCGAGCGCCGGGCCAGGAACGCGAGGTACTACGACGAAAGCCTCGTTCGCGTGCGCACGCCCACGGTGCGCGCCGGCCACCGCCACGTGTTTCAGCAGTACACGGTCCGGATCCCCGAGGGGGCCGACCGCGATACCGCCCTGGCCCGGCTCGACGCGCAGGGGATCGGCGCACGCATCTACTACCCGATCCCCATCCACCGGCAGCCCGCCATGGCGCGAAGGCTCGCCGAGCTCGGCCAGTCGTCCCCCGCGCTTCCGGAGACCGAGCGTGCCTGTCGAGAGGTGCTGAGCCTCCCTGTGCACCCGCTCCTCACCGACGCGGAGCTCGACCGCGTGGTCGCGGTGGCAAACTCGTTGTGGTAGGGGCCGCGGCGGTCGACGCCGTTCAAACGGGCCCGATGTCGTTCACGCAGAAGTCGAACGCGCGGTCGACCGGATTCGTGTCGCCCGTGCCCATCCCGGGGACGAGCACGAGCGCGGACTCGAGGGGCTCGCCAGCGTAGTTCGTGCCGGTGGTACCCCAGCATTCCGTGTTGAACGTGGTCCAGGGAATGGTGACGTTATGACCGAATTGGGTGAGGTTCGCGCACCAGCGCTGGGACGCATCGGTATCGCCGTTCGGGCCGTGGATCTGCGCGCGGAAGGTGGTGTTTGGCCCGTTGTTGGTCACGTTCACGACCAGCCCGCCGCTCGCGAGGTTCGCCGGTGCCCAGGTCCCCGTCGGCGCGTCTTGCCCCTGCGCCTGGTTGACGTTGAAGCCCACCATGGCGACTGCGCTGTAGTCCTCCGTCACCGGGACGTTGCCGGTCACGCAGTAGGGGCCGTCGGTGGTCAGGGTGTTGAAACTGGCGGGGCTGATGGTCGAGGCCTTTGCTTGGTCTACCGCCGTCCAGACGCTCCCCTTCCACTCACCGTGCACATGGTACCCGCCAACGACCGTCGCCCCGCCCGTACCACCGACGACCACGTTGCCGGTGCCGCCCCCGCTGGTGCTGCCTGACGTGCCACCGAGGCCGCCGGTTCCCGCGGTGCCGCCGGTTCTCCCGACGATCCGGCCACCGGTCGCACCTTGGCCACCGGTCCCCGAGGTGCCCCCAGTCTCGACTGTGATGGCCACGCAAACGCCGCTGGAGCAGTTCTGGTCGTCCGCGCAGATGACGCCGCAGGCCCCGCAGTTCTCCTCATCGGAACTGATGTCCGTGCAGGTCCCGCTGCAGGTCACCTGACCTGAGACCGCGCAGGCGCACACGCCATCCGCACAGGCCTGACCGGACCCGCAGACGTTGCCACAGGCCCCGCAGTTGCTGATGTCCGTCTTCACGTGCAGGCATTGCCCGCCGCAATCAAGGTAGTCGGTTGGGCAGGCGCAGACACCTCCCGTACAGACCCGCCCTGGCGCGCAGGCTTGGTTGCAGGCCCCGCAGTGAGCCAGATCGCTCTGCAGGTCGACACAACTACTGTCACAGCGCTCCAGGTCCGCACCGCACCCGGTGCTGCACAGGCCACGACTGCAGACCCGGTCAGGCGGGCAGACATTGCCGCAGATCCCGCAGTTGTTCCCGTCCCCTTCGAGATTGACACAATCGCCGCCGCAGACGCTGAGCCCGGTTCGGCACGTGCAGCTACCGTCGACGCAATCCTCGTTCGAAGCGCAGGCGACGCCGCAGCTCCCGCAATTGTTGCGGCTGGAACGGACCTCGACGCAGATCCCCTCGCACGGCGCATAACCCTCCAGGCAATGGCAGACCCCGCTAGAGCAGAACTGGCCCGGGAGGCAGGTATTCGTGCAGCTCCCGCAATTGGCCGGATCGCTGCGCACGTCCAGGCACTCCCCGAAGCATTCCAAGAACGGGGCGTCGCAGGTGAAGGGAGGCACGGCATCGATGCAGGCCGAGGCGACACAGAGCTGGTCCGGTCTGCAGGCGAACCCACACTCCCCGCAATTGTACGGATCGGAGGTCACGTTGGCGCAGCCGGTCGCGCATTGGGCGAACCCGAAGGGACAGTGGCTCGTCGTTGCCGCCGGCTCGCCCGCACAAGCCGAGCCAAGAGGAGCGATCACAGCGAAGAGCCAGCGCACGATGGAGACGGTGGTCGGAGGTTTCATTGGCTCACCTCACAGGGCGGCGTTGCGATCACTTTACCGCTGACGACCCCCCCTGTCCGGCGCTTTCTCGTGGACCGCGATCCCCAACCGCTGACCGCGCGCGGCTCTTTTTTCCCCTTCGGCAGGCTGCCCCGGTGGGAACGGGAACGGCTCGCGCTATCCAAAAAGCGGCGGACATTGCGTGTTCGCATATCGCCACCCGGGCCACCGTCGGTTGAGCGGCGTATCTCCACGATTGTCCCGGAAAGCGGCCCATGGTCGTTGGGGGGAACGGATCGGTCCCCTGGAACTCCGTTCACCGGCTCGGGATTTTTACCCCGCGATTGGTCTGGTCGCGAGGCAGCGTTGTCAGGAGTCGGGTGCGTCCTGAACACCGATCGGGTTGCCAACAGCAACGGCGCCGCTGGGAACACGCCCCGATTCAGCCCCAGGCTCGCTCAATCGGCTCCGCCGGCTTCGGTTGCTGACGGGTTGCCGCAATCAACCTGTTTGCTGCGCTGGGTGGAGGCGTGGACCGCCGCTCGAGCAGTCGCTCGGGTCGAACGATGCGGATGGCCGAGCCAAGGTACGAGACGACGCCGGCTCGTGGGCGCCCAATCGCTCTGTTGTGGCAAGGCGCGCGGTGGGGCTTGGTTCGTGGGTCCCGGCGGCGTTTCGCCGGCCTGGGTCATGCGCCCTGCCCGCCGCCAGCTCGACCTCGGCGGTCTTCAGCGTCGGCGGATGGTTCCCCCAGAGGTCCACCACGAGCCTGCCATCGAGGTGGAGCCGGGCGCCGTCGTCGGACCTGAGGGCGAGCGCGTAGAGGCCGGTCTTCGGTGGGGTGAGCCTGCCGGTCCAGCGTACCGACCAGTTGTCCTCGGGCACGCACGTTGCCGGCAAGGTGAGCTCCCGCCGAACGTCGACGGTGGGATCGAGCCGAGCTAGCTTCGGCGGTTCGGCACGTTCGACGCCTTCGAAGTACTCCCCGGGTAGCCCCGCCCTGGGTGACCGGCGGGTGGCGTCAAGGCAGAGGTGGGGATGGGCCGGAGTCCGTCGGCCGTGATCTCACCCGACGCATGGTCACCCCGCACCCGACCGCCGAGCGCCTGTCGAAGAGCGTCGACGAGCGTGGACTCCCGCGTCGACGCTACGTGTGCGCTCCCTCCGCCGGCGTCCACCAGGGTGCCGTGGCCTCCCCCTTCGCGCATGCCCACCGGTCCGTCCATCATCACGATCCGCCGCTGTGCTTCGGTTCTGGGCCTGTCCTGCGCAAGGTGGTAATCCCATGCTCTGATTGCCTCGGCCGTACGCTCACCGGGTGGGCTCGGGGCGAGTCATTGTCGCGCGGGTTTCGCTGGATTGCGGTTGCGGTGGTCGACTTGTCACGCCGATCAGACTCACTGCTTTCCCAGACTGGCAGGTCGTTGGCCAGGGCGACGGTGTCCTGCCCTGGTTCGTCGTGGCGCAGGCCGGGGTCTCCCTGCCGGCTTGCCGTCGTTGGCTCCCCCCGCCCCGTCCGCGGCCCCCACCAGGCCTCGGATCGTCTGCTCCGTCAGGATCGCGAGGAAGACCACGCCGATCAACATCACCGTGAGGAACGCAGCGAACATGCCCCATTGCGGCAGGACCGGCGTCTTGGCCGCCTCGAAGTACGGCTCGAGGTAGAGCTGGCGCAAGAGATCGCGGACGATGACGAGGCACGCCACCGCCCCAACGAGCAGATGCGCCGCCAGCACAGCCAGGCCCATGCCGGACCGTCCGCGCGACTGCCAGGCCGCGAGCAGGGCGCCGACACCGAGCAGCACCCCGGCCACCGCCAGCATCGAGAGCGCGCCACCCTCGGCGAACGCGCCGCGTATCGCGTCCGGTATGACGATCCAGAACCACCCTGCCGCCATCGCCTCGAGCCCGGTCGCCACGACCATGGCACGCAGGCCAACGGTGTGCGATGTCTCGGCCTCCTTCCGCGCGGCTGTCGTGGCCGCGCGGTGACGGAGGTAGCTCGCACGTAGGACGAGCGCCATCCCTGAGGTGAAGAGCGCCGGCACCACGAAGAGCAGGTAGCGCGCGTAGAGAGTGGGTTCGCCGTGCGTCAACGTGTTGCCGCTCGGGTAGGCAGCGTAGTGCCTGAGCCACAGGTCGGGCCGCAACGACAGCGCAAGGTTGTTGACGAAGATGAAGCCGACGATGAGCAAGGCTGCCACGATGATCGCGACGACCACGTCCTGGTGCCGAGGCCTGGCGTCGCGGTTCATCCGGTGCCAGTACGACGCCCCGTAGCCGACGATGACCAGCGGAATTACGCTGATCCAGTAGGCACCGACGAGCACCGAGGAGCTGTAGAAGAACTGTCCGTAGACTGTCTGAAGGAACAGCAACGGTGGGATCCCGAACGTCACCAGGTACGAGAAGCCGAGGGGCAGCCCGGTCCCGAAGAACCGCGCGATCCCCGGTTGCCGGCGCCAACAGAGCAGCATCAGGATCGCTCCCCCGACGGTGAACTGCATCGCCACGAAATGGAGCGTGAGGGTCAGGTAGGACAGGGCGTAGAGGAACGAGCTCGTTACCGGGAGGCCCAGTGGGTCGAACGGGGGGACCGGAGCGTTCACGGCTTCACCTCGGCGGAAGGCGCCCTGGGGGAGGGCGGTGCGGTCCTCACGATCTCCGTGGGGTCGATGGTCTTTCCGCGGAGCGAGAGGAGATAGGCCACGAGCGCCGCGCGGTCCTCGGCGTCACCTTGGAACGGAGGCATCACGCCATTGGCATCCATGGTCTCGAGCCACTGGAAGCCGAACTCCGGCGTCCATTGTTCGGTCCGCGCGGTCAGGGAACGATAACCGTCGCGCGTGTGGCAGCTCGCGCACTGTAGGCGATAGATCCACTCGCCGCGTTCGCGGGTCAGGGCAGGTGGATCTGGGTGCCATCGTGCTCGGGAGAGGAAGGGCTCCCGAAGCTTCGCCGGGGTGGCGTCTCGCACCCAGAGCGAGTTGGAGTAGAGGACCCCGTAGACGACGTAGGGCTTGCGAGCCATCTCGCGGAAGAATTCGGCGCCGGCGATCCCGATCTGGGCCGTGCCGAGCATCGCGATCGCCGCGCCGAGGGTCAGCGCGCGCGGGCGCAGGAGGAAGGTGAGCGTCCCCAGCAGCACCAAGCTGCCGGTGAGGCCAGCCAGCCAGATCGCTCGGGACATCACTTCGAGTTTGCCTCCGGCCAGGCCCACCACGCCGTCCGTCGCCAGCTTCACCGAGAACGCTGGGAGGCGCGACCAGAAAAGGTAGCTGAAGACAGGGATCAAGACCGCCGCCGGCAGGACCCAGTAGGAGGCGAAGCGCACGATGCGGGCCTTCAACTGGTCGTCGTCGACACGCGCGGCCACGACGAAGGCCGACAGCCCTGCCAGGAGGAACATCACCATGGTGCGCAGAGAGAGCGCGGAGAAGTAGCCAGGATTCAAGAAGCCCGCGGCGATATCGCGATTGTCGAGGGTCCAGTCGCCCGGGGTCAGCATGAACGTCAAGATGCCGTTGATGACGACGAGCGAGATCCACGCGATGCCGAAGTAGGCTCCCGCCAGGAAGATCTGACGTGGTTCGGAATTCGAGTCCCAGCCGTAGTAGTAGAGGTAGAGCACCGTCAGCTCGCCGAGGAACGCGACCCATTCGATCGCCCAGGCGAAGACGAACTGGTGGATCAACAGGCTCGTCGCTTCGGGGCTCGCCAACTGGATCGAGAACCAGATGCCCACCCCGGTGATGGCGCCGAACACCGTCGTGTACACGAGGAAGAACGTGACGTAGCGCTTGAGCCAGGCCCGGATGCGGTCCTTGTCCGGTTGGCGCCGCGCCCAGAGCTCGGCGAGGAAGAGGAAGGCGCCGCCGCCCACCGCGATGTGCGAGACGAGGACGTGGAGGATCGCGATGATGGCGACGATCAGGCCCGCGCCGATCCCAGGGACGTCCCAGACCGGGTAGTTCATGACCACCACCCCCAGATCGTCATCCCGACCAGGCCCATCAGGGCGAGGAACCCGAGCCCGGTCACGGTGCGACCGCGCTCATTGGTAGGTATCGCACGGTCGATGAAGGGTAGCGCGAAGGCGAGCATCGGGATCCCTCCGAGGAGCACCATGCCGACGAGCTCGAGCTTGCCGGGGAACAGCTTCAAGGCTTGGTATTGCGACAGGAAGTACCATTCGGGCTTGATCCCCGGCGGGGCGGGGGCCGTGGGGTCTGCCTCGGGGGACAGACCACGGGGGAAGAACGTCGCGAGGAACGCGAGCAGCGCTCCCATGAGGAGCCAGATGGGGATCTCCGCAAACAGGTATTCTCCGAAGAAACTCACGCTCTTCTTCCGTTCGGGAGGGAGGGCGTAGTAGCGGTCGGGCGCGCTCATCCCCTGAAGTTGGACGAACAGCACATGCACGCTGACGAGCCCCATCACGAGGAGGGGGAGGACCACGACGTGGAGCGGGTAGAAGCGGCCGATGGTGTCGACGGTGACATCGTCGCCGCCGCGCGCGAGATCCGCAATCCAGGTGCCGAGGACGGGTGCCTTCTCGAGCTCCGAGATCCCGACCCGGGTCGCGAAGAACGAGAGATCGTCCCAGGGCAGCAGGTAACCGGAGAACCCGAACGCCATCGAGAGCCCGAGGAGGCCGAGCCCCGTGAGCCAGGTCCCCTCGCGGGGGGGACGGTACGCCTTGAGGAAGAACGTGCTGAAGAGGTGCACGAAGACCGCGAGGATCATCAGGTTCGCGGCCCAATGGTGAAGGCTGCGAACGACGTTGCCGTAGGGGACCTCGTTGACGATCCGTTGTACGGATTGCCACGGCTGGCTCGGCCGGTAGTAGACCATGAGCAGGATCCCAGTGACGAGCTGCACGGCGAAGAAGAAAAGGACGATTCCGCCCACGGAGTACCAGGCGGAGTGCCGGTGCTGAGGCACCGATTTGTGGCGGAAGTAGTCGATGACGGGCCACACGGGATAGCGGGAGAGCAGCGCTCGCCCGGCGCGTCCAAGGCGCGTCGTCTCCGGGGGGAGGGCGTCGAGGGCTTCGCGGGGAATGGGCGCGATGGGATCGGTCATCGGTCAGCTCCGTGCCTCGCCATCAGCGCGGCCTACGAGAAGCTCCCCGTTCTCCTCGAACACCTTGAGCTCGGTGAGCGGTCGGGGTGGCGGGCCCGACACGTTCTTGCCGTGGAGGTCGTAGATCCCGCCGTGGCACGGACAGTGGATTCGGGAGCCTTCGAAGCTTACGTTGCAGCCCGCGTGCGTGCACTTGGCGTCGAACGCCCGCAGGGTCCCGTCCTCTCCGCGCAGCACGATCAGACCCCGCCCCGCATAGCCGCCGTTCTTTCCTTGCCCCGGTCGAGCCACATCGGAGGGTGATATCTTGTCGACCTTCACCCGCCCCGTGGGGCCGAAGGGGTTCGCCGCGGCCAGAGGACTGAGGTAGCGGTAGATTGGGTAGATCAGCGCTCCGAGCCACGCGACGGAGAGGCCACCTATGGCCATCAACACGCCGCGCCGCCCGCGGACTTCACGATCCCCCGTCGCTTCCCTGGCTGATGCGTTCATTGACCGGTTCCCTACCTTGGGTGAGGTGGTCTCGCGGCGCGCGTCCACGAGAGCCCTCGGTTTCGAGCCGCGGCGAACAGTATGGTGCCGGCGCACCCTCGCACGGGACGCGCTTCGGTTCCACGGTGCGGTTTCTCGCCGCGTATTCCTGCCGATCCCTGGGGCTCGTGCCGCGTGACGGGAGCCTCGCGCGGTCCCGCGAGCGGTCAATCCTGGTGTTCGCCGCGCTGGTCCCGAGGCCGAGTCTCGCTCGTCCGTCAGCGGCCGCTCGGGCGGTCACCTGTTGACTGACCCGTACGCGACCGGACCAGGCGACGTTCGATCGTCGACGCGGACCCACCCGAGCGCGGGTCAGGCCCGCAACCCAAGCGCGGCGCCGGATCGTGCCTGCGCTAGAGCACCGATCAGGTTGGCGACAGCAACGGCAGCGCTGGAAACGCGTCCGTGCGAGGCGAGGACGCGTTTCCAGCGCTGCCTCTGGTGAGGTCTGCTGCCGGTTC
>JAFGBI010000221.1 GCA_016933275.1 Polyangiaceae bacterium | reverse complement strand
TCTGTGCGAGGCGAGGACGCGTTTCCAGCGCTGCCTCTGGAGAGGTCTGCTGCCGGTTCGGTGCTCTAGGTTGTTGATTTGACGCAGTAATCAACCTGATTGCTGCTCCAGGACGAGCCGGCCGTGTGCTCGATGCGGCGACTGGTTCGCGGGTACGCGGCAGTTGGGCTGAGGTGCCAACCCCACTGGTGCCGACGTCCTCGGGCGCGAGGGATTGGTCGCCCTGGTAGGCGGGATCCGTCTCCGTGGCGTCCACATCCTTCTGGCGGGTCTTCACCATCACCGAGATCCTCCGGCGCTCCCTCGAGCGCATCCGTGTGGGCAGCGCCATCGAGGAACGCGGGCGCGCCCTCCGCGACCGGGATCTCGTGGCCCGCGAGCACCAGCTCGTCGCTCGTTGACAGCCTTGACATTTGGGCGCGACAATCGCCTGCCCATGGGCCACCTGCGCTGGTCGAGTTCGCTCGAACTGGGGATCCCGGAGATCGACGAGCAACACCAGAGTCTGGTGTCGATCCTGAACGCAGCGCACGACGCGCTCGATCGGGAGGACGCATCGGAGCTCTCGGCCCTCGTCCAGCGGCTGCAGGCGTACGTCGTCGATCATTTCGCCGCCGAGGAGCGGATCCTCGAGGCCTGCGGGTACTCGGGCCTGGCGTCCCACGTCGCTCAGCACCGGGCGCTGGCGTCCCAGCTGGGGAACCTGATCCAGGACCTCCGCGAGGGCGATCCCGACGTCGGGGTCGCGCTGACGGAGCTTCTGCGCAACTGGCTCGTGAACCACATCACCGTCTCCGATCGCGCCTACGCGGCGGCCGTGCTCTCCTCCAGGTCGAGGCGATCGTGACGGAAGGTCAGCGTGGGAGCGCGCCGCCTTCGGCGTCGGCGATCCCGTTGCTGACGGTCGTCGGGTTGCTCCTCGTCGTCGTGACGGTTGCCTCCGTGGGGTCGGCCGCGCCGACGCCTTCGGCGACGTCGCCACCCACCTCGGCGACGGCCTCGGCCGCTCGAGCGGTCACGTCGAGCTCTGCCGCTCCGGTCTCGAGCGCCAGCGCCTCGTCGGCGGCCCCTGCGCGAAGCACGGCGCGCGAAGCGTCCCTCCGCCGGGTGGCATCGCAGATCCAGGCGCTGCTCCTCGGCGGCCTCGACGTCGGGGCCGAGCCCGCGAAGCTGTTCGATCTCGATCTGAAGGACGAGGAGGCGGTGGACTTGGAGGTTCGGCGGCTGCGAGCGCTGCTGACCGGTGCTTCGCTGGAGCCCGGGACCGTCGGGTCCGTTGCCTCGGCGTCTCCGCCGGGGAGCAATGCTCCCCTCCGAGCCCGTCCCGTCGGGAGCGCTCGCGCCCCGGCGCTGGGCGGGCCTGCGCCGAGCGCGTCGGCGCTTCCCGTCTTGGGGGCGGCGTCGGAGGCTAGCCGCGCGCGGTACCCGGATCTCCCGCCCGAGCTCTGGGCGGCACGACTCGAGCTCGACTCGGCGCGGCTTCGATTCTTGGAGCTGCCGCGGTCGCGTCGCGACGCTCTGCTCGAGACCCATCGCCGGCGCCAGGGAGAGGCCGAGGGGGCCAGTCGCGCTTCCGCGCAGCGGCTGTCGGAGGCCGAGAGCGAGGTGTTGTCGGCCGAGACGGCCCAGCGGCAGGCGCTCGAGGAGGCGCGGCGGGCGCGATCCGAGGCCAAGCGGCTCCTCAGCGAGGAGCAGGCCCGACTGCTCGGAGTGAGCGCTGACCAGGCTCGGTTCGAGGCGGAGCTCATTCGGGCCCGGCAGCGCAGCGACGAGCGCGCGGATCTCGCGTTGGGTTGGCAGCGGCGGGTGCGGGAGCTCCAGGAGCAGCGTGGGCTCGGACAGGCGGCACCGCCAGCGGCGGACGCCCTCTACGACGACCTGCGCTCCGCCCTCCGGGGCCTGCGAAGCGAGCTGGCCAATGCCCTGTCTACGGTCACTCGGCCGAGCACGGTGCCGCAGCCGGGACGGAATCCCCTCGGCGACCTGCCCGCCGAGATCGATCTGGCCGACATCAATCGGCTGCGGGCGGAGGTGGCCGCGCGCGCGGTAGTGTTGACGGACCGCGAACGTCAGGAGCAATGGGAGCGGGCGTCGCGGCTCCAGCGCCAGGTGGAAGCGATGAACGACCTCCGCGTCGAGCTATACCCCCTGCTAAGCTCGGAGCGGCGATCCGCGCTCAGGGGGTTCGGTCTGTCCGGGTGGGATCAGGCGCGCTCCGAGGCTCGGCAGCTCGGGCTGGTCGCGCGCTACCACGCGCTTGCCGCGCGAAACTGGCTGAGGCAACTCTCGCGGGTCGGCCTCGCCAGCGCCGAGGTGGTCTTTGCCCTCGTCGACGTTGCCAAGGCGGTGGGTACTCTCTTGCTGGCCGGTTGGCTGCTGCGGCACGCCTCGGGGCCGCTCCGGCGTTGGCGAGAGCAGCTGGAGGGAGGGGTAGCCGGCGGGCCCGTGCGTCGCCGCCGTCTCCACTGGCTCACCGGGGTCGCTCTCCGGATCCGGCTGCCGCTCGGCTGGCTGCTGGCGTGGCAGCTCGCCGCGGCTCTGCTGAGCTCTGCTTTGCGGAGTCAGCTAGAGGTGCGCCTGTTGCTCACCATCGTTGCTTGGGTGCTCGGTGGGACGCTGGTGGTCAACATCCTCGACGTCGTCGCTGGCGCCCGGGCGTTTCCCGATATCGATCCGTCCCCGGTGGATCGACTTCGCCTGCGCACCCTTCGCCTCGTCGGTCGAGTCGTGGTGCCGGTTGGCCTGACGCTCGCGCTCTCCGTCCAGCTCGTGGGTCGGGGGACCATCTACGCCTGGGTCCTGACCACCTGCTGGCTTCTGTTCATCCCTGTCGTGATCGTCGTGCTCCGTTGGTGGCAGGAGGTCATCTTCGAGCGGCTCGGCGATCGCCGCGGTTCGAACGCCTTGTCCAAGTGGGTGGTGGGGCGACGCGGTACCTGGGGGGTTCCTGTGGCGTTGGCCATCGGGGGCGCGTACCTCCTCGGTCGCGGGGTCGCTCGTGGTGCTCGCCGCTACCTCGGGGGGTTCGACCTCACGCGGCGGATCCTCGCCTTCCTCTTCCGTCGCGAGCTCGCCAAGCAGTCTCGGATCCAAGGTTTGGCGCAGAGTCTGGCGTCTCCCCCACTGGACATCGCGAAGGCCTTCGATCCCGAGTCGCCCCCGGTCTCCCTGCTCGTCAGCGCTGCGGACACCGATCTCGGGCGCGTCTCGGACGTCATTCGGGCGCCACGGGGCGGCGTCTTCGCTGTCGTCGGCGAACGCGGCAGCGGGAAGACCACGCTGCTCGAGCGACTCGTGGCGCTTCACCCCGAAGCCCGGTCCGTCTCCTGCCCGTTCGGGGGATGGCCGCGGCTGCTGCGCGAGCTACGTGCGCAGTTCGAGCTGCCCGCCAACGCGGACGAAGACGCGCTCGCGCGCGCCATCTCTGGCGCCGGCTTCGACGTCGCCGTGTTGATCGACAACGTGCACCGGCTCGCCCGACTCACGGTCGGTGGCCTGGACGATCTCGATCGCCTCTTCGCGCTGGCCCGCCGCACCAGCGACAACTGCGCCTGGATCTTCTCCTTCGAGCGCTCGTTGTTCCGGTTCGTCAAGGCGTCGCGGGGCGCCGTCCCCCTCTTTGACCAGGTCCTCGAGTTGCAGCCCTGGAGTGAGGAGCAGATCGCCGAGCTGATCGAGCACCGCTGTGCGCTTTCCGGCGTCGAGCCGAGCTTCGAACGACTCGTGGTGACTCCCGCCGAGGACGAGTTCGAGCTCGCCGAGCAGGTCCGGAGGACCCGCGCCAGCTACTACCGCCTGCTCTGGGACTACTCGCGAGGGAACCCGGCGGTGGCTCTCCAATTTTGGTCCCAGTCGCTGGGCGTCGACGCCGGCGGGAAGCTCCACGTGAAGCTCTTCACTCCCCCGACGCTCGACGATCTCGAAGCGCTCCCCGACGACGCAGCGTTCGTGCTGCACGCGCTGGTGCAGCTCGAGCCGGCCCGCCGTGAAGATCTGGTCGCGGCCACGCGGCTGGCACCTACCGTCGTCGACGACGCGCTGCGCTTCTCGCGCGTTCGTGGTCACGTGGAGCTGCACGGGGGACGCTACCGGGTGGCGTGGCCGTGGTTCCGCTCGACCACTCGGTTGCTGGAGCGGAGGCACCTTGGTGAAGCGTGAGTCGCATCGGTGTGGAGGGCCCTCTGCGCTGCTCGTCGCGGTGCTGCTCGTGCTCGCCACGGCTCGACCGGCGGCCGCGCAGGAAGCCGGAACGGACATCGGTCAGATCGTCACCTTCGTGCGCTGGAGCGGCGTGCTGGTCTCGCTGGGGGTCGTTGTCGGCACCGCTCTCCTGCTCCGCTTCCTCGGGGAGTTCGCCGATCGACTCGGGGCGAGGTTTTCCCACCGGCGGCTCGTCATCCAGAAGGTCTGGTCCTTCGCGCGCTTCTTCATCTATCTCGCCGCGGGCCTCGTCGTCGTCTCCCTCAGCTTCGAGTTCAACCAGACCGTTGTGGCGTTGGTCGGTGGGACACTGGCGGTCGCGGTGGGGTTCGCCATGCGGGACCTGGTGGCCGCGATGATCGCCGGGATTACCATCATGCTCGATCGACCCTTTCAGGTCGGTGATCGGGTGACCTACGGCGGCGAGTACGGGGACATCCTGGCCATCGGTCTGCGCAGCGTGCGCATGGTGACGCTCGATGACAACGTGGTCACCATCCCCAACAACAAGGTGCTCACTGACGTCACATCCTGCGGGAACTACGGCGCCCTCGACATGCAGGTGGCGTTCGACTTCTACGTCGGGATGGACCAGGACTTCGAACTCGCTGCCGAGATCATCAGAGAATCGGTCGCTTCCAGCCGCTTCACCTTCCTCAAGAAGCCCATCGTCGTGCTGATGAGGCAGGTATTCAGCGAGGGCACTGCCGCCATCCATCTACGGGGGAAGGCGTACGTGCTCGACACCAAGTACGAGAAGGCCTTCGAGACCGACGTGACCAGGAGTGTGCTGGTCGCCTTCCGCGAGCGCGGGATCTCGTCGCCGGCGGTCCTGCACCGCGCCCTGCCGACCGTCACGGGCTCAACGCCGTCCACCGAACGGAGCGCACCTGGGGAATGCGGTGGAGGGAAAGCCGCCGACCCAACCGGCTGAGGCCCTCTCCGGAGGGAATTGCGTGAGCGCGCGAGCACCTGGTGCGGCCTCTCGTGCCACTTGCGGACAGCGGGCGAGGACAAACAAAGAGCCCGCGAAGACCCGCCGATGCGTCATGTTTCTCACTGCAGTCTCGAGATCCGAGGGGATCCGCAGCCAGAGATCATGACATTATAGCCTAGAATGATCATCCCATCTACACCTCGGACCTCCCTCGCTCCCCTCGTGCAGGGGCGCCGCAGCGCCAGCGAGGCGGTCAGGACCAGCGCTGCCTTCGGGTGGTGGTGGCATCGACCACACCGGCACCTCCCACGGGCGAGTTCCAGACTGAATCCGGACGTTGGCCTGCCGTTCGAGGAGCCATGACGAAGACCTCCACCCTCCCGTGTCGCCGCTCGAACGTTGCCATCGCGTGCCGGAGCGCGACGATCCTCGGTGCCATGCTCGCCGCCTCGGCCGGCTGTAGCTCCGGCTCGACGACTCGCGACCAGATCCACGTCGCCTGGGTCTCGAAGGGTCGCTGCAACACGTTCTTCGATGTCAGTCGCTTCGGGGCGAGACTGGCCGAGAGCGAGCTTGCCCACGGTTCGGAGGCCGACGTTGACGTGGAGTTCCTCGAACCGGACGACTGTTCTGACGAACCGGACACGAGTGCGGCCGGAGACGTTCCCGAGGAGTGCACGGCTGCCGCGCCGCAGATGGTGTCGGTGCGCGGGGCGATCGATGGTCACTTCGACGCCATCGCCATTTCGGTCGCCAACCCCGGCTGCCTCTCGCCCCTGCTCGACGAAGCCGTGGAAGCGGGCATCAAGGTGCTGACCTTCGACAGCGATGCGCCCGACAGCGAGCGCCACACTTTCTACGGGATCGACAACGAGGCAGGGGCGCGCGTCGCGGTCCGCGCTCTCGCCTCCATGATCGGTGAGCGCGGCCAAGTGGCCATCCAGACGTCCATGACCGAGACTGACGACGGCACCTACGCGCTGAGCGCGTCCAGCAGTTACGTCGAACGCATGACGGGGATCACCGAGGAGCTCGCCCAATATCCCGACATCACCACGGTCGCGACCGTACCGTGCATCGGTGGCGACGTCACCGACGCCGCCTGCGCCGCCGAGCTCGAGTCGGTGCTCGAGGAGTTCCCCGATCTCAAGGGATTCGTCCTGGCCCGCGGCAAAGTGCTCCGCGAGATCGATCTTGACACGAAGGCACCCGACCTCACCGCGAGGATCAGGGAAGGGACGCTGCGCACGGTGGCCTTTGACGCGCCCGACGACTCGCTGGACAACATCGCCGCGGGCTATGCCGATCTCGTCATTGCCCAGAAGCAGTTCGGGTGGGGGTACGACGTCGTGTACCTCGCCTACCAGATGGTGGCCGGGGAGCTCGAGCCGGCCGCGTTCTCCGATTCCGGATGGTACGTGGTGTGCCCGAACAACGTGAGCCAGTACGCCACGATGTGGGCCGAGAAGGACTTTCGTGGCGAGATCGAGCCGTGCGAGTACGTGAGCGACTAGGGCATGGAGGTCGTCGGGTCTATCCCTGGAGCGACCGCCCCGAGAGGGAACCGGTGGTGCTCCCGTGAGCTAGCTGCACTGCGCCTCCGGCGCTCCCTCGCTGGGTGCGGGTCGTGGTCCTCCGTGGACTCGTGCAGCAGCCTGCACTCGCTCCTCTCCGGCTCTGCCCGCGCTGAACGCGGACAAGGCTCGAAATCTGCTTCGGATTCCGGCATGTCGTCCGTCGTCGGCGCGAAATCCAGGATGATGGGACGGATCGACACGACCGATAGCTCCCCCTCGGCCTGAGTGCCGAGAGCCGGGTTTCCGCGCCGCCTACATCCCCATTCCACCGTGGCCCCCTTGGGATGCCGCGCTCTCGGCATTTCGGTTGCCAGACGGATGCGCCGCGACGATTGCCTCCGTGGTTAGCATCAGTGAGGCGACGGATGCCGCGTTCTGCAAGGCTACTCGGACGACCTTGGTCGGATCGATGACCCCCGCCTCGACCAGATTGCCATAGGCGTTGGTCGCCACGTTGTACCCAAACGCGCCATTGCCCTCGCGCACCTTCTGGACCACGACGGCACCGTCGACGCCGCCGTTCTGGGCGATCTGGCGGAGGGGTTCCTCGAGCGCGCGACGAATGATGTTGACGCCGAACTGGTGGTCACCGCCGAGCTCGAGCTTCGCCAGCGCCGGCAGCGTCCGCAGCAGCGCCACGCCGCCGCCTGGCACGATGCCCTCCTCCACGGCGGCTCGCGTGGCGTGGAGGGCATCGTCGACCCGAGCCTTCTTCTCCTTCATCTCCATCTCGGTCGCCGCCCCGACCCTGATCACCGCGACGCCCCCTGCCAGCTTCGCCACCCGCTCTTGCAGCTTCTCACGGTCGTAGTCCGAGGTGGTGTCATCGATTTGCGTGCGCAGCTGCCGGAGACGCGCTTGGATGTCTGTTCGATTGCCCGCGCCCTCGACCAGCGTCGTGCTGTCCTTGTCGATGGTGACAGTCTTGGCCCGACCGAGGTCCTGCAGGGTGAGGTTCTCCAGCTTGAGGCCGAGATCCTCGGTGACGGCTCGACCGCCCGACACCGCCGCGATGTCCTTCAGGATCTCGACGCGCCGATCGCCGAAACCCGGCGCCTTCACCGCGCAGACGCGGAGCGTGCCGCGGAGGTGGTTGACGACCAGCGTCGCCAACGCCTCCGCTTCGACGTTCTCGGCGATGACCAGCAGCGGTTGTCCAGACTTTGCCACCTGTTCCAGGAGCGGCAACAGATCCTGCATGCTCGCGAGGCGCTTGTCGTGGATGAGGATGTATGGGTCGTTGAGGACGGCCTCCATCCGTTCGGCGTCGGTGACGAAATACGGGGACAGATAGCCGCGGTCGAACTGCATCCCTTCCACCACCTCGAGGGTGGTTTCCATGGCCTTGGCCTCCTCGATGGTGATCACGCCCTCCCTGCCGACCTTCTGCATCGCCTCGGCAATCAGGTTGCCGATGGTGACGTCCCCGTTGGCGCTGATGGTGCCGACCTGGCTGATCTCCTCCTGTCCCTTTGTGGGCTTGGACTGTCGCTTCAGTTCGTCGACCACCGTCTCGACGGCGGCGTCGATCCCGCGCTTGAGATCCATCGGATTGGCGCCTGCGGCGACCAACTTGGCACCTTCGGCGTAGATCGATTGCGCCAAGACGGTTGCGGTGGTCGTTCCGTCGCCGGCGACCTCGGAGGTCTTCGCCGCCACCTCTTTCACCAGCTGGGCACCCAGGTTCGCGCAGGGGCTTTCGAGGTCGATCTCCTTGGCGACGGTGATGCCGTCCTTGGTGACGAGCGGGGCACCCCACGAACGCTCCAGGACGACATTGCGGCCTGCTGGACCGAGGGTCACCTTCACCGCGTTGGCGAGGGCGCCGAGCCCTACCGCGATCTGCTCCCGGGCGGCCGCGCCGAACAGGATCTGTTTCGCTGCCATCAATTCTCCTTGTCTTCGCTGACGATCGCGAGGATGTCGTCCTCGCGTAGGATGAGGTGATCCTCCCCGGCGAGCTTCACCTCCGCCCCGGAGTACTTGCCGATCAGAACGCGCTCGCCGACTTTGACCGTGAGCGGGTAGATCTTGCCGTTCTCGAGCACCTTCCCGGTGCCCACGGCAATGGCCACCGCTTCGAGGGGCTTCTCCTTGGCCGTGTCGGGGATGAACAAGCCGCCCGAGGTCATTTCCTTCTCTGCGATGCGTCGGGCCAGAATACGATCACGTAGGGGTCGGAAGCTCATGAGTTGGCTCCAGGCGGGGGATCCACCGCCGGTAGATCGGCAGAGGGCGGTGCACGTTCCGTGCCGCGAGTTCGCGGGGCTCGATTTCATGCGCCCACGACCCTGACCTGGACGCCCCGCTGGCGGGGTCTATCGAAATGATGTGGCAGCTCTATCCAATGCAAGAAGGGGTCTTGCCCATGATTCGCGTAGGGTCGAGGCCATGCAGGCAGAGATCAAGTGGACGAGCTGCGCGAGGAGCTGGTTTCCCGCGCGCAGTGGATGCGCTGAGTCGTCTTGGGTTGCGGAGCGGCGGGCCCGTTGGAGCGGCTCACGACGATCTCGGGAGCAATCACTTTGATGTCCGAGGTGCCTCATTTCGGTGGGACGCGTCTGTCTGGGGATCCGTCGTTTCCATCGGTACGGCGTGAAACGGGCTGTCCGCGAGAATTGCGACCGCGAAGCATGGGCCCGGCACACGGCTTGCTCCGTTGCTCTTGACATGAGCCACCCAGAGTCCCCGACCCGGGCGAGCGCGCTTGACCCCATCCCGCGGTCGAACTCCGTCGTTGGGTGCTTCCGGAGCTTTCGCGGCTACTGGCGTGAGCTACCTCCGCCCCGCGACACCGCCGCCGGCGCCGCGCCCCAAGCGGGAGCTTCGTCTCCAGCGATCTTGCCCAGGAAGACCCAACATCATGCGCTGTCTCGCGACCGCGATTCTCCCGCTTCCTCTCGGCTCCCGCGTTAGCGCCGCCTGTTCGCACCCGGAGAAGCACGACTCCCCGTTCCCAAGTGCGCCTTCAGCGCTTCCTTCGGTGATCCAGGATAGTGGAGAGGAAGATCGGCGAAGGCCAATGCGGGCCCGATCCCGAACGAAAGGCATCTCGTGAAGGAACTCACCCGCGCGGGCAGCAGCCCGGCCGTTGTGCCTGGAATCGCTTCTCCTGACTCGAAGACAGCGCGAGCCGACCCGCCACACCACAGCGCGCCAGCATTCTTATGGTCATGGAAGCTCCTCACCGTCGCCAACATCGATGTCTACGTTCACGGCACCTTTGTGCTCCTGATCGCATTCGTCGGCTTCAATGACCTTATCGCTGGGCGTGGCCTGCCGGCGATGGTGCGGGACGTCGTCCTCCTCCTGGCGGTGTTTGCTGCGGTGGTCCTCCACGAATTCGGCCACGCGCTGACGGCGCGGCGCTTCGGCATTCGCACCCTGGATATCACCCTTCTACCCGTCGGTGGCGTTGCCCGCCTGGAGAAGCTCCCGGACACCCCACGCCAGCAGCTCCTCGTTGCGCTCGCGGGTCCGGCGGTGAGTCTGGCCATCGCCGGGGTCCTGGCAGGGGTGGTGACCGCGATCGAAGGGACAGTGGGGTTCGCGAGCCTGGGCGGCGCGAACGGAACGTTCCTGACGCAGCTGATGTGGATCAACGTGGCGCTTGCCGCGTTCAACCTGTTGCCGGGCTATCCAATGGACGGCGGGCGGGTTCTGCGTGCGCTCCTAGCCATGCGCATGGAGCCGGAGCTCGCGACGCAGCTCGCGGCCCGTGTCGGGCAGGGCGTGGCCGTGATATTCGGCCTGGTGGGCCTGCTCGTGAACCCGCTCCTGGTCGTGGTTGCCGTCGTCGTTTGGCTGGGTGCCAAGGCAGAGCACTCGCTCTCCACCGTGAAGGTCGCGCTCGCCGGTCTGTCGGTTCGCCAAGGGATGATCACGGACTTCCGGACGTTGTCACCAAAGGATCCGCTATCGCGTGCCGTCGAGCTTACCTTGGCCGGCTTTCAGCAGGACTTCCCCGTCATGGATGGCACGCAATTGGGTGGTGTGCTCACGCACGGCGACCTGCTGCGCGGCCTTTCGGGACATGGCGCGAACCTCGCTGTGGAGCACGCGATGCGGAGCGAGTTCGAGACGGCCAGCCCGGCGGAGTCGCTCGATGGGGCATTGACGCGAATGCACCAGGGAAAATGCCCAGTCCTCGTGGTGGTGGAGAGGCGGGACGTGGTCGGCGTCCTGACCGTTGGGAACATCGGAGAGCTGCTCGCGATGGCGGCAGCCGGACGTCGGAGCAGCGCCGTGCCAGGTCGGGCGGGTAACGGGAAGCGGCTGGCGAATGCCTGAGAAATGGTTCGTCGCCGGGGTGCCGGGAGTTCATCGGGCGGCACCTCATGGCGCGCCCAATCGAGCGGGCCCCGGGCACGGTCTTCGACGACCTGAGCGTTGGCCGGCGCGAGGTCCTCACCCCGAACCTCGCGAGCGGCGCGGTTGCGTTCGAGGTCGCCGATCTGCTCGATCTCGGGTGGCTCGAGCGGGCGATGGCGGGGCACGACGTGGTGTTCCCCGCCGGGGGTCCGCGCGCACCCCATTAGGCTCAGCCGTTCACGGAAGAACGGAGAAAGAAAGGAGATCGACATGAGACCCACGCAAGAACTGGGGAAGGAACAACGAGACGTTCACGTCGCGCTGCAGCTCCTCGAGAGGATCGGGGCGGCGCTCGACGCCAAGCAGGAACACGCTCCAGCACACCTCGGCCAGTTGCTCGACTACTTGACGGGGTTCGTGGACCGCTGTCACTTCGGAAAGGAGAGTGTCCTCTTCCCCGAGCTGGAGCGGCGCGGGGTGGAACGTGAAGGAGGACCGATTGGTGTCATGCTCGCGGAGCACCACGCCGGCCGAGGCTACGTCCGGGACATGTTGAACGGGCTCGATCGGCTGCAGCGCGGCGACCCCGGTGCGGTGACTGGGATCCGGGAGAACGCGGGCGCTTACCGTGACCTACTTCGGACGCAGATCCGAAGGGAGAACAAGATCCTCTTCCCGATGGCGGATCGGCTGATACCCGATGACGTCGCCGCGACCCTGATGCTGGAATTCGAAGCGATTGAGCGTGCAGGTGCGGCGAAGCACGATGGTTATCAGGTGATGTTGCACACCTTGAAGGACTTCTACGGAGTTGCATGACGTGGCCTGGATTTCGCGCCGACGACGGACGACACGCCGGAATCCGAATTCGTCACGAACCCCGCCTTCAGGTGGCAGACTCGCAACATCCAAGCAATGCAGGAGTCTGCCCTGAACGTCGTGGTGAGCGCGAACCCCTGAAGCGACGGCTGGCTTCGCCCTTCCCGATCCGGAGGAAGCTACCGCACAACGCGCGCCAGCCGCAGCAAGTCTGGCTGGAACCGCAGACCGACTTCGCTCGCCCTCTTCAGATTGAGCACGAGGCGTGGTGTGGTCCCGTCAAGCTCGACGCCCAGCACGCATCCCCGGTCGAGCTGACTGCCGTGGCTGCACACGACGATGATCCGCCGCATGTCGTCCTGCGTCGGGATCTCGCCGGCGAGACCCTCCAAGCCCGCAGAAAGATAGACGATTTCCGCGTGTGCGGCGCGAATCTTCTCGGCCGTCTTCGTCGGGTCGGGGTCACGAGTCACCTCCACGACCTGCGTGGCCCGCTGGGCGATCTTGGTTTTTTCCAGGATCTTCTGGAGCGCCGCGGCCATCACCCTGCCGTCTTCGCGGGTCTCGTTCGTGGAGTCGAGGACCACCGCCAGCACCGCCTTCCCCGACCGTTCGGCGAAGCTCCGCTCGTACGCCGCGGATTTGACGATGATCGCGGAACGGAGCGGGGGCGGAACCAGGGTCGGCCCGGCGACGGCCCGGAGGCTCAGCAGCAGCAGCGGTACTGCACCGAGAAGCCCCAAGGCGCGAGTGAGGAGCTTGCTCCGTGACTTCATGACCCACCCGGTCCTTCTCTTCCGCTACCGCGTGGGACGACGGTCGGGGTCCGCGATTGAAGCGGATCGGGCTCTGGCGGTCCAGGGTCGAACCGGCCCCGGTTCACCAGCCAGTGCCGTGGCTCGTCGGCCTCGGCGCGGCCCGCCCCGAGCGGTGGCGCCAGGGCATCCTCGAATGGCGGGGAGAGCTGGCACAACGAGGTCGGGGACAGGCGGTCGAGGCGAGCCTCCGCGCCGAGGAGCCGGCGCGGTCCCACTGTCGTTTGGACCTCGACGAGCCGCTCACTCGTTGCGGTCGGTGCGGCGCGTCGTACCGCCCAGCGCCGGCCCCGACCGATCGACTCGTTCCTGCACGGTTCCAGACGCATCATGGTGGTGGTTGTCGCATGAGTCACGACCTTGGCCAGGTCGTGGACGTGGAGTCCGAGCGGTCGCAGGCATCGATATCGCTGCCCGGAGCCTTCTCAAGGGACGTGTTCGTGGTCCGATACGGCAGCCATGGGAAAAAGGTAAGTGCTGCCTGCGAGGCGGGGGCGATCCCCTGGCGGGCTCCGGTCGCGTTGCCCCGACGAGAGGATGGCGGCAGTCGCCACCGCGGCCTTTTTGGGTGCACGGTGCCCATTTCCGGATCGCTCCGCCGCTGCTCACGCGCCCAATGGTTCGGGGACCCGAGCGCGCGCCAGCTGGCGCCACCCGGCGGCGAGGGGCGCTTCTTGCTCGCTGGACCACGATTGCAGCACGGCGCCTGGGGTTTCTGCGGGTCGGTTGATGCAAGGGACCGACGTGGTACGTTGACCGCAGCTGGCCGCCATCTGATGGCCATGGGGGGGGCAATGAAGCGAGTCGGAATCGTCGTCCACTGTGGGCTCTGGCTCGGGGCCGTGGGTTGCGGGGGCCAGGTCACGTACGACGACCAACCGGGCAGCGGCGCGGGTTCCTTCGCTGAGACCGTCCCGGAGGCGGGGGGCGCGCTCGGCGGACGCGGCGGTGTGGCAACCGGTGGTGCCCCGGTCACCGGGGGAGTCACCGGCGGGGCGGGAGCGGTGTTGGGTGGCGCCCTGGCCACGGGTGGTGCGAGCGGTGGGGCGGGAGCGGCGTCGGGAGGCGTGCTTGCCACCGGTGGTGCTAGCGCAACGGGGCCGGCATCGGGAGGCTCGTCCGGGACCGGGGCCGCCGACACGGGCGGCGTCTCGGTCGTTGGTGTCGAGCGTCGCGACTGCGGGCCGTTGATAGATGACATGGAAGATGGCACCGGCCACGTTTGTGACGACGGGGTGCGGCGCGGCGTCTGGTACGCGTTCAACGACGAAGGGGCCGAGCAGTGGCCGGCCCCCAGGACACCAGGCGTGCCGATCCCCACCGCCGAGATCCCGGGTGGACGAGGCGAGAGTCGCCGGGCGATGCACACCTGGGGGGGGACATTCACCGGATGGGGCGCCGGGATCGGGGTCGACCTCGCCTTCGACGGCGCTACCTATGGACTCTACGACGCGTCGGCATACGACGGCGTCACCTTCTGGGTGCGCGGCGAATTGGGGCACACCTTCGAGCTGCGCGTCAGTGACGAAGCGACGACGCACCAGGACTACGGCGGGACCTGCTCGCGCGAGCCTTGCGTCGCGAACACGCTCGACGTGGGGTACGGCGCGGAATGGACCCACGTCTGGGTGTCGTTCGACCGTCTGGACGATCGCAGTGATTCCCTCGATCTGAGCCGGCTCACGAACCTCCAGTTCTTCGTCCGCGACGAGCCACCCTTCGACTTCTGGATCGACGATCTCGCATTCTATCGTGGCGAGCCGGGTTGCTGTGCGGAGCGGACTCCGGAGTGTCGGGGCCTGCTGCCGATCGAGGATCCGAACCTCGCGGCGGCCCTCGGGCAGCCGACCTGCTTGGACACCTGCGACGACACCATCCTCGAGCTCGATTCGGATAGCGTCACCGCTCCCATCACAAGCCTCGCCGGGCTCCACTGCTACGCGGCGCTCGCGGACCTGAGGGTGGCCGAGCAGGTGCTCACCGAGGTGGGTGAGCTTGCGGCCATGCCGCAGCTTGGTGCGGTCGATCTCGCTGACAACGAACTCGCGAACATCGACGGCCTGGCAAGCCCGAGCCACCTCGACGAGGTCGATGTTTCTGGCAACCTGGTCACGAGCCTCGCTCCCCTGCGGTCCACGCACGGGCTCACCGTCTTGCGCGCCGCCGACAACCTCCTGATCGACGTCGCGGGTCTCGAGGATCACACCGGACTGGTCGAGCTCGACCTCTCGAACAACCAGCTCGGCACCATCGACGCTCTGCCCACCCTCGGCCACCTGGTTCGGCTCGATCTCTCCAGCAACTCGATCAGCGAAATCGGCGTCCTGCAGGGTGCTACGGACCTCAATCACCTGGATCTCTCGAGCAACCAGATCTCCGACGTGACGGCGCTCGGCGGCGCCGTGCTGCTCACCGACCTCGACCTCAGCGACAACCGGATCGAGGGCCTCGTGGGGCTCGGAGGTCAGTCCGCTCTGGACCGACTCGACCTCGCCAACAACGAGCTGTCGCGCGTCGACGCCCTCGCGACGCTGACCGGGCTCATCGAGCTCGACATCTCCGGCAACCACGTCTCGCGCGTCGACGCCCTCGCCGGCCTTCATTTCCTGCAGCGCGTCCGTCTCGCCGACAATGCGATCCAGGACCTCTCCCCACTCGCCGGATTGGGGTTCCTCTCCCTAGATGCGTCGCAGAACCTCATCGAGCGGATCCCGCTCTTCTCCCTGGACTTCCTCCGAGATCTTTCGCTGGCCGGGAACCTCATCACGGATCTTTCCCCGCTCGCTGGCAAGAGGGCCATCGCGGTCCTGATCCTGGACGACAACCCGTTGAGCGACCTGAGCGCGCTCTCCACCATTCCTTGGCTTTTTGAGCTCTCTCTTCGGAGGACGGCCATCACCACGCTCAGGGACCTCGTCGCGAACCAGGACCTCCGTTCGCGCAGCGCGACCTACGGCGGCACGGTCACCCCCGTCGTCCATCTCGAAGGGAACCCACAGCTCGACTGCGCGGCCGAGGCTGGCAACATCGCCGAGCTTCGCGCGCGGGGCGTGGATGTCTTCACTGACTGCCCGATCGAGTGACGAGGATGCGCGTGACTCGAGCCGAGGTCGTCGCCGGCTGCGCGAGCCGACCTGCCGCTACGCTGTCTTCTTCATTCGTCGCCCGAGCGCCAGCAGCATGGCCAACCCCGCGAGCCACGCCTTACCCGAGCCCGACTTTTCGGAGCATAGGCACACACCGTAGGCAGAATGCCCTGCGATAACAGGGGGTTAGGGTCCGTCGTGCGCGTCAC
>JAFGBI010000220.1 GCA_016933275.1 Polyangiaceae bacterium | reverse complement strand
GCGGCTCATGAGCCGCGCCAATCACAGCCGCTTTGAGCGGCTCACGCCCCGAAAGCCCCCGGCTTTGCCGGGGGATCATTACTTCGCTTCATGCTCTATTCTGTCCTTGGTGGCAGCCTAGCCGTTCACTTAACTCCTGGGCCGTCCGCTCATACGAGCATAGCGGCTGTTCCCCCTCTCGTCCTGCCCGGGGTCGAGCGAGAGCGAGCGGCGGAGCCCCGGGTGGGGACGACCCCGCGGATCGTGCTGGCGGGTCACTCGCCGGCGAGGAGCGCGAGGGAGGTTTCCGGGCGCAGCCACGCTCGCCGATAGGCGGCCAGGGCGGCCCGGGTGCGCGCGGCTCGCTCCGCGTCTCCGAGCGCCGCGAAGGCGGGCGCCGCGCGCATCGCCAGGTCGAAGGAGAACGCGATGGCGCCCGCCTCTGCGCTCTGCCAGAGCGCGCGGCTCAGATCGGCGCGGGCGCTCTCCGAGTTTCGGGTGACGGAGCGGCCGACGAGCGCCAGGACCTCCGGCGGCCAGCGATCGTCGAGCGAGCGGGCGTCACCGGTCCACAGGGCGGCCTCCAGTCCGTCGAGTCCGGCGTGCTGCGGCAGCTCCTCGGTGACGAGCGCCAGCACCGCCCCCGGCGCGAGGTAGGTGGACGGATCGCGCAGCCGCTCGAGCTCATGCAGGCGGACGACCTCGCGACAGAACGGGTCCGCCAGCTCGACGGCGAGGCGCGGACAGGACTCGGCGGCGACGGTGGACAGCGCCCGCGCCCGGTCGGCCTGGCCCGCCGCGAGCGCCAGCCGCAGCTCGGCGAGGATCGTCGCGCGGAGGTGCGCGCCCGGGTCGACCCGGAGGGCCAGGCGCTCGAGCTTGTTGAAGGCGGGCAGGTCGAGCTGCTGTTCGGGGGTCCAGCGGTCGGCCAACTGCTGGTCGAGGACCGCCCAGTCCGCGCGGGCTCGCGCGAGCCGTCGCAACGCGGCGTCGATCTCCCCGGTCGCGCCGTCGAGGGCGGCGCGGTCCTCCGACAGGATGGCGCGCACCAGCCGCCGCTCTGGATCCAGCTCGTCGCGCGCCTCGAGGGCCGCCAGGATGGGCGCGGACAGCCCGTAGGAGGTTACGGTCTTCGGTCCGAACCAGCGCGAATCCCCAAACACCTGCGGCGCCGTCGTGGTGAGGCGGTGACAGCGGGCCTGAGCGGGGCCCGTGGTGGGGGCGACACACGCGGCGGACCGGTAGCGGAGCAGCCAGGTCGCGCGGGGGTACTGGCGCTCGCAGTCCCTGCAGTAGTCGAGCACCTCGAGCGCCTCGCCGTCGGCGAGCAGGTCGGCCAGCAGCAGCGAGCCGATCGACTCGCCGACGGCGCACCCCGGGCAAGGGGTGCCGAGGCGATCCGGCGCTCGTTCGGGCATCGCCGCGGCTCGCAGCTCCTCGAGGCTGTCGCGATCCCGGGCCACCCGGGAGCGGAGCGCCGGCTGCAGGTAGCGCTCGCCACGGTGCCAGGGCACGGGGTGTCGCGACTCGTCGAACTCCGCCAGTGCCGCCGCCAGGCGTCCCGCCAGCAGGTGGACGAGGACGGCATCCCTCGGATCGGAGTACACGCCTCCACCCCCCGACGGATGCGCCTCGAGGACGCCACTGGCCGCTTCGAACCGCCCCTCGCTCAGGCGAACGCCGGTCAGCGCAGGCGCATCGCCGAGATCCAGCGCGAGCTGCTCGATACGGGCGTGGTCCCCTTCGTCGTGGAGCCGCTCGAGGAAGTCGCGGTTGGGGTGTCTCGCGATCAGCGCTTCGGCCTCTCGCCGACGGCCGGACGCCAGCAGCGCCTCGATCACGGCGTGGATCTCGCCGAGGTGCCCGCCGAGCTCGGCGAGCTCAACCGCACGCTCCACCTGCGGGCGCTGCGGCAGCTCGGCCAGGAGCTGGTAGAGCAGGTGGGAGCGCGCCTGCTGATGACGGGTGGTCAAGAGCGCCCAGGAGTACCGCTCCTGCCGCATGGCCCCTACGCCGAGGCCCGCGTCCGCGGCGACCCACGCGAGCAGACCCAGGGCGGCGCCGGCCAGCAGTGCGATCCAGCGCGACGCCCCCGCGCGCGGCGCACCGGTTGCGACGAGGACGATCGCCGGCTCTTGCGCTGGTGACTCCGTCGGGCTCGGCACCAGGTGCAGCGGTCCGTCGGGCGCGTCCGGATCGGGAGCGGGTGAGCTGCCGCGACAGAGATCGCCGGCGACCCAGACGCGGTCCCCGTCGCCGACGGAGCGGAACGTCACCCGCGCCGAGAGCGGCGCGGATCCCCCCGCCCCCGTGATCCGATGGATCACCGCGACGCCGAGGCGACGCAGTCGACGCCACGACGCCCGCTCTCGAGAGCCCACGCGGACGTCCACCGGCCCAGTCAGCTCGACGCTGGGATCGGCCTCGAGCCAGAGGGTCTCCGCCCGAGCGCGCACCACCTCGCGAGGTCCTCGGCGCGGGACGAGAGCGGCGACCGCGGACGCCGCGGGTTGCCCGTCCTCGAACCTCGAGCAGGCCGCACCGCGGACGCGCAGCCGTCCCACCAGTGCGGCTCGAGTCCCCGTGGCGCTCGGAGCGTCGCCCGATCGCCCGCGGGCGCGGCGGATGCGCGACGCCCGCCACCGCCACCGGGTCAGCGCGGCCAGCCACGGCAGTCCGGCCCCGACGAGCACGAAGCCCAACGGGATCGCCGTCCTCACCAGATCGCCGCGCGCGATCCACCACGGCAGTGACATCCGGACACCTCTCGTCGTCCCCCCGGAGGCTAGGGCGTTCAGTGCGACCAGGCAAGGCTGGTCCGAAAAAAGTGCGATGCGGTCCAGCTCGATCGTCGTGCCAAGCGCCACCAGGCCAACGAGATCAGCCTGCCCGAACGGACGTGCGCCGTCACCTGCAGCTGCGCGTCAGCTGGTCAGCTCAGTCACACCCACATGCCGATCGTGAAGTACCATCCCGAGAGTACCCAGAAGAGCGGCACCAGTCCCAATGCGGCGTGCGCTCCAGAGCGCACGTAGACGAGCAGCGGGATGAGAACGGCGAGGGTCACTGGGACAAGCAAGCTTAGACCTTGAACGACATCGCCCATGGATACAGCCGCGATCCACCCGGAGAACGGACCTGGCGCCACGTAGATCAGGGTGACGGGAAAGGCACCTGCACTCTCGCAGGAGAGGGCGGAAACCACGCTTGCCAGCACCGCCGTTGCGGCGGCGCAGAACGCGAGGTCCCGCCCGTGTCGCGTCGACATTGCGACCCGTCCAGCGCCTCGGCGTTCAGCGGCGGGACGGCTTCCGGCCCGGCCGCGGCAACGCCTTGCTAGCCGGCGCCACCGGCAGTGCGACGGGCGTCGCGCCAACCAGACCGATCCGTTTCTCGCCAAACTCGGCCACCAAGGCTAGGCGACCACCAATGGCACTCACGTAGCGCATCAGAGTGGCTACCTGGCAGTCATCGAACTCGGTTCGACTCTCCAGACGCGAGACGTCCGCCTGGTCGATCTGTGACGTCTGGGCGACCTCAACCTGAGTCTTCCCCGTCGCTTCACGCAGGGTGCGCAGTGTCAGGTGGATCCCGCGGTGGGCACGCAGGCCACGTCCCAGAACTCGCACGGGTTCGACTTCGGGCTCGCGCTTCTTTCGTGCGGACTGACTCATGCTTCGCCTCCGGCCTCGTAGACGTCCCGCTCGGCTCGGGTCGCTGGCCTTGCACTGATTATTCGGTCGCGGGCTCCACGTTCGATATGAACGACGCACAGCAACCGTTCGCGCAGCGACGTTCCTATGATCATGATTCGCTCGGTTCCGGATCCATCGTCCAAGTACACGGCCGCCGGGTCCGCGAAGACCGTCGCTGCCTCGGGGAACGAAACGCCGTGCGTCGCCACGTTCAAGAGGGCCTTGTCCTCGTCCCACTCGAAGTCGCCATCGACGACAGTAGCCATGGCAGCTTCAAGTATGGTCTGAGCCCCATACTTGTCAACTCTCGGCTCGACTGCGGCCGGGGGCCGCCTTCCCGCGGAGAGGTCGCGCACGGACAGCGAGGATCGGCGCGATGGTCCCCGGTCACCGACGGCGCGAGGCTCGGCGGGGCCTCGCCGTCAGAGAAGCCGCGCCGCTCTCGCAGATCGGATCTGGTCGAGCGCCGCTTGCAGCTCCTCGTCGAAGAGCGCCGGTGCTGCCAGCCGATTCGTCCGCCACGAGCGGGCGCATCGCTCGGCCTCGCGTGCCGAGCGGGGTGACAGTTCAAGCTTCACTGCTGCGCCCGCAGCCTCGCCCACAGCTCGTCTTCCGTCACGACTCGACCAGCGTCCAGCTCAGCCTCGGAGGCTTCGATCGCAGCGTGCAGCGCAGCCCGTTCCTCGTCGTCGAGGTGGTCCCCGCCGTTGGCGAGCACGTCGTCTACCGGCACCAACTCGACGACCTCGCCCTCCGGCAGATCGGTGGGCTCATCGACGACGAGACGGCCACCTCTGACGTGGGCTTTGAGGGGTTGCATCGCGGGGTTCATCTTACGGCTCCCAGGGTTCGGGCGCCATCCAGGGTGGCCTCCGCGCCGCCCTCGTCGCGCTCCCCCGTGACCGAGGTCACCCTCGGCGAGTGCTATTGGGGGATGTTCGCGGATCCCGGCTCTACGCGGACGTGCTTCGAGTCCGATCCCGGGCTTCCCGGGGAATCGTGCGAGGCGCGCTTCCTGCGCTGCGCGTGGGGATACTGATCCGCCTGCTCGGGCGCGGACTCCCCGAGCGGTTTCGCGACGGGCAATCTGTGGCGCGCGCCGCGTCGACCACCAAGCGTGGGCCCCCGGCGCGGGCCGCAGCCCGCGTTAGGCGGGGCCGCCCGCGCGCAGCGTGAGCGAGCACGGGCTCGCACCCACGACGCCACACGCGGGGGGCAACAAGAGCTCATGCCCCCATCGTGCCGCCCTGGTGCGACGCGTCTCCTGCCCCCAAGCACGATCGTGCAGTACGCTTTCGCGACCATGCACCAGGACTGGATCTCGTCGGCGAGCCTCGTGGCCGTGGTCGCGACGTGGGCCGGTGGACTGTGGGGGATGTTCCGGCACGGGCGTCGCTTTCGCACCGCCCTGACGACGCCCTCCCAGCCCGGGCTCGGGCGCGCGCGCCGCGATCCTGCCGCGGCGGGCCTGGCGTTCGGCTGAGACACCGCACCGATCGGAGGGAAGGTTTCTGGCTACGTCGCGATCGGGCGCGACGTCTCCCGCCAGATCGAGCTCGAAGACCGGCTGCAGCAGATGGAACGGATGGAAGCGGTCGCCCAGCTCGCCGGAGGCGTCGCGCACGACTTCAACAACCTCCTCACGGTCATCCAGGGATGTACGGATCTCGCGCTGAGCGATCTGGGCAGCAAGCAGCGTGGCGACGACCGCGGCACCCTGGTCGCGCTGGAGGACGTCCAACGGAGCGCGGGGCAGGCCGCGGCGCTGACGCGCCAGCTCTTGTCGCTCGGGCGCCGCGACCGCACCGAACCGCACCGAACCTGCCTCGCGACCATCATGGCCAGCGCAGAACCCCTCGTCCGCCGCGTCGTGCCGAGCACGATCGACGTTCAGGTGGCTTGCGGCGCAGAGCAGCCGCCGATCCTGGTCGACCCGGCGGAGGTCGAGCGCGCCGTCATGAACCTCGTGATCAACGCTCGCGACGCCACGCCAGACGGTGGGACGATACGGATCGCCACCCGGGTCGAGAGCCTCTCTGCGGAGGACGTGGCCTCGCATCCGGACGCGCAGCTCGGGGGCTACGCGATCCTCGTCGTCAGCGACACGGGACACGGGATGGACGCAGGGACGTGCCGTCGCGTCTTCGAGCCGTTCTTCACCACCAAGGAGCGGGCAGGCGGGACCGGCCTCGGCCTATCTGCCGTCCACGGCATCGTGAAGCAGGCGGGCGGCCACGTGCGCGTGGAGTCGACGCCCGGCGTGGGAACGACGTTCCTCCTCTACTTCCCCGTGCAGTCGGACTGAGCCAGAGTTGAGGAGGGCCACCTTGCCGGGTCGAGTACGCTCATTCGTCCCCGGCCTGCCGGCGCGCCTCAGCGCATGGAGGTCGGTGGAACAGGTACACGACGACCACGACCAATTCAGGCAGGAGGAGGAGGTAGGCGAGGTAGCTCATCAAGACGGCGGTCAGCGAGAGGCCCTCACCGATCGCCCGATCCCGGCTGCCTTGCTGCACGATCCCCACGGGACCCACGAGATCGGGGCGCTCGCTGCCGAGCGCCGCGCGTGCAAACCCGACGGTCATCGTCATCGCCACGTCCAGCGGGCGACGCACCGCGTCCCCGCAGACCGCGGTTGCCGAGAGCGTGACTCTGCGCTCGACGGACGCCACCCCGATCCTACCAGCCGCATCGGGCGTGACCTCCACCGTTCGGGAACGTCCGCCACGCTCGAGCGCCACGACCGCGGTCCTGTTCGGCGCCGACTCGACCAGAGAGCGCAGATGATCGAAGTCGCGCAGCGCCTGTCCGTCGAAGCTCACCAGACGATCGCCATCCTGGACTCCCGCCCGCGCGGCGGGCGACTCCGCCAAGACCGAAACCTCGAGGGTCGGTTCCAGGCGCCCCGTGAAAGCGATGGCCACCGTGAACCACGCCACGCAGTAGGCGTACCCACCGAGAAGCCCAGCGAACCCCACGACCGCGCGCTGTGCCATGGACGACGGTTCGCCGCCTCGCGTGACGACTCCGAGCACCGGACGCAGTCCGAGCAGGCGCGCGGCGAGCGCGTGCGAAGCTACGACGCAGAGGACGAGGCCAAACCCGCCTGGGGTCACGGCAAGTGAACCAAGAAGCATGGCAATCATGCGCGCACGACGCAGGTGTCTGCGAGCCGGTCATGGAGGCAACGCCGGTCGCATCGGAACACGAAGAGCACGTCGGCAGGGAGCGTGAGCCACACCAGGCTCCACACCCATCCGGTCACCCAAGCCCGCAGTACGACCCCGTAGACGAACCCCGCTCGCCTTCCGTCCGTTCTGACGATCCGGGTCTTGGCGACGAGCTTGCCAAGCGTGCGTCCCGAGTGGGCGGTCAGGACCCAGTTGACGAACAGCAGCGGGAGCGGCGCGCCGAACCCAAGCAAGAACCTGGCCGCCTCGCCTCCGCCCGCGAGAAACGCCAACGCCTCGCCGCTGGCGCGGAGCGCCATGAACAGCCCGAGATCGACCGCAGCTCCCGCGAGCCGAGCACCCGGTCCAGCCGGCTCCACGCTCGGCGGGCTCGGAAGCGGCTCGGACATGTCGCCGAGCGTGCCATGCCCCGGCCACGCTTCGCAAGGCGCGGTATGCGAGAAGCCACCCCCACCATCGATCGCGCAGGTTCCGGGTATCGCTCCCCAGCCCGCCGTGAAGTGGGTCGTCCCTCTGCCGCCTCAGCCGGCCCCAGCATTCCGGGCTGCGGTCGTCCTCACGGATGGCACAGGCGGCCAGATCGCCGACGGAAACCGAGGCGAAGGTACTACTGGCCCACGCCGTTCCGCTGCCGAAGGCTTCGCCCCAGTCTCGACGCCTTTCCGCTCCCCGTGTGCTTCCAGACGATTGCGGACGGCACCGAGGAAGAACGCGAGATCGTGCGCGATGCGGTCACCTCGCAATGGGAAGACATTCCCCGCAGTGCCATCGCCTTCTCCGGATGGGAGTTCTGCGAGGACGATCTGTCGCAGTACTTCATTCATCAGCGTCTTCCGCGCGCCGCTGCGCCAGCTCGTGCACACGCTCCCGTTCGAGCTGCGCGCGCGCCTCGCCTTCGACGGCGAGCTCTGCGGCGAGGTGTGCCGCACGTTCGTGGACTCCGTGAT
>JAFGBI010000219.1 GCA_016933275.1 Polyangiaceae bacterium | reverse complement strand
GGTCGCGGTCCTTGGCGAGGTCGCGGAGCTCGGCGCGCGCCTGGTCGCGGTCCTTGGCGAGGTCGCGGAGCTCGGCGCGCGCCTGGTTGCGCTCCTTGGTGAGGTCGCGGAGCTCGGCGCGCGCCTGGTCGCGGTCCTTGGTGAGCGTGGCAGCGGCCGACTGGAGTGCCGCGCTCTCCTCCATGATGCGGGCATGGTCTCGAAGGATCTCGGCGCGATCCGCTTCGGTCCGCTGCTCGGCCTCTCGGCTTCGCGCCGCCTTCGCCAGGGCCTCGTCGCGTTGGATCTCGGTCGCGAGCACCCGAGCCTCGGCATTGGAGAACCGCTGCTGCAGCTCGCGCAGAGCGTCCTCGTTCTCGTCCAGGATGGCCGCGAGGAATGCGTCCTGCTCCTCGAGCATTCGCTCGCGTTCCCGCTCAAGGTCGGTCACGGTTCGGTGCGCGACGGCTGCGTCTGCGGCTGCGGTTGCCAGCTCGGCCTGCAGACGGCGGACGACGACGGATCCCTCCTCTCGCTCGCGCCGCAACCGGCGGAGTTCGACGCCGAGCGCCTCGTTGCCGCGGCGCGCACCCGCGAGCGCGCGCGATGCCTCCTCGATCGCCTGCGCGATCGTCTCCAGGTGGGTCTCTGCCTCGGCGCCATGGTCGTCTGGGCGCTCCGGCTCGCTCATGGCTCGGGGATCCGGTCCCGCGGTTCGTTCCCCCTCGCGCCGCTGCGGCGTTGGCCCAACGTCCGCGCCGGGTGGCCGAGCCACTACCGCGTCGCGCCCCGCCGGCAGGGGCGGAGTTGCGGCGCCATCCGGCGGTCGTGGCGGATTGCGGTTGGCGCTCATCACTGGGCCCGGGGTTCGTCCGATCCCAAGATAGTCCAAATTCCCGAGGTCCGCTGCATCGATTCGGGACGTCTCGGCGGCCCCGGCCAAACGGGGAGCATCCCGGCTGGTCCGCCTCCCGGGTTGCGGGTTTCCCCAGGCGGGCAGCGCTCCGCGCCCGGGAGCCCATGGAGCGCCCGAGGCAACACCCCGGGGCGCGCTCCCGAGGCTCGGGACGGGCATGGGCGGTAGGGCGATGTTCTGGGCCGGGCGGGCTGCTAGGATGAACGCGATGTTGCGAGTCCTGGTGGTCGAGGATTCCGTCAGCGTTCGCGCCTTCGTGCGCAATGCGCTCGAGGCGGAGGAATCCGATCTCGGGGAGATCGAGGTGGTCGAGGCCGCGAGCGGGTTCGACGCGCTCAGACTACTCCCGCGGGGTCCGTACGACCTTGTCATCACGGACGTCAACATGCCGCACATCAACGGGCTCGAGCTGGTGCAGTTCATACGGGGCAGCGACCAGCACCGGGACACGCCGGTGCTCCTCATCTCGACCAGCTCATCCGAGCGCGATCGCGAACGGGGCCTCGCCCTCGGGGCCAACGCCTACCTGCCGAAGCCGTTCTCTCCAGAGTCGCTGCGGGCCGAGGCCGCACGCCACCTCGCGGCGGGGGCGCGCCGGACTGCATGATCGAGATCACCGACAAGACGCGGGACGAGTTCTTCTCCGAGGCGCAGGAGATCATCGAGACTCTGTCGCGCAACCTGCTCTCCATCGACGCCATGGAGAAGCAGGGCCGGACCGACCCGTCGCTCGTCAACGAAGCCTTCCGTGCCGTGCACACGCTGAAGGGCCTCGCCGGGTTGTTCGGAGCGACGCGGATCGGTTCGATCTCCCATACGCTCGAGGATCTTCTGGACGACGTGCGGCTTGGTCGCCAGCCGCTCACCGTGGCGGTGCTGGACGTCCTTTTCGTTGCCGTCGAGGCCTACCACAGGCTGCTCGCCGCGGAGAAGAGCTCGACTGACGAGCCCATTCCCGTCCTGGACGAGCTGCTCACCCGTCTCGCCGCAATCGGTGGTGCGGTCCCATCGCGGCCCACTCAGCAGGACGAGTACGATCTCGATCCGGGGATGTTGGCCGTGCTCACCGAATACGAAGAGCACCGGCTTCGCTCGAACATCGAGCAGGGGTTGAACCTCTATCGTCTTCGGGTTGCTTTCGACCTCAACACGATCGACAAAGCGCTGGAGGAGATCAAGGACCGCGCCAAACTTCACGGCGAGATCATCACCTATCTGCCAACTGGCGATGTCGGAGGCGGAGACACCATCGACCTCGACCTCATGATGGCGTCGAGCGAAGACCTCGCCGTTCTCGTGGGGGCGTTGGGTGCCGACAACATCGTGATCGAGGCCGTCCCGCGCCGTCGCCGCCCAACCGTGCGGCCGATGGGGGTCCCGGCGGTCGCGGTGGTGATCGAGCAGTCGGAGCCCGCACCTGCGGCCGGGGGCGGGCTGTCCGTGCGGCGTGAGGACGAAGTGCCGGTGCCGGTGGTCGAGCATCACGAGGCCTCGCTTCGTTCGGTGACGCAGACGGTGCGCGTCGACATCAGGAAGCTCGACCACCTGATGAACATCGTTGGCGAGCTTGCCATCGTGAGGAGCGCCCTCTCGCGACTGGCCGAACGGCTGCGTGCCGAGGGCCAGCGGCAGTTCGGGTCCGAGCTGATGCGGATGCACCGAAGCTTCGATCGTCGGCTGGCGGAGCTACAGGACGGCATCCTCGAGGTGCGCATGGTCCCCCTCGGGCAGGTGTTCGACCGGCTGGCTCGGGTCGTTCGCCAGATCAGTCGCGACGCCGGCAAGGAGATCCGTCTCGTCATCACCGGCGCCGAAACCGAGATCGACAAGCTCATCGTCGAGGAGCTGAGCGACCCGCTGATGCACATGATCAGGAACGCCATCGATCACGGCATCGAGAAGAGCGACGTTCGAGCGAGCGTCGGCAAACCCACCGCGGGTACCATCGCGTTGAACGCCTTCCAGAAGGGCAATCACGTGATGATCGAGATCGAGGACGATGGCGCTGGGATCGACGAGGCGGTGCTCCTCACCAAGGCCGTGGCAATGGGCAAGGTGGGGACCGCAGAGGCGTCCGATCTCTCTCGAGACGAGCTCCTGGCGCTGATCTTCCTGCCGGGGCTCTCGACGCGCGACGCCGCTTCGGACCTGAGTGGTCGTGGCGTCGGAATGGATGTGGTGAAGACGAATATCGGCAAGCTCGGCGGCGTCATCGACGTCCAGAGCGAACGCGGTATCGGTACCAAGCTTACGATCACCTTGCCGATCACCCTAGCCATCGTCAGCGCGCTCATCGTCGATGTGGCTGGTCGTACCTACGCGATCCCGCTAGCGACGGTGTCCGAGGCCATCCGGCTCGACGAGTCGGGAGTGCGCGTGGTCGATGGTCGAGAAGTGATGACGCTGCGGGGCTCGACGTTGCCGCTCTGCCGACTCCACCGGCTGCTGCGCCTCGACGTACCGCCCGGCTGGCGGCGCCAGTTCGTCGTCGTGGCGGCGGTCGGCAACCGGCGGTTGGGGCTGGTGGTGGACGACCTTTTCGGCCAACAGGACATCGTGATCAAGCCCCTGGGCCGATCGCTGCGAGAAGTGCGCGGGTTCAGCGGGGCGACCGAGCTCGGGGATCAACGTGTCGGCCTCGTGATCGACGCCGCTGCCCTCATCGACGAGCTTCTGACCGGGTTCGAGACGCGGGAGCGTTCGGGGGGACGGAGATGGGTGACCTCGTGAATCCACGTGTGGGTCGGTTGGCTCGGAGGGGCGATCTCAATCGCGGCCCCGTCCTCGAGTTTCTCGCCTTCGTCCTCGATGGCGAGCTTTACGCCGTGCAGCTGACCAAGATCCGCGAGATCCTGAGCCCGCCGCCCATCACCGAGGTGCCGCGTTCCGCCCCCGAGATCCTCGGCGTGTGCAGCGTTCGGGGGCTCCTCGTCACCGTGATCGATCTTCGCCGCCGGCTCGGCGTCACGGCAGCGACCGTTTCGCGACGATCGCGCATCCTGCTGGCAGAGTCCGACCAGGGGGAGGTGATCGGCCTTCTGGTCGACGAGGTGCGTCAGGTGATCCGGCTCTCCGAGTCGGACGTCGAGCTTGCCTCGGCCGTGCTCGGTGGGGACGTCGCCGAGCACTTCATTGGCATCGGCCGCGCGCCCGGGGCGGAATTCATCCTTCTCGACTTGGCGAGCGTCGTTCCCGCCTAGCCCGGAGCCAACCCCATGCCCGCTGCCAAGCAACGCCCCGACCCGCAGAAGAGCCTGGTCGGATTCACGGTCGGTGAGGTCGCCTATGCCGTCTCCATCGCCTCGGTGAAGGAGATCGTGAACCCGGTGACGTTGACCGCCTTGCCGCACGCACCGGCTGCGATCGCCGGCGTCGCGGATCATCGCGGTCAAGTGGTTCCGGTGATCGACCTCCGGGTGAGGTTCGGGCTCTCGCGGCTCCAGGACAACCGACGGAGCAAGTGGATCTTGGTCGAGGTCGAGGGACAGACCGTCGGCATGGTCGTCGACCAAGTGACCGAGGTCTTCGGAACGGGGGGCACCGAGCTCAGGCCCGCGCCAGCCTTCGGAGAAGGGGACGATGCGCGAGGGATCACCGGGGTGACGACCCACGAGGGGGTCCTCACGTTCGTTCTCGACCTCGGGAGGTTCCGTGATCTGATGCAGCCGCTCGCGCAGTCGGGATTGCTGGCGTCTTCCAGGGGCATGTAGATGGAAGTGGTCCAGATCCGAGAGGCGCTGCGATCCGTCGACCCCGAAGCCCGGCGGGTCGCCACGGCCGCTCTCGCCGAGGTGTCAGGGGTCGGGGTGGTCGAGCCGCTCCTCTGCGCACTCGGAGACGAGGACTGGCGGGTCCGCACGGAAGCCATCGCCGTGGCCGTGGCGTTGGCGGACAACCCCGCGGTTCTGCCGGCGCTCATTGGCGTCTTCCAGCCCGGCGATGACAACGTCGGGCGACGCAACGCAGCGGTGGAGGCCGTCGCCGGTTTTGGCGCCGCGGCGGTGGACCTGCTGAGCGTCACCCTACCCGCGCTCGACGCTGACGGGCGCAAGCTCGCTGCCGAGGCCCTCGGGCGTTCGGGCGCCGATGCGGCGCTGGTCCTGCTCCGCTCGATGATCGGGGACGTGGATCCCAATGTCCGGGTCGCCGCCGTGGAAGCGCTCGTGCAGGTGGGACAGACCAGCGTCGATACGGCGGTGCCCGTGCTCGAATCGCTCCTCCACGAACCCGATCCGATGCTGCGGCTGGCGGCGTTGACGGGGCTCAACGACCTCGGCGTCGCGGTGCCGTTCGTGCGCATCGCCACCTGGCTCGAGGACCCCGTGCTGAGGGTGGCCGCGCTGGTGGCGGCCGGACGTCGCGCCGATCCCGAGGCGGCGCCGGTGCTCGTGGCGATGCTGGATGGCGCACGGGGGGCCGTTCGCGATCACGTGGTGGCCGCGCTCGTGGACTTCGTGCGTGCCTCGCCGCAATCCCACGGTATCGTTCGCGCGGGCTTCGCGGGGCTGGGCGCCGCGGTCGCGGCCAGCGTTCTCGAACAGGCGGAGCGCGGTGAGGTGGTCGAGCGTCGCCGTCGCTTCGTCGTTCTGTTGGGGTCGCTCGGCAGCGCCGCGGCCGCCCGCACCGCCGTGCGTGTACTGGCCGACCAGCGAGTCGCGGGCGAAGCCGAGGAGGCCCTGCTGGCGCTCGGCGACGTGGCGGTGGGCCCCTTGCTCGAACACGTCGCGGCGGGCAGCAGTCCTACCCGGGCCCTCTGCACTGAGCTGCTCGGTCAGCTAGCGCCCCCGCTCGAGCATCCCGCGGTGGTCGCGGGATTGCGCGCGGTCCTCGAGTCATCGGTCCCCGAGGAGGTCGCCACCGCGCTAGGTGCGCTGGCGACGCTCGGGGACGCGACGTGCCTCGGTCCGGTAGCAGCTCGGCTCGGGGATCCGTCACCCTGGGTTAGACGTGCTGCGATGGCTGCCGTCTCCGGAATCGCTGCGCGGAACGAGGTGGCGGCGGCGGCGTTCGTGGCCAATGCGCGTCCCGACGGCGACGAGACGCTGGCGGCGGTTCTGGTGATGGGGGTGGTCCGGGACCGGGTCCGGCCTGGCGAGCACGAGGAGGTTGCATTCCTCTCTCAGGCGCTTTCGCACGGCGATCCCCTGGTCCGTCGTACTGCGCTCGAATCGCTCGCCTATCGGGCGGAGCCGGCGGCGGTGGAAGCGGTGGTGTTTGCCCTGAGCGACGAGGAGCCCACGGTGCGGGCCGCCGCGGCACGCGCGCTCGGCAAGATGCGGAGCGCGGCAGGGCATTGCGTCGGCGTCGAGTCCTTGCTCGATCTGGTGTCGAGGAGCACGGAGCTCGAATTGGTGGCCGAGGCCGTTCGCGCGCTCGGCGAGGCCGCGGCGCCGCGGGCGCTGCCGCTCCTCCGGCAGCAGGTACGAGACGGAGCGCCCATGGTTGCCGTGGCCGCGGTCGAGGCGGTGGCTCGAGTACCGAGTCCGGAGCGCGTGGACGCCCTGCTCGAGGGGATCTGGCACGATGACGTCGAGGTGGTGAAGGCGGCGCTCCAGCGCCTGGCGGAGGAGGGGGATGCGCGGGTCCGTCCCCATGTCACGGCGTGCCTCGACCACGACGCCTGGGACGTGCGGCGGCTCGCCGCCGACCTCCTCGGGCGTCGAGGGGGAGAAGGCGTCACCTCGCGTCTGAAGACGCGCCTGGCGCGGGAGGCCGAGCCGCTCGTCCGGCAGGCGATCCAGCGAGCGCTCGTCGAGATCGAGAGCTCCTCCTCAGGGATCCGTCGGACCACCACCTCACCGCCGATCCGTGGAGGGTCCGGAGGGGAATGAGCTCGACCCGGAACATCGTTACCTACCGGCGTCTCCGGGCCGAGGAGTTCCGCCTCCTGCGCGATCTCGTGAACGAGCGGTTCGGTCTCCATTTCGACGACGAGGCCGTGCTCTCGTTCGAGCGTCGGCTCGGCGAGCGCGTCATCGCCCTCGACCTGGCCGGTTTCGAGGACTACTACAGCTACCTCCGGTTCAACCCCAACGGTGCAGCCGAGCTCGAGGAGACGGTCGAGGCGCTGACCACGAACGAAACCTACTTCTTCCGTCAGGAGTACCAGCTGCGCTGCTTCCGGAACGAAGTCCTGTCGCGGCTCGCCGACGAGAACCGCGTGCGCCGGCGCCTGGCGATCTGGAGCGCGGGCTGCTCGACGGGGGAGGAGGCCTACACCATCGCGATGCTGGTGCACGAGAGCGGACTCTTCTCCGGTTGGGACGTGCGGGTCGTCGGCAGCGACATTTCACGGCGGAGCATCGCCATCGCGCGCCGAGGGATCTACCGCGGTGCTTCGTTTCGGGCCATCCCTGCCGCGGTCCGCGGAGAGTACTTCTACGAGACGCCCGAGGGCGACCAGGTTGTCGACTACATCCGAAAGATGTGTCACTTTGGCCAACTAAACCTGCTGGACGGCGCCCGGGCAGCCATTGTTGGCAGGGTGGATGCTGTCTTCTGCCGCAATGTTCTCATCTACTTCGATTCGCGGTCACGGCGCCAGGTCATCGACAATCTGTACGAACGGCTCGTGCCGGGGGGCTACCTGATGCTCGGCCATTCGGAGTCTCTCCTCAACGTCTCGACCGCGTTCGAACTCGTGCACCTCCGCGAGGATTTGGTGTACCGTAAACCGCCGGCAGCTCAACGCATCGATCCCTCGAGGTCACGGTGACGACGGGAACCACGGACATTCGGCCGCCGCTTCGCGTCCTGGTCGTAGACGACTCGGCTTTCAACCGCCGGAGCATCACCGCCATCCTTTCCGGGAGTGCACAGGTCGAGGTGGTGGGAAAGGCCGCGGATGGCGAGGAAGCCCTACGCCTCGTTGGTCTCTTGAAGCCGGACGCGATCACGCTCGACCTCGAGATGCCTCGGATGGACGGCTTCACGTTCCTCCGGATCCTGACCTCCAAGATGCCGACCCCGGTGATCGTCGTCTCGAGCTACGCGCAGAAAGACAACGTCTTCAAGGCGCTCGAACTCGGCGCGATCGACTTCGTGGCCAAGCCGGAACGGATCGACGACGCGGAGCTCCGATCCATTCGCGAAGAGCTGCTGCAGAAGGTACTCCTCACGCGCAACCTCCGGGTCGCCGCGAGCCCGGCCCGCGCTCGGCTCGACTCCCATAGCGACCTCGTCACCGCCGCCCCGACCCGGGTCATTCCACCGCGCAATCTGGTCGCCATCGCCTCTTCGACCGGCGGTCCGACGGCCCTCGTCGAGCTGATGTCGCGCCTCCCGCGGCGGAGCCAGATGGCGATCCTGATCGCCCAGCACATGCCCGAGAAGTTCACCCGGACCTTCGCCGAGCGGCTGGATCGGCGGTGTCCGCTGCAGGTTCGCGAGGCCGAAGACATGATGACGGTCGGCGCCAACATGGCCTTCGTGTGCCCGGGTCGGAAGTGCATGGAGCTCGAGGCAGCCGGGAGCGACGGGTTCCGGGTCAGGGTTTCGGATCCGCTGCCCACGGACCGCTATGTGCCGAGCGCGGACCGCCTGTTCTTCAGTGTGGCCCGCCTCGGTCGGGAGCGCGCGGTCGGGGTCGTTCTCACGGGCATGGGGGACGATGGAGCACGCGGCGCGCGGGAGATCGCCGACCACGGTGGGGTCGTCGTGGCCGAGAGTGAACGGACCGCGGTGGTCTACGGGATGCCCGGTTCGGCGGTGCGTACCGGGGCGGTCCGCGAGATCCTCCCGCTCCTCGACATCGCGACTTTCCTGGGCAATCTCGGCGGTTGAACCGTTTGGCCCCGGTCCGGGGCCCCGGCTCCCAGGGGGACCGTTGACAGACGGCTGGTCGTGGCCATTTTTCGCCATGCTCACGGCTGGCTCCCTCTCGAGTTCGTCGGAGCGATTGCTCACACACCCGGCTGCGCTCACCACCCGAAGTGGTGGCTGCGCGCGGCCATGGAGGAGACCATGTTCCACTACGTTCCCGAGTTTGACAGCACGTTCAGCCTGCTCAATCAGCTCCGGCGCCAGATGGATCGGGCGATCGACGATCTGGATCGCACGGGGCGGTGGCCGGCCGAGGTCAGCGGATATCCAGCCATCAACCTCTACGATGACGCTGCTCGGTTCATCCTCACCGCGGATCTGCCCGGTCATGGCGCCGACGAAGTCAAAGTGACCTTGAACCAGGATGTTCTCACCCTCGTCGGCGAGCGAAAGAACGACGCCCCAGAGGGCTATTCGGTGCACCGCCAGGAACGCACGCCGGTGCGCTTCTCGCGCAGCCTGAAGCTACCCTCCCGCGTCGATCCGGAAAAGGTAGAAGCAACCCTAGAGAATGGTGTGCTCCGCGTTTCGGTCGAGAAGGCCGCCGAGGTGCAACCGCGCAAGATCACCGTTCGCGCATCTTGATTCCCAGGAGGAGAAGATCATGGCCAACGCCCATATTCAGAAGCAAAGTGATTCCCTCGCGGAGAGTGTCCGCGAGCGTCCCGCCGTCCCCCCTCGCGTGGACGTCTACGAGAATCGCGAGGAATTTCTGGTCGTCGCTGATCTCCCTGGCGTAAAGAGCGACGCTCTCTCGATCAACGTCGAGAACGCGGAGTTGACCCTCGAGGCCACCCGCAGCTCGACCGCCGCGGGGGCGTTGCTCGTCAGCGAGCATCGCGACTTGGATTTCCGGCGCTCGTTCGTCCTGCCTCAGGGCATCGACCGGGAGAGGATCGACGCCGAGCTCAAGGATGGCGTCCTCCGCCTCCACCTGCCCAAGTCGGATGCCCTCAGACCCCGGCAGATCCCGGTACGAGCCGGATGACGTCGGGCACGGTTCGGCCTATCGTGCCCGCAAGCACTTCCATCGAGACGCCCTGGATCGGGCTCCGGGCCGCCAGCGGAGCCGGAGCCCGATCGGCGCGCTAAGTGCATGTATTAACATGTCATTTTCGTATCGTTCGGACTCTCTGGCGGCGCCCCGAGCCAGGGAATGAAACGCGGGGGTTTCCGGTTGTAGCCGCCATGCGACGCCCATCCTCGCGCTCGGTCCCTGGACTCGTCCTCGTCTTCTCCCTCGGCAGCGTGGGCGGCGCTTGCGCTCGGACGCAGCCCGGTGCCCCCGTCGCGGTTGCCGCGACCACTCCGTCCACGCCCGCGCCGACCCCGGTTCCCGTGCTCCCGCACCCGGTGCTCGATCGCGTCGGCGGCGGAGCGGCCGGGAGCATAGCGGACATCGCCGAGCGGGTGACGCCGTCGGTGGTCAGCGTGAGCGCCACCAAACTGGTCCACATGCAGGGCTTCCCGCCGGGCTTCGGCTTTCCCTTCGGGCTTTTTCCCGACTTCCAGGGTGGAGAGCGCCGAGAGCCCGGTCTCGGCTCGGGGGTGGTGGTGGCCCCTGGCATCGTGGTGACGAATCACCACGTCGTGGCCGACGCCGAGGATCTTCGCGTCACGGCCCGCGATGGCCATGAGTTTGACGTGAAGCTCGTGGGTAGCGACGAGAAGTCCGATCTCGCTGTGCTAAGGATCGAGGGGGACTCATCGGCGCTCCGTCCGCTGCCGATGGGCAACTCATCAGCGCTGCGTCTGGGTGACGTCGTGCTCGCCATCGGGAACCCCTTCGGGGTAGGTCAGACGGTCACGATGGGGATCGTCTCTGCGAAGGGTCGCTCCGACCTCGGCATCAACGCCTATGAGGACTTCATCCAGACCGATGCCGCGATCAACCCTGGCAATTCCGGGGGCGCCCTCGTCAACATGGCGGGTGAGCTCATCGGCATCAACACCGCCATCCTGTCCCGGAGCGGGGGCAACCAGGGGATCGGTTTCGCGATCCCCGCCGACATGGCACGGCCCATCGTGGAGAGCTTGCTCTCCACCGGGAAGGTGTCACGCGGCTGGCTCGGGATTGGGATCCAGGATGTGGATGCCGACCTCGCCGCTGCGCTCGAGCTTTCGGAGAAGAAGGGGGTGCTCGTCAGCGATGTGGCGCCGGGAACGCCGGCGGCAGCCGCCGGCCTTCGGCGTGGCGATGTGATCCTTTCGGTCGATGGGAAGGACGTCGACTCCACGGGCAAGCTCCGGAATCTCGTCGCGAGCGCCGGCGCCGACCATTCCGTCAAGCTTGTCCTGGTCCGGGAGGGGCGGCGGATCGAGGTGACGGTCAAGCTCGGGACCCTGAAGGAGAAGCCATCGGCGGCGGGCGCTCCGGGGGAAAAGCCTGCCGGAAAGGCGCCGGATGGGCTCACCGTCGAACCGCTCTCCGATCTGAGCCGCCGTCGCTTCGAGATCCCGGCGAACGTCACGACCGGGGTGGTGGTCACGGGGATCCAGCGTGGGAGCGTGGCCGCCGAGGCCGGGATCCGTCCTGGTGACGTCATCATCGAGGTCGATCGCCAGCCAGTGCCCACCGTCGAGCGGTTCGTGGCGGTGTGGCGCGCAGGCAAGGCGCGCAAGATCGTCGTGGTGAGCCGCGGTGGGACGACGCGCTTCGTCGTCGTCGGGAAGTGACGCCCAGCCGCCCCGGGCCCGCTGCCGACCCCGCCAGGGCTGGCGTCAGCGCCCGGCCTTCGGCTAGGACGCACCCATGAAGGGGTACTACCGGGACAAGGTGATCCTCATCACGGGGGCGAGCGCAGGGATCGGACTCGCGCTCGGCCGTGAGGCGGCAGCGCTCGGGGCGCGGGTCGTGCTCACCGCAAGGCGCTTGGATCGGCTCGCGGCGCTCGAGCGCGAGCTCGGTCGTGACCGGGCCCTCGGGGTGCAGTGCGATGTCACCGCGGATGGGGAGCTCGAACGGGCGGTCGAGGCGGCGCATGCTTTCGGCACCATCGACGTTCTGGTCGCCAACGCGGGTTTCGGGGTCGACGGCGCGTTCAGTGAGCTAACGCTGGACGACTACCGGCGCCAGTTCGAGACCAACGTCTTCGGAGTGATCCGGAGCATCCGCGCCGCGTTGCCCGATCTCCGCCGGACGCGCGGCGTGATCGGCATCATGGGCTCGGCGAATGGGCTCCTGGCGTTTCCGGGTTGGTCGGCCTACTGCATGAGCAAGTTCGCGGTGCGCGCCCTGGCCGAGAGCCTGGGGCCCGAGCTTCACCGGGAGGGGATCGGGGTTACCTATCTCGCCCCGGGCTTCATCGCGACCGAGTTCCGGCGGGTGGATCGCGATGGCGTCTACCGAGCTGCTCGCGCCGATCCCGTACCCGCGTGGTTGCAGATGACCCCCGAGCGGGCAGCGCGGCAGATGCTGCGCGCCCTCGCGCGACGGCGTCGCGAGGCTGTGATCACGACCCACGCCAAGCTCGGGGCGGCCCTGTCGCGTGGCGCCCCCGGCCTCACCGCCGCCGTGATGCGCCGCATGGGGCCGTGGCTCCAGCGCGCAAGCGAGAAATAGACGACGGGCGCGGGCCCACCGCACCAAGGGGGACGTCCCTTCGTGCAGCGCCCCGCGCCCGACCCTCGATCGACTTCGATTTCTCGACTTCGACTACTCGATGACGATCTCGAACCGCGGCATGCCTGACGAGTCCTCACTGCTCGAATACTCGACGCCGTTGGTGCCCGGACTCGACATCTGTACCTTGATGCCGTAGGCCGTGGCGGGATTCGCCCGCCACTCCGCGACCAGATCCGTGAGATCGACTCTGATCTCGCTGTCCTCCTCCCCAATCGTAGACGCGGGGATCGTCGCGATGATGTCGGTCTCAACGGAAGGTGCCGTTGCCCAGGTTACGTCGGCTTCCGACCACTGCTCGGTGACCTTGACGATCTCGAGCGCATTTCCGAAGTCACGGAGCGTGACCACCAGCTCGGCGGAGACCAACGTGGCGCTCGTCTGCACCGCGTCGAGCGCATCCGCAGCGGGTCGGAGCAGGAAGGCCGTCACTCCGTACTCCCCCGTGCCAGGGTCGGGGTAGTCGCGGTCTTCCCCGTCTGCGCCGAGGACGGCGCTTTCCCCGAGGGTTTCGGTCACGTACAGGGAGATCGTCGCGTCTTCGATCGACGTGATCGTGATGGTGGAGCCGCCCGCGCCACCGGCATCCTCGCCGCCCGCGCCGCCACCGGCATCCTCGCCGCCGGCACCGCTCGTGATCGCAGCCTCGCCGCCCGCGCCGCCTTCGCCGGCCGCGCCCGCCGTGCCACCGGTCAGGACGATGCCGCCGGTGCCGCCACTGGACTCGCCTGCCGTACCGCCGGTGACGACGACCCCGCCGGTGCCGCCGGTCGGCTCGCTTCCCGCGCTCCCGCCCGTCATGGGAAGCTCGCCACCCCCGCCCCCGACGGTGCCACCGGTCGCGGTGCCGCCAGTGGTGGTGCCGCCGGTCGCGGGCCCTTCCCCTGCCACGCCTCCGTTCACCACGCCGCCCGTCGAGGTGCCACCGGTCGACGTTCCACCTGTCTCCGGTCCGGCGCCGCCGCCACCGCTTTCCTCGCTCCCGGCGTTGCCGCCGCTGCTGGTGCCGCCCGTGCGGGTGCCGCCGGTGGCGGTGCCGCCGCTGCCGCCGGTACGCCCACCGGTCGAGGTGGTACCGCCGGTGCGTCCACCGGTGGCGGTGCCACCCGTCGCCGTGCCGCCGGTGCCCACACCGGCAGCGCCTCCGTCGTCACCGTTGCCGTGGTCCTTTTTACCGCAGCCAACCGCGAGGGTCGTGAACAGACTCGCGAAAAACAGGCCTTTGAAGATTTCCCGATGCGTCATGTTTCTTCCCCCGGTTTCGAGATCCGAAAGGGTTTGGAGGCGCGAAGCCTACCTCTTTCTCGATTGTCGCGAAAGGAGAGTATCGTCTTGATCTTGGCCCGCCAGGGGGTTCCTGATTCGGGGTCAGGCTTTCCAGCCGGAATCGATGCCGCGGGTGTGGCGCGTCGTGGCCGAACGAAGGTACCGACAGGCCGCGATACCCGCACGAAGCCGGAAGAAATGCCCGCAATGTCTGGCCGCTCCGCGGTCTCTGTTCGCGATCGAGCCAGCAGCGTCCGCGGTTGCTGTGCACGATCGAGCCAACAGTGTCCGCGGTCCGCGCCTGGGTCCCCCCGATGGGGTCCCCGAGGGGTGAGCGGTCTGCGCCCGGGCTCGGCCCGGTCCTCCACTGGTCGACGAGGATGACGGAGCGGGGTCGAAAGCGCGGGCCGTCGGCTTCGCGGTTTCGAGCCTCGATGTCGTCGTCCGTGGTGGCACGCGCGAAAGTGCCGCCCGCGTCGCCGTTGATCCATTCTTGGACCCTGGCCAGCCTTCGCAACGGCCCTGCCCCACGCTGATCCAATAGGGTTGAAAACCCGCGCGTCACGCGCGGATTCTCGGCAGCGCGGCAGATCGGCGCCGGAGGCGCCCGCCGCTGATCCAGCGGCGAGGAGGGGGAGGCCGCGTTTCGCGGCCGATGCGGGGGAGGGCTTGCCTCCCCCGCCCGAACGAAACCTAGAGCAGCAATCAGGTTGATTGCTGCGTCGAATCAACAACCTCGAGCACCGAACCGGCAGCAGACCGCTCCAGCGCTGCCGTTGCTGTCGGCAACCTGATCGGTGCTCTAGCACGGGCACGAGCCGCCGCCGTACTCGGGCTGCGGGCCTGACCCACGCTGAGAAACGCGGGGTTCGGCTCTCAACTATCGCAGTGCGCCGCCGATCCCAATCTGTCGAACGGCCCTCGGCCGAGCGCGGGAACCTTCCGCAGCGCGCCGCTGCCGTCCGCCATCGAACCCCAAGCAAGGAGTGGTTCTCTTGGGTGCCACCGCAGCCTTACAGACGATTGGGAAGCTAGGCCAGACACCTCTCGTCGAGGTCCTCGCGACGATGCTCGCCCAGCGGGCGACCGGTTCCATCGTGTTCAGAGAGCCGAGCGGGAGGAAGAGTGCGCTCTATCTCTACCTTGGCACCGTCGCCAAGGCGCACACTCCGGCGCTGGTGCTGGAGCTGCCCCACCCCGGCGAGGTGGTGTGCCAGCACGTCGAGTGGGCGGCCGAGCTGGTCGGCACGACCTTGTTCGGCTACTACCCGGACGTTGACGTCCTCCCCGACGTCTCCCCGGCGCCGACCAACCCGCTGGCGCTGATCTGGCGCTGCTCGCAGAGGTCCGTTCACCCTACCCGGCTGGCGCGCTACCTCGAGCGACTGGGTGATCGCAGGCTCGCGTTTCACCCGCACGCGCGGCTCGATCTGTTCGCGCTCGGTTGGGACGACCTGGCTCTGCTGGAACCGCTGCGCAGGGCGCCATCGTCCGCGACGGCGCTCGTCGCCGGGCATGGCGGTGACGTGCCACGGCTGCAGCGTCTCATCTACGTGCTCGTGCTCTGCCGCCACCTGGACGTCGGGGACGGTCGCGAACCCTACGGGGTCACGGGTCAATCCCTGATGATGCCGGCTCCTTCGCGGAGCGCGCCGGCCGACCCCGATGACACCGTTTTCCGAGAGGTCACGCCTCCGCCCCGAGCGTCGACGCCGCGCCCGCCCCGCAAGGAGAGCGGGCTCGCCCACCGAGCCATGCATCAGATCCGATCGGGGGCGCCGACACAGCCGGCCATCGTGGTGGGTTCGTCGCCGCCGACATCGCGCGAGAGCGCGGACGAGTCCCTGGCTCGCGCGGAGATCTTGGCGAAGCGAGGGGAGTTCGAGCGAGCCCTCGAGCTGGCCGAGCGGAGTCGCGATGGTCGGTTCGATTTCGCGGCTCGCCACGCGTTCGTCGCGTACCTCAGGGTGCGCTGCGGGCGGCTCGGTGCGGCGCAGATCGATCGCGCGATCGAGGACTGCCATCGCGCGGTCCGCGAGCTACCGGACGCCCCCGAGCTCCGGTATTATCGCGGGTGGGTCCTCAAGGCCGTTGGCTGCGAGGTGGACGCGATGCGCGATTTCGCGGACGTCGTACGGCAGGATCCGAAGAACATCGACGCGGCGCGTGAGCTTCACCTCTATCGTCGCCGGTGTGAGCGTGAAAGAACGAGCAATTCTGGTCTGGTGGGGATGCTCAAGCGTTCGCTCTCTCCCAAGCCCGCGCCCGCGCGGCGGACCTCTTCCCGAGTACCCCGCCGGTAGTCCTGGGCGCCCCCGGCCCCGGCCTGGATTGCCAGCGGTTGACGGCATCGCTCGAACGCCGTCTCATCACCCCGTGGTCGCGCACCGAGGCCAAGCTGCGGTCCTCGCGATGGGGTGCTGCCTCGGATGCAGCGGGGCTCGCGCGGTCGCCCACGCGCCCCCTGCACGGAGCGCCGTTCCCCCAGCGGACGACGTCCCCGGCGCGACCGTGCGCGCCGAGACGGTGCTGGCCGGCGTGGCAGATGCCGTCTCGGATCGGGGCCTCCCGGCGGGTTGGGTCGGTGGGGCGGCGGCGGTCGAGATCGACCGAGCGTGCGACGTCGTCGCCCGCACGCTCCTCGACCCCTCGGCCTACTGGTCGATCTTCGTCAACACCCGCGCCGTCGAGCCCGAGGGACGCGGCGGACATGGGGAGCTCCTGGTCCGGATGGAGCAGGGGTACTCCTTCGTGTCGGGGAGCTACATCGCCCACGTGCTCGCGGCATCGCCCGAGAAGGTCGTGGCATGGATCGATCCGATCCTAAACCTGCGCGACGGTCGGGCCGAGTTCGAGCTCACCCAGGTCGATGCCACGCGCTGCCGTCTCTCCATGTTCATGGCCGCCGACCTGGGGCGGGGCCTCATCGTTCGGGTCTTCCGCGAGGCGATCCGCGAGGCGATGCTGATGACCCCGGAGCTCGTCCGGACCTACGTCGAGCAACGCTGATCCGTCCGCGTTTGGCCGCGTGACCGGGGCCGCTCAGGCGGCCGCGCGCGTGTCCTCTTCCACCCGGATCTGGTACGCGCCGCTCAGTCGTTCGAAGACGCTCAGCGGGCCCTGGCCCACTCGCATGCCGTCCACCGTGCGCACCGGGACCAAGCCTGCACCGGTACCCGTCAGGAAGACTTCGTCGGCGCTCACCAACTCGTAATGGCCCAGCGACGCCTCCCGCGTGGGGATCCCGAACCCGCGGGCGAGCTCGAGGACGGTGCGGCGCGTGATGCCGTCGAGGGCCCCATCGGTGAGCGGAGGGGTGCAGAGCTCGTCGTCGCGGACCGCGAAGACGTTGGCGACCGCTGCCTCGGCGATGGTCCCGTGCGCGTTCAGGAGTAGGGCGTCGTCGGCACCGCGCCGGCGCGCGTCTAGCTTGGCGAGCGCGTTGTTGAGGTAGTTCAGGCTCTTCACGCGAGGGTCGAGCACGTCGAGGGGCGGCCGCCGGACCCTCGCGGTCACGAGATCGATGCCGGCGGTTCGCTTCTCGGGGGGGAACAGCGTCAGGCGGTCGACGATGCAGAACACGGTGGGCCGGCCACAGGTCGCGGGGTCGACGCCGAGCGCCCCCTCGCCACGGGTGACCACGAGTCGTGCATAACCGCTGGGGTCGCCGTGGGCTGCCACCGCGGTCGCGACGGCGCGGCGGAGGTCGGCGATGCCGTCGGGGAGATCGAGCCCGATCAAGAGCGCCCCCTGAGCGAGTCGCGCGAGGTGCAGATCGAGGCGAAACACCCGGCCGTTCGCGATCCGCAGTCCCTCGAAGAGCCCGTCTCCGTAGAGCAGGCCGTGGTCGTACACCGAAACGCGCGCCTGCTCGGGAGTCACCAGTCCGCCATTCATCCAGATCGTCATCTCGTATCTCCTCGTAGTCGGGCCTCGACGGCGCGCGCGACCGCGATCGCGCGGTCGCCCAACGCCTCCGCACCCAGCGCCTGGAGGCGGGGGGCCGCGGTGGCGATCGCGATCGTGCCGAGCAGGCCGGCGTGGGCCTGCACCGGGGCAGCGACCACGGCCAACCCCTCGATCCACTCCTCGTTGCTCACCGCGAAGCCCCGCTCGCGGACCGCTGGCAGCGTTCGCCTCAGCGCCGCGAGGCTCCGCACGGTGCGCTGGGTGAAGCGCTCCAGCGGCTCGTCGGGGACAGGCACGGCGCCCGGCGCCCAGGCGAAGTAGACCTTGCCCACGGCGGTGGCGTGCGCAGGGACCGTGGAGCCGATGCGCGGCGAAGCGCGCAAGACTCCGGTGCCCTCCGCCCGCTCGAGGACCCGCAGCGCGCCCCCACGGGAAGCGACGAGGAACACGGTCTCCCCGAGCCGCGCCGCCTCGGCGGCGAGCGGTTCCCGCGCCGCGTGCACGAGCGGCTCCTGCTCCAGGGCGCCCAGCCCGAGCGCCACCAGACCGAACCCGAGTCGATAGCGGCCACGGCCATCGCGCTCGACCAGCGAACGTCGCGAGAGCGTCGTCAGCAGCCGGTGCGTGGTCGATTTGGGGAGCTCGAGGTGACGGGCGAGCTCGGTCACCCCGCACGCCTGGTCGCGATGGTGCAGGGCGAAGAGCACGTCGAGCGCCTTGTCGATCGATCCCGTCACCTCGTCGGCGGGCTTGGTCCCTGTTCCATCAGGTGGAACTGTGTTCTTCATATCGGAACATGATACCACCTCGCTCCGAGCGCGCCAGTGGCCGCGGGGAAGGATGGGAGCCGTGATGGGAAGGTCAGAGCTCAGCGTGGGCAGGCTCGTGCGTCGAACCGGGTGCGAGGGCAGAGGCGTTTTTTGGGAACGGGCCAGGCGCCTCTGGGCGCTCCGGTTGGCGCTCGTGGCATTGCTCATCGGCGCTTGCGGAGAGGACCGTGGTCCGGGCGATCTGGCGCACACGGCGGCTGTCTCGGCGGCACAAGTAGCCCAGCTCGGGGTGGATGCCGTACTTGTAGAAGAACAAGCACCTGCTCAGGCAGGACTTGAGCTCGAGCT